>JBJOIU010000004.1:0-60964 GCA_046046935.1 Bacteroidota bacterium
GAACTAACTCGTCAATACTAGCAGCATCAAATCCAAATTTGGTTTCTTCAGATGCAATATGTACTTGTAACAAACAATCAATGATTCGATTATTTTTAATTGCTTGTTTATTGATTTCTTGTAATAACTTTTCCGAATCTACCCCATGTATTAAATGAACAAAAGGTGCAATGTATTTAACCTTATTAGATTGTAAATGTCCGATAAAATGCCATAGAATATCTTTAGGTAATTGATCTGCTTTATCAACTAATTCTTGCACATAATTCTCTCCAAAAGCGCGATGCCCAAGATCATATAATTCCATTATATCGCTATTGGGCTTGGTTTTGCTTACTGCAATTAATTGAACATTATTAGACAAAAGTTCTTTATGAACAGACTGATATGCTTCTACATTTACAGACATGCTAAATAGATTATTGATTGCAAAGCTACTACTTTGTTATGCTTCTACCAATCACCATCTTTTGAATTTCACTTGTCCCTTCATATATCTGTGTAATCTTAGCATCACGCATTAATCGCTCCACATGAAACTCTTTAACAAAACCATAACCTCCATGAACCTGAACAGCTTCTGTTGTCACCCACATGGCAGTATCACTAGCATGTAATTTAGCCATTGCAGCGCTGGTGGTGTAATCAAGGTGTTGGTCTTTCTCCCAAGCTGCTTTTAAACAAAGCAATCTTGCAGTCTCAATTCGAGTAGCCATTTCGGCTAATTTAAATTGAATTGCTTGATGTTCGTGAATAGGCTTGCCAAAAGTTTTTCTTTGTTTACTATATGCCAATGCTAAATCATATGCACCACTCGCAATTCCCAAAGCTTGTGCAGCTATCCCAATTCTTCCACCATTTAAAGTTTTCATAGCAAAATTAAAACCAAATCCTTCCTCTCCTATTCTATTGGCTTTAGACACTTTCACATCTGTAAAAGAAATAGCATGTGTATCACTACCTCTGATTCCTAATTTATTTTCTTTAACCCCCACAGTAATACCTGGAGTATCTTTCTCCACTATAAAAGCATTGATGCCTTTATGCCCTTTGGTATAATCAGTTTGTGCTATTACTAAATATACACTTGCTGTTGATCCATTGGTAATCCAATTCTTAATACCATTAATGACATAATGGTCGCCCATATCTTTTGCTTCAGTATGCTGATGCGTTGCATCGCTACCTGCTTCTGGTTCACTCAATAAGAATGCACCAATATATAATTGATTGTCTTTTTTACCTTGTGCTAAGGGAACTAGATATTGTTGCTTTTGTGCTTCATTGGCAAAATTTTCCAAACCCCAGCAAACTAAACTATTATTCACACTCATGGCAACACTTACGCTGGAATCCACTTTACTAATTTCTTCCATTGCTAGAACATAACTAATGGTATCCATACCAGCACCACCATAATCAGGACTAACCATCATGCCCATAAAACCCAAATTGGCTAATTGCAATAATTGTTCTTTGGGAACCATTTGCTTTTCATCTCGATCAATTACGCCTGGCAAACATTGTTGTTGTGCAAATTCTCTGGCAGCTTTTTGTATCATTAACTGCTCTTCGGTAAAACTAAAATCCATACAAATGTAATTTGTATAAATTTACGCTAACATTTGTTAGTGTACAAATAAATCGAAATAAATTTAATGGAACAATTTTACCTATTAGGATTAAGCTTTCTTTGAACTAATTGAGACAAAACAGACTTGTCCGCCTCAGAAATAAGGACAGTACTATCTTGTCTAAAATGACGCTTAAAAGCAAGTATAGCAGCAGTAGTATCTGTCACGTCATAACCTACAATAGATAAAGCCATTGGAATACTTAAACCTTCTGTTAAATTTTTTGATGTATCTGGAGTATACCAAACCCCATAACCATTTATGGCTAATTGATTCCAAGGGAAATGAATATTGGGATCTACTTTTCTTTTAGGGGCAATATCACCATGCCCTATAAAATTTTCAGCGGGTATTTTATATTGACTTTTCAATTTTTCTAAAAGAGATATAAGACTATTTATTTGAGCAGTTTCAAATGGCTCAAAACCATTGTTGTCAATTTCTATACCAATGGAACTTGAATTAATATCGGTATTATTACCCCATTTAGCTAATCCTCCATGCCAAGCTCGCATATAATCATTCAACATATGATGTATGGTACCATCCTTGCATATTACATAATGCGCACTTACCTTGGTTCTTTCTAATGTAAAAGTTCTTAATGTTTGTTCACAAGAATTTTGTGCAGTATGATGAATGATTACAAAATTAGGCTTGCGTAAATCAAAATTAGTTGTCCCTACCCATTGTTTGGCAGAGGTCAAATCATTCACAATTTGCAAAGAAGGTTCCATTCTAATTTGCTTTACTAGAGCTTTGGTTTGTTTTTTATAGAATCTATTTGTGGATTGATATTGAAAACTATTACATGCTACTAATAATATAGATACAAACAAAGAGTTAATTAGAATAGATTTGATAGACATAAACAAAATTAAATACTTGGTTCTTGTTGACTTAAACAATGGAAACTACCTAAACCCCAAATGATATCAGTTGAATCGATACCTACCACTTCTCTGGTTGGAAAACAAGATTGAATTATTTGCATAGCTTTATCGTCTTGTGCACAACGATATGTAGGTACAATTATATGACCATTACTAATATAAAAATTCGCATAAGATGCTGGCAATAATTGACCCTCATAAATTACATCTGCTGGCATAGGTAATTCAACAATATTTAATTGTTTACCATTGGCCAATCTCATCGATTGTAGTTCTTTTAAATTTTGTTGCAATAAATCAAAATTTTCAGAAAGCACATTAGACTCAACAACAGTCAATACAGTGTCTTCATTCACAAATCTTACAGTATCGTCAATATGACCATCAGTATCGTCTCCAACAATTCCTTCAGACACCCATAATACTTGTTCAATTCCATAATAATCTCCTAAGTATTTTTCTATTTGTGTTTTATTTAAATGTGGATTTCTATTAGGATTCAATAAACAACAAGTTGAAGTAATTACAGTACCAGCACCATTAAAATCTACCGATCCTCCCTCCATAATGATATCAGGATAAAAAACAGGCAGGTTCATTTGTTCTGCAATTCTTGTTGGTATAACATCATCTAAATCATATGGAGGATATTTTCCACCCCATGCATTAATATTCCAATCAACAATTGCTTTTGGATGATCTGGATTATTTCTAATTAAAAAACTTGGTCCATGGTCTCTGCACCAAGCATCATTTGTAGGATGTAAATAAAATTGCACTTTACTCATTTCCACGCCTGCTAATTCAAGCATTTTAGCTGCAGCCTGACGCATCTTATCTGTACCTACATTAATATTCACTCTTTGAGTTAATGCTACCGTTTTAACAAAAGCACAATAAGAAGGATAAATGCTAGCAATTTTCCCAGGCCAGCTCTCTTCTTTATGAGGCCAACTTAACCAAGTAGCATCCTGCTTCGCAAATTCTGCTGGAAAGCTATACCCTAAAGATTTGGGTGTTTGACCAGCAAATATTTCTAAGGTATTATTCTTCATCGTCAATATATCTTTTTACAATAGGGCTATAAGAATCAATTCTTCTATCTCTTAAAAATGGCCAATGTGTTCTATAGCTATCTGATTTCTCAGTATCAATATCTATTACAGCCACTTCTTCTTGATCATGTGAAGCTTTGTACAATAATGTACCAAATGGATTGCTCACAAAACTACCACCCCAGAACTTCATCAAACCATCTTGTTCTAAACCAACTCTATTTACACTAATCACAGGAACCCCATTTGCTACAGCATGACTTCTTTGTATTGTCTGCCAAGCATTGTATTGTTCTGTATTAGTTGCTTCATCTTGAGCAGTTGCCCAACCAATAGCTGTTGGATAAAATAACATTTCAGCACCCATTAAACTTGTTATACGAGCAGCCTCAGGATACCATTGATCCCAACATATTAAAACTCCAATAGTGGCAAATTTGGTTTTAAAAACCTTGTACCCTAAATCACCTGGAGTGAAATAAAATTTTTCATAATAAGCTGGGTCATCAGGAATATGCATCTTACGATATTTGCCTAAATATGTACCATCTGCATCAAGGACTGCAGTGGTATTATGGTATAATCCTTCAGCTCTTTTTTCAAATAATGAAGCGATAATAACCACTCCTAAAGATTTTGCTAAGGCACTTAATTCATCAGTTGTTTTTCCAGGAATAGGTTCTGCTAATTTAAAATTTTCATACGCTTCTACATCACAGAAATACAATGATGTATATAATTCTTGTAGACAAATAATATTAGCTCCAGATTTTGCAGCTTCCTTAATTTTCTCTACTGCCTTTTGCTTGTTTGCATTTACATCAGCACTACAAGTCATTTGAATTAATCCAACTTTAACAATTGCCATTTGATTAAGTTTTATTTTGAATGATGCCATCAAAACTTTTGACACCTATAATTTTGTTAGAAATAAATCCTTCTGCGTAATCAACGCCTATTTGCTGGCCCAACTCTTTGGCTCTTCCTTTTACAAATTCTAAAAAAGAATTACCCGAAATAAAAGTAGATGGCTCTTTAGATTGTGGGTCATAAAACTGAGATGAATGCGCAAGTATAGATTCCATTTTTTTATCCATATGTGCACTTATATCCACCACAAAACTTGGCGTTAAATTTCTAGATTGTATGTAATGAAAAACATTAGAAGGTCTCCATGCAGTTTGTGCCACTCCATTATGTGTAGATTGAATTTTTGATAACCCTGATAAAAAACATGCATCAGCTACAAGGCTTGCTGCACGTCCATGATCGGGATGTCTATCTTCTGGAGCATTACATAATACTATGGTTGGTTGGAATCTTCTAATACATTCAATAATCGCAAATTGATGCTCTTGATCGTTCTTGAAAAAACCATCTGCCATTCCTAAATTATCTCTTACATCAACTCCTAAAACTTGACTTGCTAATTGTGCTTCTTTTAATCTAATAGAAGTAGTGCCTCTTGTACCAAGTTCCCCTTTGGTTAAATCAATAATACCTACTTTTTTCCCTTCTGCCACTGCCGCTAAAATAGTTCCAGCACAGCCTAACTCAACATCATCTGGGTGCGCGCCAAAGGCTAGTATATCTAATTTTTGCATAAACTTTTATTGGAATAACAAAGGTAAGTATTGGTGGGGGTAAAAAATCAAAACCCTCTCTTACAATTAGCAAGAAAGGGTTTTGGAATTTTATAAAAATAGAGGCTGTAAAGCGCTCAATTTTATGCTTTTTTCGCGTAACGCTTGTTGAACTTGTCAATACGACCAGCTGTATCCACTAACATGTTTTTACCAGTGTAAAAAGGATGTGAAGTGTTAGAAATCTCCAATTTGATAACTGGGTATTCGTTACCGTCTTCGAATTGAATAGTTTCTTTAGTTTGAGCGCATGATTTACCTAAAAAAGATGTACCGTTTGACATGTCTTTGAAAACAACAAAACGATAGCTTTCTGGGTGGACACCTTGTTTCATAATATGAATTTTTAAGGAAGCACGGTTTTTGCCGTACAATTATTGAATAGGTTGCAAAGGTAGGCCAAAACAGGTTTTTGACCAAATTTTATGGCATTTTAGCCCAATTAAGACTTCATATTCTCGTATTGCAAAGGAACTCCGAAATTCTCCCCTCTACAAGCAGCTATAACTTCTTGTAAATCATCAATTTTCTTGCCTGTTACACGAATAATATCGTCCATAATAGCTGTTTGCACTTTAAGTCCCTTGTCTTTGATGAATTTAACTATTTTCTTAGCATCTTCTTGTTTAAGGCCATTTCTAACTGGGACGTCTTTTTTAAAGATTTTGCCACTTGGTTGTGGTTCTTTCTCCAAATCAAAAGCATTAGAGTCAATGCCTTGCTTAATAGATCTGCTTAAAAGTACATCTACTATCTGCTGCACTTTCATTTCAGAGTCTGACTCTAATTTAATTAAATAGTCTTTTTTATTAAGGTCAATAACCACGTGAATCCCTTTAAAATCAAAGCGATTGGTGATTTCTTTTTTGACAACATTCACAGCGTTATCTAAGGTTTGAATGTCTACTGTACTTGAAATATCAAATGATGGCATATGCTAATTTTATAAATGAATTATTTTGTTGATTGATCTAATTTAAACCAAGTCTTGGATTTTAATAAAAAAACTATTCCGCAAAGGATGAGCAGAACAGAGATTAGCTCGGCTTGTGTGGGTTGAAAAGGCAAAAATTCATACTTATTATTAACCCTGATTTGCTCTACCAATAAACGTTCCACTCCTGCAAAAACCAAGTAAACACCAGTCAAAATACCAGGTTGACGTACTTTTTTACGGAAAGACCACATCATTAGGAATAAAGCAAAAGTGCCAATAATTTCAAAGAATGTGGTTGGGTAAACAGGCAAAGGCAATTCATTACAATAGTTTCCAAAACAACCGGCAATTCTCACCCCTTCATTCACCACATTATGAGGATATTGGTAAGCCCATGCCCAATCTGGTAACCAGGAAAATGGCTTGGGGTGTAAATTGACAATTCCCCAGTCTCCATCACCACTCATATGGCACCCAATTCTACCAGCTGCATATGCAAATAACATAGTAGGTGCCATTGCATCTGCAAAATGAATTACACGAATATTATATTTTTTTATGTAGATGATGATTGCAATTGTTGCAACAATTAAACCTCCATAAAATGTTAATCCAGAAAATGCAATCAAAGAACCCCAAGGATCTTTAGCAAAATCATTTAAGTTTTCTAGATTATGAAAAATCTTTGCACCAATAAAACCCCAAAGTGCTGCTTGTAAAACAATGTCTCCCACTCTATCATGCGGCCAAACTAAAAATTTCTTTTTTTCTGGCATTGCTAATTTTACCTTGTCTTTTTCTCTCCACTTTAAATAGGTCATTATACCAGCTACCAAAATACCTGCCCCAGCACTTCCTTGGGTAGATAATATAAATAATTGAGGATTGGATAAAGCTTCTTCGATTACAAACGCTCCAATCAATTTATATCCAAACAAAAAACCAAAGACCAAACTAGTAGCTAATTCACCCCAAGAAGCAGGTGCGCCAATGATGATTTCTTCTTCGATCGATATAAATTCACCTAATTGTTCTTTACGCTTTAATTCACTATACAATACAAATCCAGATCCCACGAAAGCCAATGCCACAAAGAATCCGAAGGTGTTTACTAATTGTAACCCACTCAATTGAATGCCAAAAATATCACGAATTAAGAAGTATAAATTGGGATACATAAAATATGAATAATTGTATATGCAATGATACGAAAAAAAAGGGCCACACTAGAAAGTGCGGCCGTATTTTACTAACCCATCTAAAAACAAAAACCCTTTATTATTTTTACTAATTACAATGTTCTTTGAACATCGAAATTAAATGCTGTGCGATCACTTGAGCCGGAGTACCTTCAATATGATGTCTTTCCACCATACTAACTAATTCTCCATTTTTAAATAGTGCGATAGCTGGAGAAGATGGTGGATAAGGTAAATGATATTCTCTTACTTTATTCACTGCTTCCATATCGAATCCTGCGAAGCTAGTAGTGATTCTGTCTGGTTTAATAGTTGAATTTGCAACAGCCATTAAAACACCTGGTCTACATGCTCCTGCTGAACAACCACAAACTGAATTTATCACAACTAATGTTGTACCATCTTGTTTCACTGCTTGTTCAACTTCTGCTGCTGTTCTTAGATCTTCAAAACCATTATCTACTAACTCTGCTTTCATTGGTAAAACTATCTCTGCGGGGTACATATCTCATCTATTTGTACCAAAATTAGGGATTTTTAAAATCCCTTACAAATTTGTTTTAACGTCATTTTGGCGCTTAACAAAGGCTTAACATAGGCATTTTTAAGCCATAATGGCCTAAAAAGACTAAAAAAGGCCTCAAAATGAGGCCTTTAGATAGGATAATATTTTATAGTATTTAGCTTAACGCAGGTATCCTAAAATTTTCAACATGGACTGGGCAGATTGCTCTTTAGCGTACACCCAATCAACCAATTTTCCTGTTTTAGGATCTTTCTCTACAATTACATGCTTAGGGGAAGGAATCAAACAATGTTTGATACCACCATAACCACTTATTTGATCTTGGTATGCACCTGTATGGAAGAAACCTACATATAATGATTCGCTATTCTCCTCCACTTTCTCCCCTTTCTCTGCATCTTTTAATTTTGGCAAGAATACCTCATTAATATGTTCTTCTGAATCGTAATAATCATGACTATCACAAGTAATTCCTCCCAAGACCACACGTTGGTAATCATTCTCCCATTTATTCACTGGAAGCATTAAAAACTTCTCACCAATGCCCCAGGTATCTGGAAGAGTTGTAATAAAAGAAGAATCGATCATATACCAACACTCTCTATCGTTTTGTTTTTTCTCGGCCAATACTTTATAAATATGCGCCATACTCTCACCCACTGTGTAACTTCCAAACTCTGTATAGATATTTGGCATAGGCACTTTCGCTTTCTTACAAGCTTTCTTAATATTTGATACAATTTCATTAATCATGAAGTTGTAATCATATTCAAATCCTAAAGAATGCTTAATAGGGAAACCACCACCAATATTGATAGAATCTAATTCTGGACAGATCTTTTTTAATTGACAATATAAATTGATGATCTTATTTAATTCAGACCAGTAATAGATATCGTCTTTAATACCTTTATTCAAAAAGATGTGCAACATCTTTAATTGGAATTTATCTTCATAGCCTTCAATCTCATCCACATAAAACTCCAGAATGTCTTTAGCTCTAATACCTAATCTAGATGTGTAAAAAGGGAAACTAGGCTCTTCTTCTGCAGCTACTCTAATTCCCACCTTAAATGGTTGTTTCGCATTACGTTTATAAAACTGTAATTCTTCTACATTATCTAATACTGGAATAACATTTTTAAAACCTGTATTGATCAATTTAGTGATTCTGCTAGTATATGTTTTTTGCTTATACCCATTGCAGATAACAAAGATATCTTTATTGATCTTTCTTCTTTTGTATAATTGATTGATAATTTCAATATCATATGCATAAGAAGTTTCTAAATGTACTCCATGTGATAAAGCCTCTTCTACTACAAAAGAAAAGTGAGAACTCTTGGTGCAATAACAATAAAAATATTGACCCTCATATTTATGCTTCTTAAAAGCATCAGCAAACATTTTTTTTGCCTTATTAATTTGCATACCAATTTTTGGTAAGTAAGTTAATTTTAAAGGAGTACCATGTTTTTCAATAATGGCTTTTAAATCAAGACCATTAAATTCCAAATAACCATTATCATTAACATCAAAGCCTTCTTGAGGAAAATGGAATGTCTGTTTTACCAGAGAGGTGTAGGTATTGTTCATTAATTAAGCTGGGGTTGTTAGCTGTTATTTTTATGAGTACAAAAATAGTTCTTTGAAAGGATATTGGGGACAAAAAAAATGAGCCTCCGTTGGGAGACTCATTTTTAAAATTCTTTTCAGCGTCTCCGAAGGGACTCTGCTCAAGAAACTACTTCACAGATTGAATCAAAGCCTTGAAAGTAGCTGGCTCATTCATTGCTAAATCTGCCAATACTTTACGGTTTAAATCAGATCCTTTCTTTGCTAATAAGTTAATGAATTGGCTATAAGTTAATCCTTCTTCTCTTACAGCTGCATTAATACGCGCAATCCATAAACTGCGGTATTCACGCTTCTTCAATTTACGACCAACATAAGAGTAAGTTAAACCTTTCTCTAATACGTTTTTGGCAACGGTATATACGTTTTTACGCTTACCATAGAAACCTTTTGCTTGGTCTAATATTTTCTTTCTTCTTGCTCTAGATGCAACGGCATTTTTTGAACGTGGCATAATTAATATTTTATTGAATCTTCGGTCTCAAGACTTCGACTCGGTTAATTTAAATGTGTTTGATTTAAAAATCGGAGGAATTATCCTTTCAATCTTAATAAACGTAAAACGAAATCTTTATTAGTAGAACCTACAAGACCTTTTTGTCTCATTGCTCTTTTACGCTTAGTTGATTTCTTTGTAAGGATGTGTCTTTTGAACGCTTTTTGGTAGGTGATTTCACCTGTACCAGTAACTTTAAAACGCTTCTTTGCGCTTGAGTTAGTTTTTACTTTTGGCATTATTATAATCTTATCGATTACTCCCTGCTGGCGGTACTACTCAGGTAATACACTTATTGGGCCTTGTGGGAAATGGATGGCAAAGGTACAGTCTATATGCATATTAGCCAAAAAAAATGAGTCCCTTTTTGGAGACTCATTTCAAAATTTATATTGATAACCAATTAGTTAGAAGGAGCAGCCTTCTTCTTACTTCCTGTTTTAGGTTGGAAGATGGCAAACATTCTTTTACCTTCTAATTTTGGCATGCTTTCTAAAGTACCTACTTCAGCTAATCTTTCTGCGAATTTTAATAAAAGTAATTGACCTCTATCTTGGAACATGATCGCACGTCCTTTAAATTGAACATATGCTTTCACTTTATTACCGTCTTGTAAAAACTTCTCTGCGTGTTTTGCTTTAAAGTCAAAATCATGATCGTCAGTTCCTGGAGTAAAACGAATTTCTTTAATTTCTGATTGCTTAGAATTCGCTTTCATCTCTTTTTCCTTACGCTTTTTCTCGTAAAGAAATTTCTTGTAATCTATAACTTTACATACTGGCGGATCGGCTGTAGGAGAAATTTCTACTAAGTCCAAACCTTGATCAGCAGCGATTTTCAAAGCATCTTGTGTATTGTATACACCTACTTCGATATTGTCTCCAACCAATCTAATTTGTGGTACACGAATACGATCATTAATACGATGCTCTGGTTCTTGTTGTCTTTGAAACCTTGGGTTAAATCTGGGTCCTCTGTTAGGTAATGCCATTAATTGTTAAAACGTTGTTTATTGTTTTGTAAAGATAGTCATTGTTATGCTTCTGGAGCCATTCTCTCTTCGATTTCTTCAACTACTTTAGCTAAGAACTCGTTTTTGTCCAACATTCCTAGGTCTCCTTTTCCTTGACGACGAACAGAAAGCTTGCTTTCCGCCACTTCTTTCTCGCCAATTACCAACATATAAGGCACTTTCATAATTTCGGTATCTCGGATCTTCTTCCCAATTTTTTCATTACGGTCATCTATTTCTACTCGCACTCCAGCTTTCTTGAATTGAGCAAAAACTTCCTGAGCATAGGGCATAAACTTATCACTAATTGGCAAGATTTTAACTTGTAAAGGAGCCAACCATACAGGGAATTTACCTGCATAATGCTCTAATAAGAAACCAATAAAACGTTCGTGTGTACCCAGCGGTGCACGATGTATAATCAACGGAGTTTCAGGCTCGTTGTCTTTATTAGTGAAATTTAAGTTGAAGCGTTTTCCTTGTGCAAAATCCACTTGGTTAGTAGCTAAAGTAAACTCTCTACCAATTACACTCCAAATTTGAACGTCAATCTTTGGTCCATAAAATGCACCCTCATCTTGCACTTCAACGAATGGAGTGCCCGTTTCAATTAATACCGCACGAACCATGGCTTCGGTTTCTAACCAAAGTTCCGGTTCATTAATATATTTCTGGCCCAATTTCGCTGGATCGTGTAAACTTAAACGCATTACATATTTGTCAATTCCAAATATTTTGAAATACTTCAAATACATGTCATTTACTGCACGGAACTCTGCTGCAAATTGTTCTTTGGTACAATATATATGCGCATCGTTCATGTGCAAACATCGCACACGCATTAAACCAAATAACTCACCTGATTGCTCATAACGATAACAAGTACCATATTCAGCTAATCTCAATGGCATGTCTTTATAGCTCTTAGGTTCTGCATCAAATATTTTATGGTGATGCGGACAGTTCATTGCTTTCAAGTAATATTTAGTGCCATCCAATTCCATTGGAGGGAACATACTATCTTGATAATAAGGCAAGTGACCACTAGTGATATACATGCTTTCCTTAGCAATATGTGGCGTTACAACACGCTTGTATCCTGCCGCTTCTTCTGTCTCTTTTGCTAGACCTTCTAACTCTTCAATAATGATAGTACCATTTGGCATCCATAAAGGAAGACCTGGCCCAACATCATCATCCATAGTATAGATACCTAATTCTTTTCCTAATTTTCTGTGATCTCTTTTCTTTGCTTCTTCTAATAAAAGCAAGTATTCATCTAATTCTTTTTGGTTAGGGAATGTCACACCATAAACCCTTGTCAACATTTTGTTTTTCTCGTCACCTTTCCAAAACGCACCAGCAATATTGGTAATTTTAATAGCTTTAATGGCGCCGGTATTAGGAATATGTGGTCCACGACATAAATCAGTAAACTGACCTTGCGTATAAAAAGTAATTGTCCCGTCTTCTAAACCTGATAATAAATCTAATTTATATTCATCGCCTTTCTCCGTGAAATAAGCAACTGCTTCTGCTTTCGTCATTTCCTTGCGGATATAGGCATTAGCTTGTTTTGCTAGTTCATTCATTTTTTTCTCTAGAGCAATAACATCTTCTTCTTTAATTTGATTAGCTCCCAAATCAATATCATAGTAAAAACCTTTTTCAACAGCCGGTCCTACCCAAAACTTAGCACCAGGGAATTGCATTTCTACCGCTTCTGCTAATAAGTGTGCAGAAGAATGCCAGAAAGTAGATTTTCCATCAGCATCATCCCAGGTGAATAATTTTAAAGCGGCATCTTGGTTAATAGGACGCGTGGCATCCCATACTTCTCCGTTTACAGAAGCCGCTAAAACTTTTTTTGCCAATCCTTCACTAATAGATTTGGCAATACCTAATGCAGTGATTCCTTTTTCATAGGATCTTACTGCGCCGTCTGGGAATTGAATTTGAACCATGTTTTGTTACTATATATAAGAGCGCAAAGGTAGCAAAATTCCTTAGATTTGCTACATGAGAGTTTTGTACATTTTCCTTATTTACTGCTTTGGTACAAATACCCTATTTGCACAGCAATTAGAAGGCAAATGGAAAGGATATTTCACCCCCAATAATAGTCCTTTTGGCAAAGTGTACAGCTATGAAATGGATATAACACAAGGTCCAAATAATCAATTGACAATTAGTAGTTATACAAAACTTAGTAAGGAATTTTCGGCACAAGCCTACGCTTCTGGAAATTTAGATAAAATAACACAATTAGTACATATTGAAGAACAAGGTTTTTTAGATCTTAAGATTCAAGAAAATTATGCTCCTTGCTTGATGAATAATTTCATGATCTACAAAAATTTGAGAGGACATGAAATTATAGAAGGCACTTATACTTCTTACAACAAAAAAACTGGAAGAGATTGCGGTGGTGGTAAAGTGTATCTTGAAAAAGAAATACCTATCCAACAATTAATAGTGGCAGAAAAAAATAGCAAAAAGAATAATATAAAACCAAGTTCTGCCCCTAGTTCAAAAATTACTGAAGTGCCTAAACAAGTTCTTTCTGTTAACAATATCCCTACAAAGACGAGCGAGAAAATTATAGTTCCAAAGTCTAATAAAGAGACATCCAAATCTGGCAAAGAAATCATTGCTCAAAAAACGAAAGCAACACCTGAAAATTTAAATAATGCTATTCAAAATGCACAAGTAAATAGTGTAAAAGAAGAGCCTGTAATGGAAGAGACCATTTTAAACGAACCGGAAGATATAGAGAAAGAAATTAGAATTAAGCAAGGCAATGGATTTCAAACTATACCTTGGGTTTTAGTGGGAAGAGAAAATAAATTAGCCAAAAAAATACTGACCAATAGCAAGCAATTTAGTATTGACTTATACGACAATGGAACCATCGACAACGATACCATTATTGTTTACGACAACAAGAAATTACTAATCAGTAAAAAGCGTTTAAGCTATAAAGCGATTCATTTAGAATTTACAATGAATGAGGCAGTAAACGAACACGAGATTATTATTGTTGCGCATAATATGGGTACAGTCCCTCCAAACACCGCTTTATTAGTATTAAAAGAAGGCGGCAATAGGCAAGAACTTTTTATTACCTCTACTAACAAGACCAATGCTAAAATAATAGTAAGCTATACTCCCCCACCAATAGAATAAAACTTAAGGTTCTTGTAGTGTGAAATTTGCCTTGTATTCTTTTCTATCTTTTTGATCAAATGGATTTTTACTTGTTTTGGAATCCCCTACCCAATAAATGTCTTTTTCATCTTGAGTAATTTGGAAAATATACAAATTGGTTTTAGTGTACCCGATGTCTGCTAAAAAATGAATGAATGCTATAGTAGACATATTCCATTGATCTTGCATTAAAACAGGGTCTGGTTCTAAAATCAATGCCTCTAATTCGTTTCGAAAAGATTGTAAACCTGCCATCCAAATATTCTGAGTTAGCGAATCTACAGTATTAGTATGTGCTATTAAAGTATCGGTAGTATTGATTAATTGTTGAACCGCAGTTTTTAATGACAGGGTATCATTTACATTAAAATTATTTTGGATTGTTTGGTATTCATTGATCAATTGAAAAGCCTGTAGATCCCACTGCTCTTGATGATTTTTAGGATGAAACTCCCATAAAATGGTTTCCTCAGTTAGCTTATTGTTGTTTTCACAACCCATCAAAAAAACGGCAATGATGACAATTAAATATTTCACTAGGGATAATTTTTTCAAATTTATGCATATTTAGACAGTTCAAGACGCTAACTTTGCGGTCTGAAAATAAAGATATGTTAATAGGCCTTCAAAATGTAACCTTCGAATTTGGCGCAAGAGCCATCATCACAGATGCCACTTGGCATATTCAGCCCGGAGAAAGAATTGGCCTAATTGGATACAACGGAACCGGGAAATCAACCATTTTGAAATTATTGGTGGGGCAATACACTCCTTCTAAAGGAACGGTTGAAAAAGGCAAAGACACCACCATTGGCTATTTACACCAAGATTTATTAAGTTTTGATACCAATGAAACTATTACAGAAGTGGCTTTAGGAGCTTTTGAAAGAGTAAAGGAATTAGAAAAAGAAGTAGAACAATTAGGTATAGAATTAGAAGCCAATCCAGAAGACAATGATTTATTAATAAAGTATACCGATGCCTTACACGAAATTGATGTCTTAGACGGTTATAATATTAATCATAAGGCTGAAGAAGTTTTACATGGCTTAGGATTTACTACTAAAGATTTAGGACGACCTTATAAAGAATTTAGTGGGGGTTGGAGAATGCGTGTGCTATTAGCTAAAATGATTTTACAAGCACCTGATGTTTTATTACTGGATGAGCCTACCAACCACTTGGACTTACCTAGTATCGAATGGTTGGAAAAGTATTTATTACATTATAAAGGAAGTGTAGTGATTGTCAGTCACGATAAATTCTTTTTAAATAAGATGGTGAATAAAATTGTTGAAGTATACCAACAACAATTAAATTTCTATACGGGTGATTATGAATATTATGAAGTAGAGAAAGTACAGAGAATTGAAATTCAACAAAGAGCCTTTGAAAACCAACAAGATTATATCCGTCAACAAGAAAGGTTTATTGAAAGATTTAAAGCAAAGGCTTCGAAAGCTGCGCAAGCACAATCTATTCAGAAGCGATTGGACAGATTAGATGTAATTGAAGATGTACAATTAGAGCGACCAAATATTAAAATCAATTTTGCTGTAGATAAAACTCCAGGAAAGGTTTTAGTAGACTTAAAAGGTGTTAGTAAAACATATCCTACCCTAACCATTTTAGAGAATGCTTTTGCTGAAATTGAAAGAGGTGATAAAATTGCTTTAATTGGAGCGAATGGTAAAGGAAAGTCCACCCTGCTAAGAATTGTAGCAGGTATGGAAAGTTTTGAAGGGGAAAGAGTTTGGGGGCATAATGTAGATGAAAGCTTTTACGCACAGCACCAATTAGAATCATTGAATTTAAATAATACTATTCTACAAGAAGTACAAGAATGTGGTACTAAAAAAACAGATCTTGAATTAAGAGCACTATTAGGATGTTTCTTATTTGGTGGTGATGATGTAGACAAAAGAATTAAAATATTAAGTGGAGGTGAAAAAGCCAGAGTAGCATTGACCAAAACCATTATTAGCAAAGCCAATTTTTTAATGTTGGATGAACCTACTAACCACTTGGACATGGCCACAGTAGAATTATTAGCCGAGGCTTTAACTAAATATGACGGCTCCATCATATTAGTAAGTCACGATAGATATTTTATCTCTAAAACAGCCAATAAGATTTGGGAAATAGAAGACGAGAAAATTATTGAATTCAAAGGTGATTATAATGAATGGGTAGAATGGAAAGAGCGTATGGCGAAACAAAAATCGAACGCTCCAGAAACAGTAAAAGCAAAACCTATTAAAGAAGAAAAACCTGTTGAGCCAGTAAAACCTGTTGGCCCAATAGACAAAGACTTACAAAAACAAATTCAAAAACTGCAGAAAGCTATCGCTCAAATTGAACACAATATCGAAACCTTAAATAAAGAGAAGGCCGACATTGAAATTCAGATGGCAGATCCAGCAATTTATGCAGATGCAGAAAAGCTAAAATCAATTGAAAAAGCATATCACGATAAAAATGCCTTGATTCGATCTATGAATAAGGAATATGAACTTGCTTTCAATGATTTAGTGGCTTTGGAGTCTAAATAGATATACCCAAAACTAACATTTGCTTGTAAAAAAGCAGAAAAATACCCACATTTTAGTTATTCGGTGGTTAATTGCTTCCAAATGTTTAAATTTGGGGCTCCGTTTAATCGATAGTGTATTGATTGCTAATTGTTAATCAATGCTTTAAAGAATAACTCAAAAATTATGTCTACTAAAAAAGTCAACAAAATTGCCGTTTTAACTTCTGGTGGAGACGCCCCCGGTATGAATGCCGCTATCAGAGCTGTAGTTAGAACAGGTATTTATCATGGTTTAGAGGTTTTTGGGGTTACTAGAGGCTATAATGGAATGATTGAAGATGATATCTTTCAAATGGACTCAAAATCGGTAGGCAATATTATTCAAAGAGGTGGTACTATTTTAAAGACTGCAAGATCCAAAGACTTCTTCACTCCTGAAGGACGTCAAATTGCCTATAATAATCTTAAAAAAAGAGGGATTGACGGGATCGTTGTCATAGGTGGTGACGGTAGTTTTAAAGGTGCACAAAAATTTAGTAACGAATTTGACATTCCTTGTATTGGTTTACCTGGAACAATCGATAAAGATATTGCAGGATCTGATTTTACTATTGGTTTTGACACAGCAGTTAATACAGCTGTTGAGGCTATTGATAAAATTAGAGATACTGCAGATGCACACGACAGATTATTTGTGGTGGAAGTAATGGGAAGAGACGCAGGATATATCGCTTTACATAGTGGTATCGCAACTGGTGCAGAAAATATTTTGATTCCAGAATCTAAAACAGATATGGAAGCTTTAGTTGCTTCTTTAACTGAGAAAGAAAAAAGAAAGAAATTAGTAAACCTAGTGGTTGTTGCTGAAGGTGATGAGTTTGGAGGCGGTACACAGGTAGGCGATTTCTTAAAACAAAGATTACCTAACGCAGATATTAGAGTGTGTATTTTAGGACATATTCAAAGAGGTGGATCGCCAAGTTGCTTGGATAGATTAATTGCAAGCAGAATGGGCTACCATGCTGTAGAATGTTTATTAAATGGTACACATAATGTGATGGTAGGAATTGAAGACAATAAATTAAAATATACTCCTTTAGATAATGCTGTAAAAGCAAAACAAAAAATATCAGACGAGTGGATGAAAATTGTAAAAATATTAGCTAGTTAAATCCCCAATAAAAACAAAATGAGTCAACCAACTTACAAACCAACACACCACAAAACAAAGATCGTAGCTACTGTAGGTCCTGCTTGTGAAACCTATGATCAATTAAAAGCTTTAGTGATTGCCGGAGTGAATGTGTTTCGTTTAAATTTTTCTCATGGTAGTCATGAAGACAAGAAAAAAATTATTGACAATATCAGAGGTATCAATAAAGAATTAGGATGTACTGTAGCTATACTTGGTGATTTACAAGGCCCTAAATTAAGAGTAGGTGAAATTGAAAACAATAGATTAGATGTTAAAGTGGGTGATGTATTGACCTTGTCAAATGACAAGTGTATTGGTACAATGGAAAAAATTTATGTATCCTACCCTAACCTTGCTGGCGATGTTGTAGTGGGTAACACCATTATGATCGACGATGGTAAAATTGAAGTGAAAGTAAAAAGTGTAGAAGCAAACGGCGATGTAAAAGTGGTTGTTTCTTTAGGTGGTATCATCTCTTCTAAAAAAGGTTTGAACTTGCCGGATACAAAAATTTCTTTACCAGCATTAACTGAAAAAGATTTAGAAGATGCTGCATTTATCATTCAAGAGAAATTAGACTGGGTTGCATTAAGCTTTGTGAAAAGAGTGGCAGATATAGAAATGCTTAGAGATTTATTAAATAAGCATAAGAGCAAATCAAAGATCATTGCGAAAATCGAAATGCCAGAAGCCTTAACAAATATCCGTGATATTATTATTGCGAGTGATGCTATTATGGTAGCTCGTGGAGATTTGGGTGTTGAATTGCCAGTGGAGAAAATTCCTTTGATTCAAAAAGAATTAATCAGAAAATGTTTACATAGAGCGAAGCCAGTAATTGTGGCTACTCAAATGATGGAGTCAATGATTGATCGTGTTAAACCAAACCGTTCTGAAATCACAGACGTTGCCAACGCTGTTATCGAAGGTGCTGATGCGGTAATGTTGAGTGGTGAAACTGCTACTGGACAATTCCCAGTATTAGTTATCGAAACAATGCGTAAGATTATTTCTGAAGTGGAGCAAAATGGATATAAGTATAACCGTTCAGAAGATTTAAAACCACAACCACATTCTCCATCATTCTTAAGTGATGCATTATGTTATAACGCTTGTAGATTATCTGACGATAGTGGTTCTCAAGCATTAGTGGGTATGACACAATCAGGTTATACTGCATTTATGTTAAGTAGCTTCCGTCCAAAATCTCCATTATTTGTATTCACCAAAGAAGCAAGTTTGGTGAATCAATTATCATTAAGCTGGGGTGTTAAAGCTTTCTACTATGATAAGGAAGAAAGTTTGGATGCGATCATTACAGATCAAATTCAAATATTGAAAAAAGAAGGTTATGTAAAAGAAGGAGATATTGTAGTCAATACAGGTAGTACTCCAATCAAATTACACTTACCAACTAATATGATTAAAATTAATAAAGTAGATTAAATACTAAAACGCTCCTAAAATTGGGAGCGTTTTTTTTGTATATTTATTGTGTAATAATTACAACATTGCTATGCTAGAATCATTTGAAAAGATCCCCGTAAAAATTTACAAGAACCCAACAGAGGGCTCTAATGCTTTAGCTGCTCAAATTGCAGCCTTAATTAAAGACAAGCAATCTCAAAACCTACCTTGTGTTTTAGGAATGGCAACAGGTGCAACACCTATTCTTTTGTATAAAGAATTAGTACGCATGCATAAAGAAGAAGGATTAAGTTTTAAAAATGTTATCACAGTTAATTTAGACGAGTACTATCCTATTCCAAGAAACGCTTATCAAAGCTATTGGAGTTTTATGCATCGTCATTTATTTAATCATATAGATATTGATCCTACCAATATTCATCTTCCAAATTCTGAATGGACTAAAGAAGAATTAAAAGAGAAATGTGTTGCCTATGAGCAAACCATTGAAAAATTAGGAGGAATTGATTTACAAATTTTAGGAATTGGTAAAAATGGACATATTGGATTTAACGAACCTGGTTCAAGCTTTTATTCAAAGACAAGAGTGATACATTTAGATCACTTGACAAGAATGGCCAATTTATACGAATGGCATGATTTGAATAAGGTTCCGAGAACTGCCATTACTGTTGGTATTGGTAGTATTATGAAAGCTAAGAAGATTGTATTATTAGCATGGGGTAATAAAGCTGATATCGTAGCAAAATCTGTAGAGGGTGATGTTACAGAACAAATACCTGCAAGCGTTTTACAAAACCACGATGATTGTACTTATATCATTGATGAATTTGCAGCTACAGAATTAACAAGACATAAAGCACCATGGTTAACTGGCTCTTGTGAATGGACACCTCTAAATATTAAAAAGGCTGTAATTGAATTAGCTTTAAAATTAGATAAGACTGTTTTAAGTTTAACAGCAGACGATTACAAAGAAAATAGTTTAGCAGATTTATTGGTATTAAAAGAATCTGTGTACGATATTAATTTGCAAGTGTTTTATATGTTACGCGATTCTATCACAGGATGGCCAGGCGGAAAACCAAATGCAGTAATACCAGCACATCCTGAAAGAAGTGCGCCTCATCCAAAAAGAGCCATGATCTTCTCTCCTCACCCAGACGATGATATCATTAGTATGGGAGGAACATTCATGCGTTTACATGATCAAGGCCATGATGTACATGTGGCCTATCAAACCAGTGGAAACATTGCCGTAACTGACGAGTTTGTTACACGCTTCTTAGATTTCGCTGTTGGTTTCGAAGACCTATTTGGCATTGATAATAAAAAGAGTAATGAAATACTTTCTGAAGCAAGACAATTCTTATCTGGTAAAAAACCAGGTGAATTAGATACTTCAGAAATTAGATCTATTAAAGGATTAATTAGAAGATGTGAAGCAAAAGCCACTTGTAGATATGTAGGAATTGCAGAAGATAATTATCATTTCATGAACCTGCCATTCTATGAGACAGGCGCTATCGACAAAAAGCCAATGGGTGAAGAAGATATTCAAATCACTATGGAATTATTGAGAAAAGTAAAACCTCATCAAATTTTCTGCGCAGGTGATTTAGCTGATCCTCATGGTACACATAAAGTATGTTTAGAAGTTATTTTTGAAAGCATGCGTAGATTAAAAGCAGCAGGTGATGCTTGGGTAAAAGATTGTTGGGTATGGTTGTATAAAGGAGCATGGCAAGAATGGGATATTTCTGAAATTGAAATGGCTGTACCAATGAGCCCTGACCAAGTAATGAAAAAACGTTTCGGAATATTTATTCATCAGTCTCAAAAAGACTCTGTGCCCTTCCAAGGTACAGATGCAAGAGAATTCTGGCAAAGAGCTGAAATTAGAAACGCGAATACAGCAGCTTTATATGCTAAGCTAGGACTTACCAAATACGCTGCAATTGAGGCCTTTGTACGCTGGCATTATTAGTTTTTAAGGCATTAAAAGTCAATTATTTAGCCAAAATCCTTTGGAAGAATGGCTTTTTGAGGTATATTTGCACCCCTTATTGACCTGGGTTAGTAAGTGAATGGCCCCGTAGCTCAACTGAATAGAGTATTTGACTACGGATCAAAAGGTTTCAGGTTTGAATCCTGACGGGGTCACAAAGCCCGCACGAACAGTGCGGGTTTTTCGTTTAAAGGATGTGTCGAAAGTTTACTTTCGTAAACAGACTTGAAGCGAAAAACCAAAAACAGCTGCGAAGCAACTGTTTTTAAGGGCTTTGGGTACGACCAATGCGAAGAGGCTGTTGCTAAGCAACCATCCTGAATATTTTCTCAAGTATAAATACTCAATCTATAATACAAAATAATTAATACATTTGTAATGTAATTACATAGTATATACATTTATTATGAAAGCAAAAATTATCAAAATAGGCAATTCTAAAGGAATAAGACTTCCCAATGAAATAGTTAAAAGCTATCAGCTTCAAGAAGAAGTAACAATAGAACTTCGAGAAGATAGTATTGTATTAAAACCTGTTGAAGTTGACCCTAGAGCTGGATGGGAAGAAATGTTTAAAAAAGCAGATACTACATTAACTCAGGAAGAAAAAGATTGGATGGGTTTTGAAAATAAATTTGATGAGGAGGAATGGACATGGTAGTGTTAAAAAATGAAGTTTGGATGACAACTTTAGAACCAACAAAAGGAAGCGAAATAAATAAAACTAGGCCCTGTCTTATTTTTTCACCAGATGTAGCAAATAGAAATCTTGATACTGTCACTATAATACCATTAACATCAACTATCAAAGCATATCCAACTAGAGTTAATTGCATATTTAAACACAAAAATGGACAAATTGTAATTGATCAAATTAGAGCGGTAGACAAAACTAGACTAGTAAAAAAACTTGGTACAATAGACGAATTGACAAGTAAAGAAGTTTATGAGATGATTAAAATATATTTTAAATAATTTTACCCTATGAAGACCTTCAACTACCTATTCACCCTCATATTCATCATATTTGCTGCCTTACAATATAATGACCCAGACCCATTTTTATGGATCCCTATATACCTATACCCTGCTTTTATATGTTTTCAAGAAGCAAGAAATATAAAAGTACTCAAAGAATTGTACCAAATTGGTTTCATAGGATTTGTACCATATGCCATTTATAAAATGTTCGACACCAATGGTATTATAGATTGGATAAAATTCCATAATGCTAGTAGCATAGCTTCAACAATGAAAGCAGAAACGCCATGGGTAGAAGAATCAAGAGAATTTTTTGGACTAGCAATTATACTTATTGTAATGGCCATAAATTATAAAAAGACCTTTAAGAAATAACTACACCCAATGCATCATTGCAGCTTCTATAATTAAAGATAAAGCGCCTGCAATAAAACCAATAAAAGCAATCCAGCTAATATTTTTAAGGTACCAGAAAAAATCAATCTTTTCCATTCCCATTACTGCCACACCAGCAGCTGAACCTATGATTAAGCATGAGCCGCCAGTACCAGCAGTATAGGCTAATAATTCCCAAAAATAATGATCTGTATGGAATGTATTCAAACTATACATACTTTGTAAAGCAGCTACTAAAGGCACATTGTCTACTAAAGAAGATAAAACACCAATACTTATTGCGATTAAATTAATATCTCCATTAAACACAGTATTTAATCCATTAGTTAAATGAGGTAAAATATGTGCCGTTTCTAAAGCAGCAATACTCATTAAAATACCAAAAAAGAATAAGATACTAGGAGTATCAATTTTTTCTAAAGCCCTACTTACAGAATATACATTTCTATTAGCGTTATTCTTATGAAAAAGCTCTGTAAAAATCCACATTATGGATAAGCTAAATAACATACCCATATAAGGAGGCAATTGAGTCATCACTTTAAAAATAGGAACAAATAACAAACAGGCGATACCAATAACTAGAATTAGTGTTTTTGAAAATGAAACACTCTCTTTATTGTTCTCTGAGTGATTAATTAAATCAATCTTTCCCTTAATTAAATAACTGATTATTAAGGTTGGAATAGTCATTGCAATTAAACTTGCCAAGAAAGTTTCTTTAATAATATTTAATGCAGTTACCTGCCCTCCGATCCACAACATAGTGGTAGTAACATCTCCTATTGGACTAAATGCCCCGCCAGCATTAGAAGCTATAATAACTAAACCCAATAAGTACCATTTCGTTTTTTTATCTGCAATCAATTTGCTCAAGATAGAAACCATTACAATAGTGGTGGTAAGATTATCCAAAATGGCTGATAAAAAAAAGGTGATTAATGCGACTAACCAAATAAACTTATTTTTATTACTTGTTTTAATTTTTTTTGCAATTACAGAAAATCCATCATGAGCATCAATCAGCTGCACAATTGTCATTGCACCTAAAAGGAAAAATACAATTTCACTTACATTTGATAAATGTGTATTTAAACTGCTAAAAAGTATCGCAAAATCAGCTGTATTGAATACAAGGATTGTCCATGAAATAACTGCAATCAATAATGCAAAGGCAGCTTTATTAATTCCAATAAAATGCTCCATGGTTATAAGAATATACCCAAGAATGAAAATTAATATTAGAATAAAGGACATCATGTAAATATAAGGTAATTACCCTATTGAGCTCCAATGCCGTGAAAACTCACTTGTTTTACCAAATTACCACTAAAGAATAAAGTAGCATTTTTAGTAAAATTACCCACAGCGCTTCCATTAAAACCTAATGTAACTGAAGCGTGCATTCCTGGAGCGATTACCACCCCTTTTGTATATTTTGGAGTTGTACAGCCACAACTTACCATTACATTTTCTAAAGTAACTGGAGAATTGCTAATATTTTCAATATCTACTATAAACTCGGTTGGTTTGCCATAAGCTATAGTACCCATATCATAGTTATCATTTGTGAATTTCAACACTTTAGTAATATCTGTTGCTGTGTTTTGAGCTTTGGCTCCAAAAAAGCTACATACAACAATAATGGCCAATAATAATTTCTTCATAGTATCAAATTTATAGATACGAATTTAAGCAAAAAAGAATTGTTGAACTATTTAAAATTCTGAAAAGCAGTTAAAAGCTCTTTTCTTAAATTACTCGGACTAATTTTCTTTGCAAGAAGGATCCCGTCTTTATCCAATAAGTAAAATAAAGGATTAGAAAATGCATCATAAGCCTTTCTAATGTCATAATCATTACCTAGCTGAACATGAGTATAGGCTTTATTTAACTTATGGGTATTAATAAAATTGATCCATTCTGATTTATTAGCTCCAGGAGCATTGCAGACAGTATATTTGCCAATTTTTACTAATAATTGAGATTCTAATAAAGCAATGGTACTATCCATCTTTGGGAGTTCAACCTTACAATGTTCACATGAAGGATCAAAAAAGATCAAAACAGTATAATTGAAGTTCTTAGCAAAACTATGTAGATTTTGATTAGTCCCAGCAGTATCAGGTAAAACTATATTTAATGCAGTGTCTTTTATCTTAAGCATTTGTAATTGTGCCAACTCTTGCAGTAGCGCTTCTTTCTGCTTTGGCTCTAAAAAGGCACATTTTCCTTCTTTTACATATTTCTTAATAAAATAACTATACCCTTCTGTATTGTTTTGGATCTCTCTATTCTTTAGCAATTTAGCAATATAATCAAACACGAAAGAATAGGCCTTATTGGTACATAGTACTTTAGACATCACCGTATCTACCCCTTTAATTATAGAATCCGCTTGTAATGGGTAATAAGAAAAATACTCTACAAGTATTGGCTTAATATTAGGAGTAAAAAATAATCTAGTTGTATTTAAATCAAACTGTTTGATAAAAGTATTCCGAGCTTCAAAATTTTTTTTATTAGGAACAGAAGCATCTAATTTATTCAATGCGTCAAAATGAATGTACAAAACATCAGCTGTTTTCATCTTTTTTAAAGCAGCAGTTCTAAAAGCAGATAAAGAATCTGTTTTTACTTTAAAAAAAGCTGCTTTTTGTATTTGGCCAAATTTTTTACCAGTAGCTAATTCTTTGGCATAAGTTGAATCAAAATGAGAAAGGGACTTTTCTAATACTTGGTATTGTAAAAACGAATTATTTTTTGCACTATTAATGCTAGCCCCAGACAGGTAATCAGAACCTTGTATCGATATTTTAACAGTGTCCTTGTTTTCTGCAATAAAACTAATTTTTTGTTTAGAAGCTGGAAAGTATAAATAGTAAATACCTCCAAAAACAGATTTAGTATTCTTAATTAAAGCACTACCCTTTCTAAGATCAATAGTATCTTTTGGAATAAAATTTTTGTCATCAAATATTGCAGCTCTTAAATAAGCTACTGAATCCTTAATATTTGATGTCTTAATTTTTACTTGGAACTGAGCATTTAAACTACCCATTGACAAGAAAATACAAAATAGTATAAAACTATATCTAAGCATTGTCTTTATTGGCTTTTTGTTCAAACACAAATTTATAAAATTCAAGTGAAGTGTTGATCTTTAATTTCCTATATATAACCTTCTTGATAGTGGAAATTGTATTTGGCTTTAAGGATAACTCCACTGCAATTTCAGAGGTTTTCTTACCTATCGATAGCATTTCAAAAATCTGTGCTTCTCTTTGACCTAATTTGCTCAATAAAGAGAGTTCTTCTGTATTTTTTAGCATTTTCATAATAACTAATTAATTTTTATCAATTATGAATACATAACTATATCTATTCACCACCTGTTCTTCAATACTCTTTTTAACATCGTCACAAGCCTTTAATAATTCTCTTTCACCAACATTTTTAATGACCACTTCGTTATCAGACAGTTTTGATAGAGTTCTAAATATTCTATTCGCTCTTCTTGCAGATAAATCTTCATTATAATCTAAACTACCATTACAATCTGCTGCAGATACAATCACAATTTTCTTATTACGCAATTTTTTCACCATTTCGATGATCTTATAATAAGAAGCTAAGTCTTTCTCTATTATATATACCTGATCGAATGGATGGTGTAATTCAACATAATCTTTAGCTATTGCCTTTAAAGAGTCAATTGTTAATCTAAAGGTTTTACTCATAATAGCCATTTCTGCTTCTTTAACTTGCTGAGCAATTAGATTTTCTTTTTCAGCTAATGGAATATTGATTAATGAAGCATCTTTCCAATAAGTGCCTTCTATTTTAGCATAATCGTCAGTGAAAATAGAAGACTCATATAATTTACCTTGGTTATCTGATGTTGTAATTGAATAAAATTGATTAGGCCTAACATTAAATGTATAATTACAATTATTATCAATGGTGGCACTATCTTTTAAAATACTAATCCCATTTGCATCTTTTTGATACAAATACACTTTCTTACCTGCAATACAATTACTATCAACCAATACCTTTCCTTTCATTTTTATTAGTGAAACAATATGATCAAAAGCAATAATATCATCTGTGCCATTTCTATTGGTACTAAAGAAGCCTTTCTCCCCTTTTATGCTAAAAGCAAAATCGTCCTTATTGCTATTAATGGGATACCCCATATTTTTTACTTCAGGTACACCATTTTTATTAATAGCTAGTTTATAGATATCTAAGCCGCCCAAACCTGGATGACCATTAGAGCTTATATATAAATTGCCTTCGTAAAATGTAGGAAATAGCTCATTAGCCGATGTATTAATATCCTGGCCCAGGTTCACCGTATTTTTCCAAGAGCCATCTTCGTTTTGATCTACAAAATAGATATCTGTTCCTCCATTACCGGCATTGTCATCGGATACATAATACAATCTTTTGCCATCAGGAGTAATAGCTGGATGGAAATAACTAAACTTAGGATTATTAAAGAAAAGCCTATGTTCACCAACCCATCTTCCAGCAATTTGGAAGGCTTCCCAAATTTCTAATTGATAAGTTCCAGTAGATTTTTTCTGATTTCTGGTATAATAGGCTTTTTCCCCATCCTTTGTAAAGCTTACTGCACCCACATTTAATTTGTCGCTCAAAAATGCATCAAAACTAGTCACTCCATTATCTTGAAATGCAGGGATAGTTAGATTAAAACTACCTGGTATTTTCTTAGAATCATTTGGCGTAACTACTGTGAAATCGGTATAATTGGATTTACTTGGTTTCTCCCTCCAATTATTCGCTGTTATTGCAGGTGCGTCCAGTCTTACACTATCACTATTAGCGAAATAATATAATTTAGTATATCCAGCACCATCCCAAGCAAATTCAGAAGGTCTTATTCTTTTGGTGAAAACTCTTTTAATCCATTTCTTAGGTCTAATCTGCTCTTTCAATCTATTGGATTCAAATACTAAGCCTTCTTTGTATAGTACACTATTGTATTCATTGTAACCAGTATTCAACTTGGTATTGAATAATGTATAATCTAATGAGTCTGCTACTAAACTAGTATAGTTCTTAAAGCCATATAGTCTAGCTTCAGATAATTTGGTAATCTGCTCTTCTAAAAATTGTTCGTATAATTTCTGCGCTTGTTGATACTTACCATTATTCGCATACAATTCTGCTAAAAAACCAGATTGAATGGCGCCAAATTGTATTGCTTTTTCTTGATAAACTAATGCACTATCAAACTTATTTAGTTTAAAATAACTCTCCGCTAATAATTTTAAAGCCGCTGTGTCTTTTGGCTGTTTTTGCAAATAAGATTTAAAAACAGGTATAGCATAAGCAAATCTTAATTGATTGTGCTCATATTTAGCTGTTTTAAGCAATGCCTTATCTTTTTTGACTTGTGCAAAAGCATCATTTACCAAAAGTATAAGAAGTAGTATGATAAAATGTCGTTTCATTGAAATGTATTTAAACTAATAAGTTAAAAGTATCTGGTAGATTTAATGCGTGTTTTGAAATTGCCTAACTCATATCTTATCATCAATTCGTGAGAACCTTTTGCAAAATATTTTAAAGGAGAAAATGGCATATCATACGCATAGCCAAATCTTAGATTATCGGTAGCCTGAATTTCCACCATACCTACAAATGCATCACCTGTTCTATAACTTCCTCCTAATCCCAACATATCTTTTAACCAAACATTCATATTCAGATCTGCTTCTATAGGAGCGCCACTCACCATCTTAATCATAGTAGAAGGTTTTAATTTAACTTCTTCATTGATTTCATAAACATATCCTGCAGTAGCAAATAAATGGAAGTCATCTATCTTTTGAACACCTGAAACAAAATTGTCATACTTAGCTAATCTTGATCTTAATATACTTGGAGTTGATAGACCTAAATACATTTTATCTGTATTATAATAGATGCCCATGCCCACAGATGGATTCCATTGTGATGGTTTAGCAACACTAATGAAACTTGGATCAGTTGGGGTATATCTATTTAAGACATCGTTTAATGTAATTCGGTAATTCATTAAACCAGCACTTATACCACCAGATAAAACACCTTTTTCTGATACTTTCACTCTTGAAGATATAATTGCATTAAATCCTGTTGCAGATTCTACCCCCAATCTGTCATCATAAGCTTGAAAACCCAGACCAATTTTTCCGTCTTTGGCAGCCTTATCAATACTTATAGAAGTAGTTTTAGGTGCACCCTTTAAACCAATCCATTGATTTCTTTGGAAAAAATTAAAACTGGTTGCTTCTCTATTACCAGCATAAGCAGGATTCACGCCCAACATATTGTACATATATTGAGAATACATTGGCTCGGTTTGAGCATGTATTTCCATTTGCACAAATACATTTAAAATAAGTAGTATAAAAATTCTTTTCATTGTCATTATTTCTTAATTAATAACGGTCCTGCTAATTGTTTTTTGTTTCCATTAGAATCAGTTGCTTCCACAGTATAGAAATAAGTGCCTTCTGGAAGATCCTCACCCATAAAGTTGACAACGCCTTTTCCTCTCCAATCGTTCAAATAGTTTTCGTTTCTATACACTTCATTACCCCATCTGTTGAATACTTTAACATTTAGTATTGTTCCAAAAGGTCTAATGATAATCCATGTATCATCAAAACCGTCATTATTAGGAGAGAAACCTTCAGGTACAATCACGTCTAATTTAGGAACCTCGAACTGTGTAGGCTTTCTTAAAGTCGTATTGTTTGGATTTAATATAGGATCGTTAGAAACGATATTAATATTTCCAAAAATGGTTGCCGCGCTTGCTTTAGCAGTATTAAAATAATTGCCATTAATATCATTAGACTGGATAACCACTTTTAATAAGATTGAATCAGTCTTGAATGCTCCAATTTTAGATAACTTAGTTACTATATCTGTAGATGCAATTCCATCATAGCCGTTATTTTTATACAATGCACCGCTTAATTCAACTGCCCCTAGAGTAAATCCAGTAGATCTATTAAATGTAGTAGTTAGATCGTCCTTAATTTGCACAGAATCGATGATATCTTTGGTCTTGTTTTGTACTTTAATCATAAAGTCAACAGTAACCGTTCCATTCGGATTTACTTTGATTTGTTTAGTATTCTTAGTAATATCTAAAACATCATAAGGATCCAAAATGGTTAAGGTATCTAGTGTACAAGGAATACTGCTTAAATTGCTAGCAGTATCTTTAGCTTTAACACACCATACATACACACCAGCTTTAGTTGGCACTGAAGGAGCCGTTGTTGTACAATTATTGCCATTCACATCACACCATTGTGGGATACTACCTGCAGTAATGGAAGTCACTAATCCAGCAACTGTTGTAGGATTAGTAGTTACAGAATTCATTAATGTTAGATTCTTCACAGTCACCACTGGCAAAATAGTTACGGTATCCATTACACATGGTTCACTATTTAAGCCAGTTGCCGTATCATAAGACTTAACACAATAAATATAAACACCAGGTTTTGCTGAGACCCCTGGTGCAGTAAAACTACAATTATTCCCCAATGGATCACACCACATAGGTACTGTACCTTCAGGAATAGAAATCACTAAACCACTGATGTTTGAAGGATTCGTTGAAGCACCTGCATTATACACCGCATTTTTCACTATAGGTATAGCTGGTGGAACAAAACCGACTTGAACTATTGTCAATACATTCTCTGATGGAATGAAGTCTCCATTTGGATCTGGATTCAATCCATTGGTGGATGTATCAGTAATATGTAAATCTCCAACGGTTGTTAAACCAGTTGCGATTATATAGTTAGGCCAAGCATACCTTCCTTTAGTTGTCTGAACAAAAACATCATATGTAATTTTTACAGAATCCCCTACTCTAATATTTCCATCCCACTTAATTAAAGTAGTGTCTGTTGTACCATTAAATGTAGGATTCAATCTTGCAGAACCTGTAATCACAGGTACACCTAAAATACTTGGAACATCTGGTGATTTATAAAAATTATTTAGATTCAAAGTCACATATAAAGAATCCAAATTGCTATTACTCATATTTTTCACAAAAGAAGTGAAATGAAATACATAGCCACCTACAACTGTATCTGCTTTAGAGCCTTGTAAAGATGCTCCAATTTCATTCACTAAGAAGAAAGGCACATAAGTTGGTAATGGTGTACCATTATTGGTCACTATTGGATGCTTTAATAAATTAGAATTATCATGAGAAATCGCAGTAGCAGGTTCCATACTAATACTGCCATCATCTTGTGTAAGTATACCATTACCAGTACTAGTAAATTGTAATACTAATGGATCTAATTTTTTACCAGGAATAATAGTGAAGTAAAATACCACATCACTTTCTTCATTAATCACAAGATTAACCCCTTCTGCAAATAAATCAGAGCCAGATAAGCCAGCTTGGGTCCTGTACTTTATCGTAAATCCATTTTGAACTTTGGTTACGTAACTAGATTTAGTAGCTGCACCAAATCCAGAATAATTTGGATTTAATTTTACTGCGCCATAAGTTACTCTAACGCTATCCAATGTATAGCGCATATCTGCAGGGAATACCTTAGATAAATCTGCATTCACTTGTACATTTTTCAAATCAAGCTCCCCATTATTCTTAACCTTCATTAAGAGTTTAGTCTTAAATGAATTGTCTGGAAGTTTGGTTGGGAAATCTGCTTTTAAAGTCAATAAGATTTGAGGCTTCAATACATTTAAGTTAGCCGTGTCTTTTGTAAACTTAATAGACCTAGCAACATTATTGGCATCAGTAATCTTTAAGATGGTATATCTAGTATCGTCTTTTTTAGGAGCCAATTTAACTATACTGCCATTCACTAAATTATTAACCGTATCAATTTTATTGGTAAGACTATTTTTAAAGATGACTTCATATGGCCCTACACCCTCTACTAAAGTGAATTTAACTTGAACTGAATCTGCTTGTAATAATGTAGGATACACTAAGTTAATTGCACCTTGAGGTAAATAAGTAACAGTTATTACTAATTCAGTAGTTGGACAATTAGTTGTTTGACCTTGTGGACAAACCGGAACGGTATACTTGTATGTTCCAATATTTGTAGCTAATAAACTATACTCACCATTAGTATTCATCGTAATCACTCCACCTGTTGGATTACTTGCATCAGGTACTGGTGTGCCATAATTTGAAGTCGCAGGTATGTCGTTAGTAGAAATGTTACCAGTAATGGCTACATCTACTGTACCAGTATTGGTATCATTAACATTTAAACCGGTAGCCGCCACTAAAATATGTAAGGTTGCTTTTGCACATACAGGTGGTGTAGCGCTTGTGCATGTTGAATATACTACTTCAACAGGTCCAGTGAAACCAGCTGCTGGTGTAAAAGTATAAGTGCCATCTGTATTGAATACCAACACGCCTTGCGCTGCTGTTGGTCCAGTAACTAATGAAGCTGTCAATGCTGCACCTGTAGAATTATTATCATTGGTTAATACAGAACCTGTCGCCGCAGTGCCGGTACTTGTATTTACAAAGTCATCATTCGCAGTAGTTGCTACAACAGCACTACTTGGTTTTACTGTGATATAAACAATTGCAGTTTGACATAATGCTGGATTACTATTATCACAAATTTTATACGTTAAACTATCTGTTCCTATAAAACCAGTAGCTGGTGTATATGTAAGCGTCCCGTCTGCATTAAATACAGCTGTACAATGAACAGGATCAACTGTAACAATTGCGGAAGTTTTAACTAATGACCCATTATTATTAGTTGATCTATCATTAGCCAATACATTAATCACCACTGCTGTATTAATTGGTGTATTAGCAAAGTCATTGTTAACAGCAGGCTTGTTATTATTTAACGCAGGATCTACTACCGTAATTTCTAAAGGCACTAAAGGACAAGCAGTTGTTTGACCAGGCGCACATGTCGGAACATAATACACATATTTACCTGGAGTCGTTCCAGTAAATGTATACGAACCATTTGCGTTCATGGATAAAGTTGCACCTGTAATTTGTGCAGGTTGACCATAAGTAGTACCAGCTTGAACATTATCATTTGTAGCAACACTTGAACTAATTGCAGTATTTAAATTCGTAACAGCAAAATCCGGAGGTGTAATTGGCGTTGGTTCTACTAAAATATGCAAGGTTGCTTTTGCACAATCTACAGGACTTGCACTACAAACCTCATACACTATTTCAACTGGTCCACTAAATCCGGTAGTTGGTGTAAAAGTATAAGTACCATTTGCATTCAAGGTAAAAGTTCCTTGGGCACTTGTAGGACCACTAACCAAACTTGCAGATAAAGCAGTTCCTGCACTATTTATGTCATTGTTTAAAAGATTACCTGTTAGGGCTACTGGTACTGTACTTGCTACAATGGTATTATAATCATCTGCTGCAGAAGTTACAGGTGCAACACCTGCTGCTTCCACGGTAAAATACAAAGTTGCATTGGTACAAAGTGCCGGGTTCCCATTATCACAAACACGATACACTAAACTATCTGTACCTACAAAATAAGGGCTAGGTGTATATGTCACTGTGCCGTCATTATTCACAATAGCTGTTCCATGTTTTGGTACTGTAGTAACCGTTAAAGTACTAGCATCAATATTTGTTCCTGTATCTGCTTTATCATTTGCCAATACTGAAACAGTAGTAGCAGCCCCTTGCGCTATAGTTACAAAATCATTATTCGCTACAGGTGCATCTTTCACTAATGGATCGAGTACCGTAATTTCTAATGGACTCAACGGACATCCAGATGTTTGGTTTGGTCCACATACTGGAACATAATAAATATATTTCCCAGGAGTGGTTGCCGTGAAACTATAAGTACCATCTGTGTTTACTACCAAAGTTGCTCCCGAAGGATTGCTTGGATTTGTTGCAGGTTGTTTATAAGTTGAACCAACAGGAACTTCGTCATTGGTTTTTAAATTTCCAGTAACAGCTACATTTTTATCTGTAACATTTACATCTGGTTTACCTAAATTATCTACATCTAAATAATCTGGTATACCGTCCCTATCCGAATCCATTGGCGTTGCAGTTGGTCCTTTTTCAACTGCATCTGATTTACCATCACCATCACTATCTAAATCACGATAGTTAGGAATACCATCCCCATCCGTATCAGTAGGTGTACATGGAGCAGTGCCTGTACAAGCCGCATCTTCAATGTTATCTAATATACCATCATTGTCTGAATCTATATCGCGATAATCAGGAATACCATCCGCATCTGTATCAATTGGATTTGCTCCCGTTCCTTTTTCAACGGCATCAGGAATTCCATCATTATCTGAATCAATATCTAAATAATCTGGTATGCCATCATTATCTGTATCTACTGGACTCGAAGGATTAAATCCTTTTTCAATTGCATCAGAAATTCCATCATTATCACTGTCAACATCCAAATAATTTGGTGTACCATCTCCATCGGTATCTAGTAAAGTGCTACCTGTTCCTTTTTCTAAAGAATCTAATAAACCATCCCCATCACTATCAGTGTCACGATAATTTGGAATACCATCGCCATCGGTATCCGTTGGAGAACAAGGTGCGGTACCAGTACAACCTGCATCTTCAATACTATCTAATATACCATCACCATCAGAATCCGTATCACGATAATCTGGAACACCATCTCCATCGGTATCTAATATGGATGCACCTGTTCCTCTTTCAACATTATCTGGAATGCCATCATTATCTGAATCGGTATCACGATAATCTGGTATGCCATCGCGGTCTGTATCTACAGGCGTATTTCCATTAGCGCCTTTTTCAATCGAATCAGAAATTCCATCTCCATCACTATCCGTATCATAAGGATCGGTTAATGTGGTACCGTCTGTATTTGGAGGCGTCACTCCACCATTCGATGAAGTAGGTACACCATTCGCATCTATACCACCATCTACTTTTCCATCGGCATCCACATCAGTTCCATTGGATTCAATCACATCCTTGATTCCATCATTATCACTATCCTGATCTAATCTGTTTGGAATACCATCTCCATCTGTATCACAATTTGGTGCGGATGGTGAACATACAGCTGCTTCTACAATATCAAGGATACCATCGTTATCATCGTCTGCATCATTGATATCATACACACCATCGCCATCTGTGTCAACAGGACATCCATTTAAATTTACTTCACCAGCTAATAAAGGACACTGATCATTAATATCTAAAACAGTATCTCCATCTGCATCCGTATCTAAATAATTTGGTGTATTGTCACCATCTAAATCAGTAGTGCCTTCAAACTGATCTGTTTTATTGTCTGCGTCTGAATCTAGATCTCTGTAATTTGGAATTGTATCACCATCCGAATCAGTTGGTGTACAGGTACCAGAACCAGTACATACTGCATCTTCGGTTGCATCTGAAATTCCATCTCCATCAGAATCCGTATCGCGGTAATCTGGAAGTCCATCTCCGTCTGTATCTAAAGGAGTTGGATCAGAACCTTTTTCTACTGCATCAGGTATACCATCTCCATCACTATCTACTTCCATATAATCGTGAACACCATCACCATCTGTATCCAAAGGATTGTTTCCATCAATGCCACGCTCAATAGCATCTGAAATTCCATCACCATCACTATCCGTATCTAAATAGTTAGGCAATCCAGTACCATCTGTATCAGTTGGATTGGCGCCATCTGTCCCTTTTTCAATGGCATCAGGAATACCATCTCCATCACTATCTAAATCTAAATGATTTGGTTTGCCATCTCCATCAGTATCGGTTGGTGTACAAGTAGTTCCTGTACAAGCAGCATCTTCCACATTATCAGGAATCCCATCCCCATCTGTATCAATATCTAAGAAATCTGGTGTGCCATCATTGTCTGTATCCACAGGTGTTGATGTTGCACCTTTTTCATAACTATCTGGAATTCCATCCCCATCACTATCTAAATCTAAATAATCTGGAATAGTATCACCATCCGTATCTGCTAAACTGCTACCCGTGCCTTTTTCAATGGCATCGCTAATTCCATCACCATCACTATCTGCATCTAAATAATCTGGGATAGCATCAGCGTCAGAATTGTCTGGTGTACCATCTGCTCCTTTTTCAGTATTATCTGAAATACCATCTCCATCACTATCTTGATCCAAGAAATTTGGAATACCATCTCCATCTGTATCGGTTGGCGTACAAGGTGCAGTACCAGTACAACCTGCATCTTCGGTTGCATCTAAAATACCATCCCCATCACTATCTGTATCTAAATAATCTGGCGTACCATCCGTATCAGTATCCACAGGATTCGTACCAGTTCCTTTTTCAATGGTATCAGGGATACCATCATTATCACTATCCTGATCCAAATAATCTGGGATATTATCGTTATCAGAATTTGTTGGTGTACATGGTGCGATACCTAAACAACCTGTATCTTCTGTATTATCTAAAATACCATCACCATCACTATCTGTATCTATATAATCTGGTTTAGAATCATTATCAGAATCTACTGGTGTTCCACCAGCTCCTTTTTCACCTGAATCAGGAATATTATCACCATCACTATCTACATCTTTGAAATCAGGAATACCATCGCCATCGGTATCTGCAATTGAAGTTCCAGTTCCTTTTTCAATTGCATCTGAAATACCATCACCATCAGAATCTGTATCTAAATAATCTGGTGTGCCATCCCCATCAGTATCAGCTAAAGATGTTCCTGTTCCTTTTTCAATCGAATCACTTATTCCATCTCCATCACTATCTATATCATAAGGGTTGCTACCTCCAGTATTATCAGTATTAGGCGGAGTTAAGCCAGCATTGGCTGTACTTGGTATACCATTGTTATCTATAGTACCATCTGCTTTACCATCTTTATCGCCATCAGTTCCACCTGCTTCAATTACATCATTGATGCCGTCACCATCACTATCTTTATCTAATCTATTTGGAATGCCATCAGCATCTGTGTCGCAATCATTTGAAGTTGGAGAACATACACCTGCTTCAACTGTATCAGTGATTCCATCATTGTCATCATCTGAATCATCCACATCAGCAAGACCGTCACCATCACTATCTGGAGGACAACCATTAGCAGAGCCATTGCCAGAAATCAAAGGACAAACATCTACGGCATCTAATACACCATCTTCATCACTATCCAAATCTAAATAATCAGGTGAATTATCTCCATCTGTATCCACATTGCCTTCGGTTGCATCCGTTTTTCCGTCACCATCACTATCAGTGTCACGATAATCAGGAATCGTATCTCCATCTGAATCAACTGGAGTTGTGCCGCTGCCTTTTTCTATTGCATCAGTAATACCGTCACCATCACTATCTGTATCACGATAATCTGGTACACCATCACCATCTGTATCAACAGGTGTAGTGCCTGTTCCTTTTTCTATTGCATCAGTAATTCCATCACCATCACTATCTGTATCTAAGTAATCTGGTGTATTATCTCCATCAGTATCTTTTGGTGTAGCTCCCGTACCTTTTTCAATAGCATCAGTAATGCCATCCCCATCACTATCTAAATCTAAATAGTTTGGTTTCCCATCACCATCTGTATCGGTTGGTGTGCAAGGAACCGTACCAGTACAACCTGCATCTTCGATACTATCAAGAATACCATCTCCATCACTATCCGTATCTAAATAATCTGGTGTATTATCGCCATCTGTATCAACAGCAGCTGTGCCAGATCCTTTTTCTGTTGCATCTGGAATACCATCTTCATCACTATCCAAATCTAAAAAGTTTGGTGTACCATCACCATCTGTATCCACTGGAGTTGTTCCTGTTCCTTTTTCAATCGCATCAGAAATACCATCACCATCGCTATCTACATCTCTATAATTTGGTGTACCATCTAAATCAGTATCAACCGCACCTTCTATACTATCAAGTATACCATCATTATCAGAATCTAAATCTAAATAATCAGGTGTGCCATCCCCATCTGTATCTGTTACTGTACAAGGTATAGTTCCTGTACATCCACTATCTTCTGCATTATCTAATATACCATCACCATCACTATCCGTATCTAAATAATCTGGTGTACCATCCCCATCGGAATCTACAGGCGTTGTTCCAGTTCCTTTTTCTATACTGTCTGGAATATTATCTCCATCACTATCTCTGTCTCTGTAATCTGGCGTTCCATCACCGTCTGTATCAGTTGGTGAACAAGGTAAAACACCAGTACAAATTGCATCTTCTAAACTATCAAGCAAACCATCTCCATCACTATCGGTATCTAACCAATCAGGTGTTCCATCATTATCCGAATCTAAAGGATTTGCACCTGTTCCTTTTTCTGTTGCATCTGGTATACCATCACCATCTGTATCTATTGGAGTGATGGTCATACTTAATGTACCAGTGCTTGTTGCTGTTCCATCTGAAACTGTATAACTAATTACAGGTACAGCACCTACATAATTTGTTGCAGGTGTAAATACAAAACTTCCATCAGCATTCATTAAAATTGTTCCAACTCCTGTGATAGTTGTCAACTGCCCAACCGGATAAGTGACACCAGCAATTGAGATATTAGTCAACGTAATTGTAGCTCCCTCTATATCTCTATCATTAGATAAGACATTACCAGAAATATTTGTATTAACTGGTGCAGAAAGTGTTTCGTTAATTACCAATGGAGCATCATTAGCAGCAGAAACCACAATAGTTAAATTACCATTGGTGGATCCACCCTGTCCATCACTTACTGTATACTCGATAGCTGGAACAATCCCATTATAATTGGCAATTGGTGTGAATGTATAAGTTCCATTCGCATTAATCACAATTGTTCCAACGCCAGCTATTGTTGCAGAAGATGTAAATGTTCCACTAATTCCAGCAATAGTAAATTGAGTAATACTTAATAAATTATTAGCTTGTTCTGGATCAGAATCGTTGGTTAATATATTTCCAGAAGCTATAGCATCTTCTTGAATATTGACAGATTCATTCACCACAATTGGAGGATCATTCACAGGAGTTACGGTAATTGCAAGTGTTCCATTTGTAACCCCGCCATTGCCATCTGAAACTGCATATGTTATTGTTGGCACCGTGCCTGAATAATTTGTAGCAGGTGTAAAAGTATAAGTACCATCTGCATTCACAATTAAAGATCCTACATTAGTCAAATCAATAATTGTACCGGCTGCATAAGTCACTCCATTAATGGTAATAGTTGTAACAGAAAGTGAATTACTTTCTATATCTGTATCATTTGATAAAACATTTCCAGAAATGGCTATGTTTTCTAAAGTCGTGATAATTTCTCCAACTACTGTTGGTGCATCATTCACTGGCGTAACGGTAATATTTACATTCGCAGTATTCGTAGCAGTACCATCCGAAACAGTATAAGTAATTGTTGGCACTATACCGTTAAAGTTCGCATCTGGTGTAAAAGTGAAAACTCCATTTGCTGTTGCAGTGATGGTTCCTTTTCCTGGTATCACGGCTGTATTTGTAAAAGTTCCTACAATACCATTAATGGTAAATTGTGTCACTATTAAAGTTGTGTTACCATCAACATCAGAATCATTCGTTAAAACATTCACAGTAACAGGTGTATCCTCTGGTGTTGTTTTGTTGTCATCATTCACCGCAATTGGTGAATCGTTCACACCACTAACAGTAATTATCAAAGTTGATGTTGCAGTCCCTCCATTTGCATCACTAATGGCATATGTTATATCTGGAACAGTACCATTATAATTAGCAAAAGGAGTAAATGTATAAGTTCCATTCGAATTGACCACTATAGTTCCTACACCGATTATTACATTGGTCGAACCAGCGGGATATGTGTAAGTAGTTCCACTATAAGTATATGAATATTGTGTCACAACTAATGTTGTTCCAGCATCATTATCTGTATCATTAGTTAATATATTTCCTGAAACAGGAGTATCTTCTTGTGTAGTTGCTAAATCATTTACTGCAATAGGATTTTGATTAACTGGTGATACAAATAAATCTAATAAAGCATTATCTGTTGCAGCGCCATCACTTAAGGTATAACTGATTGGAGGTACTGTTCCTGTGAAAGTCCCCAATGGAACAAATGTATACACACCAGTTGTTGAAATCTGAATTGTGCCAATACCAGTCATTGTATAAACCCCTGCGCCAGTCGTATTAGTATAAGTTGTTCCATTAATTGTATAACTGAATGTTGTAACAGTTAAAGAAGCAGTTGTAGATTCTATATCAGTATCATTAGCTAATAAATTGCCAGTGGATGTACTTCCTTGAGTTAATGTAACAATATCATCAGTAGCTAAAGGCGCGTCATTTACATCGACCACATTTATTTGAACTCTTCCAATATCAGCTCCTCCATTTCCATCAATTAATGTATAATCTATTGCAGGTACATTACCAACATAACCATTTTGAGGTGTGAATGTATAAGTTCCATTAGTATTTAAAACAAAAGTTCCAACTCCTGCAATATTTGCGGTAGATCCAGCATTATAAGAAACCCCATTAATTGTGAATTGAGTAATTGACAAAGTATTACCTATACCATCTGCATCACTATCGTCTGTGCCATCTGTTAAGACGTTTCCTGATACTGCAGTATTTTGATTGGTAGATAAATTATCATCAATAGCTACAGGTGCATCATTCACCGCTGTAATGTTAATATTTAAAGTACCAATGTCTGAACCACCATTTGCATCTGTCGCGGTATAATCAATTGTAGGAACCGTGCCATTATAATTTGTAGTTGGTGTAAAGGTGTAAGTTCCATTTGCATTCATTACAAATGTACCTACCCCTGCAATTGTTGCACTCGTTCCAGCAGGATAACTAACGCCTCCAATAGTATAAGATGAAACCGTTAAAGCAGCTGCTGGAGAACCTGAGCCAGTATCATTTGTTAATACATTACCAGTTACTGGCGTATCTTCTGTCCCTGTTTTAGCATCATCCACCACCGAAGGGGTGTTGTCCATATTTAATTTAGCAACATTGGAACTAATATTACCACATACATAATTAGATTGAGAGATTAATAATTTATAACGATAACCTTTCATTGCAATGGTCACATTGCTAACAGTTAATGTAGTAGTCCCTGCTCCTGCATAAGTCACAGAATTAGTAACATTATTCCAAGAGCTTCCACCGTCGGTACTCACCTGCCATTGATAAGTTGTTGTTCCAGTACCAGTGGTTACATTTGCAGAGAAGACTCCATTCGCACCTGGCGTTACAGATTGATCCGTTGGTTGTGCAGTAATTGTACTAGAAGATCCAAATGTTAAATAATTACTATTTGTTCCTGTATATGTTGCACTTGTGATTTTACCAGTTGCATCTACAGTGATTGGATTGGTTCCATAGGTTTGGTTGCCATCCGTTCCTTGTGCAGTAGTAGTTGCGTATGCTTCGTTCGCATCTGAACAACCATCTCCATCGGAGTCAAGATCTAAACTATTTGGAATGCCATCTCCATCAGTATCTGGACAACCAATTGGTGTTATTGAAATATCATCAATCGAAAAATCATTGCCACTTGCATTTATGGAGGTATTTTTTAAAATAAATGAGACAGTTTGATTACTATTTGAAGTATAATCTATAGTAGTTAATTTCCACCCTAATGCATTTTGAGGGCCTGTATTCGCAGATGCTAAAACTACATTTCCAGCTGAAACTACCTCAGCAACTAATTGATAATCGTTAGCTGCCGAAGCTGCTTGGTGCCAGAATGAAATCCTATATTTTGCACCCCTTAATAAATCTATATTTTCACGATAAAAAGTACCAACAGTTGTACTACCATTGACAGCTAAATAAGCATCAGTATTTGCACCAGTTGTGTTTCCAGGATATCTCCAAAATGTTGCAGCAGGATGGTAAGTTGTTCCTTGATTGATAATTGCATATTGTGCAGCTCCAGTATTGGATCCAGAATATACATAACCACCAGTAACAGTTGTATTTGCAGTGTTTCTTGGAGCGGCAGCAGTTCCAAATGTACCATTTGATTCATTGGTATTTAACTGGATTAATGGACATTCAGCTGCATCTAAAATACCATCATTATCATCATCTACATCATCAATATCCGCTACACCATCAAAATCAGAATCCAAACAAGCTTTAATCGTTGGATCTGTTGCTCTTGAATATAAATAAGTGCCACTGTAAATGCCACTTTCTGCAATTGTTTCTAAACCATTCACAAATCCATTATTTCCTACTGTACCAGAAACAGTACTCGTAGTTAATTTTGCAGAGCTTGAAACTCCTGAACCTGGATGATAGGTTGTTTTTGCTTCTACAGCATCAAAACAACCGTCGCCATCTGAATCAAGGTCTTTACTGTTCACAATTCCATCACCATCCGTATCACAATTAGATAATTGTGTTCCAATAAATACATTGTCAACCCCGAAATCATCACTAGAAGCAGTAAAACTAAAGCTTAATGTATTAGAATTATTAAGTATACTTTTTGGAATTTTAACTATAAGCTTTGTTGTCGGGATATAGTTTGAAACTATATTAACACTTGTAAGATTTACCGTTGCCCCGTTTTTAGCAAAAACACTTGCAGTGGTTCCACCACTTGGATTACTAATTGTGGCATATACCTTATTATTTAAAATTACGTCTAAGGTAGCTATACTCGCACTTGATATATCAAAACCAAATCCATTAGTATTAAAATCAAAATTAATATCTACAGTAGATTCTTCAGCATTTATAATTGGCTTTGCAAAAGTTTGAGAAAGCAAATCATTCATTGAATTCTCTGCAGAATTCCATAAAAAACCTGGTGCGTAATATGTCCAGTTAGCACTACCCGTCCAGCCATTTTTATTACCATCAAACGTGCCGTTTACTAAAATATTTGTAGAACTAATCGGACATTCAATTAAATCTAAAACACCATCGTTGTCATCATCTATATCCTGTAAATCTGGAACACCGTCTGCATCTGTATCTCTACAAGCACTTACAGAAGCATCGGTAGCGAAAATATAAGAATAGGTGCCAGTATAAATACCACTATCAGTAGCAGTTTCTAAACCATTGGCAAAACCATTTGCTCCGTAACCTAATGTTGTTCCGACAGGAATTACGCTAGTGGTTAACCTATCTGTATTTGTTACGCCTGAAGTGGATATGAATGTTGTTCCTGCTTCTACTGCATCAGCACAACCATCACCATCAGAATCTAAATCTCGAATATTTGGAAGACCATCACCATCGGTGTCACAAATGACTGGTAATGCAATATTTGAGAATGTCCATGTTGCAGTATTCCCTGCATAACTTGGATAAGTTAAATAAGAGTTGGTATTCGCATAACCACCACTTTGTTGTGACCATGTTCCTGTAGAATTAAAACCTCCCGTATTTGTAGTATTGTTATCAATTACATAGGTATTTGTCCCATTAGATAGTAACATAGCATCCGCAAAAACATAAGAACCATTCGTAGATGCAGTGGGTGTAATTTTAACGCTAACAGTTTTATTGGATGCTGGCTGAATATTAGAAGCCACTAATTTCCAATTGGAAATTGAATTGAATGAAAATGAATTAGATGCTAATCCATTTGTTCTTTGATCTAAAACTACATCTTGAGTATTTAATCCAATAATATTCACAGGAACATTTGAAGCTAAAGAGGTTGCGGGATAGTTATATGTATATAAGCTATAAGTGGCTAGTGCAGGGCATTCTATTGTATCTAAAACGCCATCATTATCATCGTCTAAATCTAAATAGTCTGGAACATTATCATTATCTGTATCAATACATGTGCTCACATTTGCATCAATCGCATATTCATAAGTATATGTGCCAGAATAGATTCCTGATTCAGAAACAGTTTGAATCGCATCAGCAAATCCATTCGCATTAAAAGGACTGGTTGTAATTGCATTAGATACATTTTGTGTAGACGTTAATACATTATTAACTTTATTTTGAATGGTAGCACTTGTTAAGGCAGATGATCTAACGCCTGCTTCTTTAGAGTCGGGACAACCATCACCATCACTATCTAAATCTAATCTATTAGGTATGCCATCTGTATCTGTATCAATGTCAGAACATGAGTAAAGTGGTAAATTATTTGCATCGGTCAATACCACATCTGCAAAATTTGCCACACGATAAGAACTCATGTTAAGCTTATATTCTGATACTGCACCTTGAAAAGCTTTACGAACAACTCCATTAATTTTAGCTGTAACATAACCAGATGTACTAATATCAATGCTTAAAACATCAGTTGGTTTAATATTATCACTAAAATCCCATGCCCCAGTAAAATAACCATAAACACTTGTTACAGTTGGATAAAATTTATATGCCCCATCAGTCCATGTGGTAGCATTTTGTGTTCCAGTTACCGGAAATAATCCAAACATGGCATAACCGGTTGTAGAAGTATACTTATAACTTAAAGAAATTGGGAGTTTTAAATTTTCATCAGTATAAGATGTTCTCCAATAATCACCGCCAGCAGAAGAAATTGAATTTGTAGTTTTATTTGTAACTGCAGAACCATTAAAATTTAATTTTGTTAAATCAATTCCAGAGGTAATACAATTATTTTGTTCTTTTTCATCAAGCACACCATCATTATCATCGTCTATATCAAATACATCTGAAACCCCATCCGTATCTGAATCCAGACAAGCTACAATATTTGAATTAATTGCATTGAGGTATTTATAAGTACTTGAATAAATCCCACTTTCTGCAACAGTTTCTAGTCTATCAGCAAATCCGTTATTCCCATATGGATCTGCAATGACTGTTGTTGTTAATCGATCTCCTATTGCAACATTAGATCCAGAAAATAAAGTCACCCCAGCTTCAACTGCATCAGGACAATTATCACCATCGGAATCCAAATCTTGGTGATTAAGTAATAAATCCCCGTCTTGGTTTTCAGTACAAACAGCTAATGGATTAGCACTAGGGACAGCATTTGCTGCAAAATTAAACCTCGCTTCATAAACACCCCCATAATAACTTATTCCAGCTACACCAATGATTCTAAAATATTTAAATTTAGTATTCGTAGCTAAAGTATTTGCAATGGTGAATGTACCTGTATTATTTATTGAAGCTGTTGTAATAGAAAGATCTGTCCAATAAAAATCATCACCAGATCCTTGTAATTTAAATGTATTTGATGACCCATTTGAAATGGCCCAATTAACTAAGTCAAAACTCATTCCAGTAATCGCAATATAATTTTTTGCGGTAAACTTATACAACTCTTTACCTACCCAATTTATATTTGGATTAAAAGCTGAGTATGTTGTAGCATTTGCATCAATTGAATTTGTAATTACAGCTGTAGAATAATGTTCAATTTCCGAACTTACACTTAATGGTATAGCTAATTGCGCCACTGTATAAAAACATGAAGGAGACTCTATGGAATCTAAAATACCATCATTATCATCATCTAAATCAACGATGTCTGCAACACCGTCATTATCTGTATCGATACATACTTTAATGGCTGCATTATACGCATATTCTGTTGTATAAATTGAAGCATATAAATTACTTTCCGGTGCAGTTTTTTCTAATATATCTGCAAAACCATTCGCTCCAAAATCTATTCCTGTTAATTCGAAATCTGATGTAGATGTGGTTGTTCCTGCTTCTAATGCATCACTACATCCATCTCCGTCTGAATCTGTATCTAAATGATTAGGAATATTATCTGTATCACTTGCAGTTTGTGTACAAGTCAGCTTTGGATATTGACTTTCAGAAAAAGAGGTATTAAATACAAAATTAATATCAGTCACGCCGCCATAATAAGAAGAACCCGCAACACCAACAACTCTATAGTATTGATATTTAATAGTAGGTGAAGATGTATTTGATAATATATAACTACCAACAGTTAAAGTTGAGGATGAAGCGCCAGAAAGATCAGTCCATGTACTATTATTATTAGAACCTTGTAATTTAAATGTGTTACCAGTTCCATTTGAAATAGCCCATGTACTTAAATCAAATTTGATTCCAGCTATAGGGATAGGCCTAAGAGCTGTCAATTTAAATATTACTTTATTCACCCAATTCACACTTGGATTAAAAGCAGAAGTAGATGTTAGACTTGCATCAATCGCATTATCAATTACATAAGAAGAATAAGCTACTAACTCTGATGAAATGGCTATAGGTTTGCCTATTTCTGATGCAGAGAAAAAACAAGTGGGTGATTCAATTGCATCTAAAATGCCATCATTATCATCATCGATATCTAGTAAATCTACAACCCCATCGCTATCCGTGTCTAAACAAACATTTACACCTTGTGCAGTAGCGAATTCATAGGAATAAGATCTTGTATAAATTCCAGATTCAGATGCTGTTTCTAAGGCATCTGCAAATCCATTTGCACCATATGTCCCACTCGCTACAGCACTTTCGACGTTCGCTGTAATGGATTGATTTGACGGCGTCCCATTGATGATAGAACCGGAAGTTAAGGCTCCAATCACTCCTGCTTCTTTTGCATCTGGACATCCATCCCCATCAGAATCTAAATCTAAATAGTTAGGCACCCCATCATTATCTGTATCTGTACAATTTAAAACTAAAGGGTTGGAAGGATTAGACAAACTGACATCTGTAAAGACAGTTGTCGTTAAACCAGAAACCGCCAATTTATAAGGTGAATTCACTCCTTGAAATGCTGCTTTTTGAATGCCGTTTATTTTAACAGTTACATATCCAGTAACAGATATGTCAATACTATACTCATCTGTAGCAGTTGCTGTTTGGCTTACATTGTAAGTTGTACCATATGGCACATTGACATTAGTGGAAGTAAAGAAAAACTTATAAGCATCATCATTCCAATTCTCGGGTCTTTGAGTTCCATAACTAACAGGGAACAAACCAAACATCGCTTGATTACCTATTGTCGGTCTTTTGAATTTTAAAGAAAGTGGTAAAGAAAAATTTTCATCAGAATAAGATGAAAGCCACCCATTGGTATTAGACGAAGTAATTCTATTTGCTGTTTTTCCTGTAACTGCTGTACCTGAGAAAGTGATGGAAGAAAGATCAACACCAGTACCTGAACAAGATTCTTTTTCAATACTATCTAGTATTCCATCGTTATCATCATCTATATCAAAAACATCAGCAACCCCGTCATTATCACTATCTGTACATACATTTAGTGCGCTAGAGCGTGCATAAATATTATAATAAGAGGTATAAGAAACAACACCAGACTCAACAGCTGTTTCCACCGAATTTGCTAATCCATTCGCACCATAATTACCAGCTGAACCTGCAATTGCATTAGGTAAATTATTGGTTGATGTAACAGATCCATTCGTTCCATTTTTTACATCGCCAGATAATAAGACTCCACTAACTCCTGCCTCTTTCGCATCTGGACAACCATCACCATCAGAATCTAGGTCCTGCCCGTTTGGAATACCATCATTATCATCATCGCAAGACGGTGGAACAATAATACCATAATCACCAGTAATAAAGGTTTGCCCAATAACTTCTTGCCCAATTTGAAAAGTATTAGTCGAATTTGTATTTAAAGTAATATTATTAAACGACCCATTACGTAAACGCATTTCTTGTAATACACCCCCACCAGTTTTAGAACCGTAGACTTTAATTCGACCCACTTGATCAATATAAATACGGATTAATGGTTTTAATTTATTACCAGCTATTTCCCAAATATTACCTTGTGTAGTACCATCTAAAAATTCAAAAACAGCATCGGTGGATTGATTAGGGAAAAACTGAAGTTCTTCTGGATTCGTTAAATGTGTTCCATTAATTCGAACGTTAAAAGAATTATCCAATGACCAAACATTGATCACTAAACCATCTGGAGCTGCAGGAAAAATTTGTGAAGCAGACGCACCATTTACAACCGAATAAGCAACGGGTGAATAGGAAACATTATTTATATTGAATGTCGCACATTCCTCTGTATCTAAAACACCATCATTGTCATCATCCAAATCATTTACATCTACCACCCCGTCATTGTCTGTATCAATACAAACAATTACTGCAGCTGACCTTGCATAGTTATAAATATAAGTGCCAGAATAGATACCACTCTCAGAAGCTGTTTCTAATGCATCAGAGAAGCCATTTGCACTATAAGTACCTGAAGCAATAGCACCATCTACATTGATTGTACTTGTGAGGATGTTATTTACTTTATTTTTAATCGTGCCTGTGGTTAAAGTTCCTTTTACACCTGCTTCACGCGCATCCGGACAACCATCTCCATCAGTATCTAAATCATGCTGGTTCGGAATACCATCCCCATCTGTATCAGAAACACATTCTAACTTTGGATGCAAACTTGGCTGATAGTTTGAAAAAGTTTCAAAGTAAACTTCATTCGAGGTACCACTTGCATTCACACCTCCACCAGAAACCCAATAAATCCTATAAAATAAATATTTGCGTCTATTATTATCTGCTACTGTAAATGAATTAGCAGTTAAAGTTCCTGTAATTCCTGGAACTGAAGTCACGGCACCATAGCCAGACCCTAAATTTGTCCATGATACATTATCATTTGAACCTTCAAGTTGTAATACTGTTCCTGTATTAAAATGGGTATTGGCATTGATATATCTTATGTAAATTGTCTTTAACTCTACAGGAACTGGCATCTTAAATGCATAGACTGTTTGAGCAGCAGTGGTGGATGCATTATAATTAACGGCATAATTAGCAGCCGCAGTTCCAATATCACCGTCTACAAGTTTATAAGGGTTGCCATAATTGCTATTCATGGCCAATGTAGAGCTAACAGTAATATCAGATCTATTGCCTGATAGCCATTCCGCTTTGGTATAATAACAACTTGGTGATTCTATTGCATCTAAAATACCATCATTGTCATCATCTACATCAGCTACATCAATTACACCATCTTCGTCTGTATCCAAACAAGCAGCATAATTTTTAGAATCTGCGAAATTATAAGTAGAAGTGTAATTAACAAGTCCGTTATCTGCCGTGTTTTCTAAACTATTATCTAAACCATTCGCGCCCATAGTGCCATTAAAGGCAAAATTGGCTGTTGCAGTTGTTGTTGCACCAGACTCTAAAGCATCTGAGCATCCATCGCCGTCTGAATCGAGATCTAATCTATTAGGTTTTCCATCATTATCTGTATCACCATCATTACAACCTGCTAATAACCCCACCCAAGCATTTTGTGAACCTGCTGTTTTATAAATTTCAATACGTTTAGCAGTGTACGGAATCTGAATTAAAATATTTGATATCGAGTTTGTTGAGCCATCATAAGTTGAAGCACCTGCAGCAGTTAAAACGATGGATGAACCAGTTACATAAGTTGGATTTACATAAGACCCTCTTTGTAAAATATTATTAGAACTTAGTGTGATCAAATTTCCTAAAACATCATACACTTTTAGGGTTATAGATTCACTCTGGTCAAGATCAGCTACAACAATTTTTAGTTGTTGGTAAGTGTTATTTAATACGATTGCCCCAGAACTAGTACCAGATAATTGAACAACATCAATTTTAGTTTCGTAAAGTGTTGTTGATACTTTACTTAAAGTAGCACCACCTAACTTTATAAAGTTTCCTGTGTTATTATCTGCAAAAATGTTTGATGCACCAGCAACAGTTGGAGCAACCGCATTTAATGGCGTAGTACAGAATAATTCTGTGATATCTAATACCCCATCATTATCATCATCTACATCAATTACATCATTTATATTATCATTGTCTGAATCTGCACAAGCAGCATAGCCTCTTAAAGTTGCATAAGCATAAGAACTTGTATAGTTGATAACCCCATTATCAGCTACAGTTTCTAAAGTATTTGCTAAACCATTTGCACCATAGTCTCCTGTTACGCCAGCAATAGCATTAGACAAAGTTGTTGTAGATGTAACGGCACCATTTACACCATTTTTAACAGTACCCGAATTTAAGGCACCACTAACACCCCCTTCTACAGCATCTGTACAACCATCCCCATCAGAATCTAAATCTAACCTGTTAGGTATACCATCATTGTCCGTATCAATATCTGCAACACCACAAATAGCACGGAATTCACCCAAAAACATATTGTATGCAGCATTCACTGTAATACCTTCAGTGGTTACTTGACCAATACTGTTATTATTAATATCATACCATCCGCTTATTATATTCAAACGTATTTTAGTTACAGCATTTAAAGCTTTGGGGAAATAAAATGTTTGAGCTTCTGGTAATGCACCACTACTATTAGGTTGTGCGGTAGTAAAAATTGGAGAGGTATAAACACGATCCCCTTCATAAGTAACTTCAACCGTAAAATCTTTAGGAGGTCCATCACCACCACCATAGTTGTATGCATCTGGTGCCCAAAGTGCTACACCACCCACATTAGAACCTGCTGGCATTAAGTATTCAATAAAACCTGATGTTTCAGGCTCCTTTAATAACCAAGCATTTTCAAGTGTAGCTGGTGAACTTGCTAAAGCATTTAGACCAGTACCTGTAAAACCAGTCGCATCAATTGTCCTAGTCGCTGTAGATCCTCCATATACCGGACTAGAAGTAGCTTCAAAAGGCGTTAAAGTTGTACTAGCACATGCCCCAGATTGTTCTGAACTGTCTAAAATACCATCATTATCGTCGTCAATATCAAAAATATCAGTTACACCATCTCCATCTGAATCTAAACAGCCATTAATCAAATTACTTGTGGTTGCTGCATAATTGTAAGTACCATTATAAATACCATTATCTGTTGTTGTTTCTAAATTATTAGCTAAACCATTAGTACCGTATGAACCAGCTGCTCCTGCTATTGCATTGGATACAGAAGTTGAAACAGAACCATTACTTCCATTTTGGATAGTTCCTGTTCTTAAAGTACCAGTCACATTCGCTTCTTTAGCATCTGGACAACCATCCCCATCAGCATCTAAATCTAAATGGTTATAAATACCATCGTTATCTGTATCTAGAGGATCCGTACAATACCCGTCTTTTACTTCTATTAAGAAGATATCATCCACACCAAAATCGGCAGACATTGGCGCACCAGTAGCTTCAAATAAACTAATTAACATGGTAGTCCTATTACCAGAATTGATGATAGATTCTTTTGTTACCCAGCTAGCCGTTGTCCCAAAATTTCCTTGCGCAGCCCCACCATTAATTCTAAAACTTACTTTAGCATAATTGGCATGTCGAATAGAAAATCCTAATTTATAATTTGTGTTCGGTTTAACAGTAATTGTTTGATTCCAAAAAGGGGAAAAAGCGCCGGCACATTCTGCATTAATTTGCATCGCGTTACCACCTGAAAGTGAACCAACACTAGAAACCCAACCTGTAGCTGCAATTGTATACTGAGCACATCCGCCTAAACCAGCAGAATATGATGTCGTGAAACCCTTATTTCCTTGATCAAAACCCCCATTATTGACAAGGTTAAATTGCTTTAAAACTGGATCTGTGAAAAGTTGACTATAATTAGTCAAAATTCCACAACTATACCCTTCTATACTATCTAAAATTCCATCATTATCATCGTCAATATCTATAAAATCAACGATGCTATCCCCATCTGTATCTAAACAGGCAAAAGATTCTGAATCAATATTATTAGCATAACTACATTCATATATATCCGTATTAGGTATCCAAGCACTTAAATTAAATGGCCTAACCGTAGTACCTCGATCATTCACCACAACAAAAACATTAGTAGAAGATGCTACTAAATTTGCAGTCATGGTTACGGTCAAAGAAGCGCCTGCTGCTATAGTTACTGTTGTTTGGTAGGTTCCAATTAAATTAGCTGCACCTGATGTAGGATTTGCATCATATATAGCAACTGGCGTACCAGCTAGTAATAAATAAGAACCTGTATTGTTAATTGTTGCTGAAATAGTAATCCTCGGACAATTAGCTGTAACAGAATTAATAGCAATTTGTGCGTCTGCTGCATAAGTATAGCCACTAGGCACTCCATTTCCTACAGCATCTGTCAATTGAAATTGCGCTGCGTTGTTATTATAGGCAACTAAGCTTGCTGCATTTGTTTCAGTTCTTGGAATCGTTAAATTGCTATTAATATTGACAATTCGATAGTTACGTTGATTCCAAAATGTCGGTGCACCTTTCCATGGAAAAGTGGTAGGATCACTTCCAAAAACCTTTAACATATTATTTCCCGTAACTGCAATTTCTGCCTGTCCATCATTGTTTAAATCTGCCACAATTGGATATTCACCCCATGTTGCTGAAGCTACAGCCGCGGTTGCATAGTTCAAAGGTGTTGCCAAATTACCATTGATGATTCTCAAAGTAGATTGATCACGATATACAATCTCTCTTATGCCATTCCCATCAAAATCAAATGCAGTAATACCTGTACAACCAGACATATCGTTAGTTGCCAAAGACCAGATATGCTGCGTTGCAGTACCTGCGGTTGTGTTATAATTCAAATTATAAGCAGTAACAATACCCGATGAACCTCCAGATGAATTAATGATAATTGCTTCCGGTAAATCTGTTGATTTACCACCTGTAGTTTTATCATTGTATACATTGGCAATTAAAGGCAATCCTCTAACACCATAAATAAAACTTGGAGGTATCCTTCTAAATAAAAGGGTATTCGCGGTAGTGGTTCCATTGGGATCCCACATGACCACATACGTAGATCCATTATAAACTATATCTAATTTACCATCCCCATTCATATCCGCAATAGCGGTAGGTCCGTTGTCATTTGCTGCAATTAAACTTGTACCAACAATAGTACTTAAATCTTTTAATATAGTAGTAGTACCATCCGTTAAATTAATACCATACACTCTTGATCCATAAATTAATTCCTTACCTGAATTGGATGAAATGATATCAGAAACGATTACATCAACAGGCGTTCCTGTACTTCCCGAAGTTTGACCTATATAACCTAATGCAGGTCCTGCTACTCTTTTTACTAAATCATTATTAACAATACCAAAAACATCGCTACCTAAAACAATTTCCGCAGTGCCATCTTCATCAATGTCAACAATATAGGGTGTTGCGGTATTTGTATACTGAGAAGCTGATGTTGACTTATATAAATAAGATGATTCTGTCCCTCCTGTATTTGAAAAGATGTAAACAAATCCAGAGGCATTCACCATTACAACTTCAGGTGCAGTGGTAGCATCACCAATAATATTCGCAATAGCTGGCTGAACAGATCTTGCACTTGATGTTGTAATTACAAAATCCTTGGTTGCAGTTGTCTTATTTGTTCCATCCCCTTTATAAACATAATATCCTGTGTAGTCACTAGCAGGTGCTAGAATTTCCGATATACCATCACCATTTAAATCTGCAGCAGTTGGTGTTCCTCCATTCCAAATTAACGCATTTGATTGGAATTTTTGTACCATTGCCCAACTAGTAGCTGGTGTCGGATTATATGGAGCAACACAAATAGATTGTGCACTTACAATAAGATTTAAAAATAAAAAAATTACAACAAACGAAATCGTTTTTATTCTACAAAAGCTTAAGAAGCAATTCTTTATCATCTAAACGGGATTTTTTGAAACGTACAAAAATCCCGTTTATTGCATGAATGTAGTTTAGAATAACTTCTATTCGTACGAGTATATTCTATTATTTTTTTAACATTCTAAGAGTTAATTCTAGACATGAACATGTCTATAGATTTAATATCTATTTAAAAATGATCGTAACTGTAGTGCCAACATTTATATCGCTTTGTATATCAAGCGATGCATTCATCAAAAGTATAATATTTCTAATAATCTGATACCCTACACCATTACCCGTTTTGTTTTTTGGATGATACTCTAATTCTTCTTCGTTTCTACCCTTTAACAAAAATTCTTTAATTGAAGCATTCATTCCTATTCCAGAATCTTGTACAAATATTGAATATCCATTTTCAAAACCCTTATACCCAACAACAATCTCGCCATTATTTGTAGCCTTTATAGAATTCACTAATAAATTATAAATAAGAACTCTTAATGAATCTGGCCAATTGGTTATAAAGGTGTCGTTAGGAATTTTATTGATAATTTGTACATTTTTATTTTGCTTGAATGGATATACAAATTCAATTAAATCATTCACTAAAACGGATAAATCAAAATATTGTTCTTTAGGTAATTTTTCAATATTATCAAACTTTACCCAATTGAGCATGTTAGAAGTGAGGTATTCTAATTCCTTTGACGTATCTGCAATTTGCTTAATCGAAGATTTAATTTGAGTAGGATTATTGGAATCTGCAATATTCTTAGCGGTAATATGCAAATACTTCAAAGGTGTCAAAATATCATGATTCATAATCGCAATTACATGATCTTTCGCTTGGTTTCTTTTTAATAAATAATCATTTAATTTATTTAAAGATTCCGTTTTTAAATTCACTTCTTTTTCTAATAGCTTTTGTCTTCTTTGATAAATTAAAGTTTTAAATCTAATATATAATAGTACTATTCCAATAATTAAAAGCACATATACACCATACATCAAAGGATGAAGTGTCCAAGGATAAGAGATTACGAATGCATATTCAATAGAATCCCATTTACCATTACTAGTATTTCTTATTCTTAAATAAATAGTATGTTCTCCAAAAGTTGCATTGGTATATTTAATAATAGAATTTCTAACATTAATTCTATTCCATTTATCATTATCAAACTTATACTCAAGCATAATATTTTCTTGTGAAAGCATACCCGAAATACCCAAATGAAAATCAATATTTTTTGTCTTTGGTGGCAGGCTTAAAACCGATTCGTTAAAATCAATAGACTTATCATCTATAACCAACTTATCTAAATATACTTTTGGTTGAATTGTAATTTCAGCAATACTATCAGGATTAAACTGAATCAATCCATCAATACCAGGAAATGAAAAGTCTCCATTTTTTAATTTAATGGCACAAGGAGAACACCCACCATTAAACTCTAACTGATCAATTCCATCAGACTTGCCATAATAAGCAAAACGAATATTGCCTGGTCCTTTTGTCCAAAAATCTATCAATGATTGCGAAGGTGACATGAACAACCCTTTATTGGTACTTGCCCACACTCTTTGTTTATTATCGAGTAGAAAACAATGTGTAAAATTTAAATACTTATTTTGATCAAGTGGGACTTTCTTAATACTATCGCCCTTTAGCATATATACACCTCCCCCATAAGTGCCTAATAAAAAATAATCTTTCAAAGGGAATATTGACCTAAAATTCGCTTTGTTTTTGTCTCTATAGAATAACTTAAAGGTTTTATTAATTAAATGATATTTATATAACCCATCAGTAGTGGCAGCTAAAATTTCACTTTCACTGATTCTAGCTAAATTATATACAATAAAATTAAAAGAAGTTTTTTTAAATTTTATTAGATATCTCCATTTCCCTTCGCCAAATTTTATATTTTTAAGAGCCACTCCAGATTCGTTAAATGAGAAAATACTATCCCCTAATTGTATATAATTATTTCTATTGATGCGAATATTAGAGTCAGTATGAATACTCGAAATTTGACTATTTTTTAAATCATACTCGATAATACCATCTGAATTGGTAAAAAACAAAATACTATCACTAGAAATAAAAGTTGCAGTCTCGGAAGGTCTATAAAATATATTCGGTGATTTTAAAGTAGAGGTTCCAAATATTTGACCAGTATTAATTTGGACATTTCCATTTGGTAATAATAATTGAGCATAGGCCGATGTACTCACTCCACTGACAGCATTATTGGGCAAAAGTCTTCTAAAATAATTAGGCCTTCCCACAATCATCCCTCTGTTATCTGTCCCTAGATAAATTGTATTGGTTACATTATCAATTTGTATATATTTAATAATTTCAGCATCAGGGATTTTATTGGAAACTAATTGTAATTTAAATTGATGATTAATGTAATTTAATTTGAATAAATCTGACCCGGCTATTAGGTATACGGGCTCTCCTGTATTATTTTGTACAAAATTTAAAGAGACCGAATTCTTTACCACATTATCACCAATAATAGCACTTAATGGAAGATTATTGACAATGATTTCACCATCTTGCTTAAACATTATTTGTTTGAATAGACCATCTAATTTAGAGTAAATAAAAAGTTGACTATTTAAAACAAACCCCTGCATCTCTGCCCCTACTTTTAATATTGAGTCAACTTTATCATTTTTGATCGCATATAAAATATTATAATACTTTGTAAAAAGAGTTTGATTTAAATCAAAATTACTTTGATCAACATTACCAGTTCTAAAATTAGAAAAGTTAATTTGATTATTTAAACCATACTTATAATTTAAATAATCATTTTGATTACTAATTTTTATTTTTTTCTTATTTAATACGGCTTTGTTTTTTTCTATTTCAAAAACAGATTCATCAATAAGTTTGCCGAATAATTTCCCATTTTCTGCTTTGAGAAAAAACACAATCCTTCCATTTAAAATATTAGATTGCTCATTGTCTCCAAAACTTTGAAAGTCATACCCATTATACCTTACAATCCCCGATTCGGTAGCCACCCATAAAAACCTTGTTTTTTCATCAAACTGCAAACCCTTAATGGCATTAGTAGGCAACCCATTGTCAGTATTAATTCGCTCAAATGTATATTGTAATTGAGCATTTAAATAAGTAGAAATAAAAAATACTAACCCTAGAAAAAGAGCTTTGAGTGAAAATCTAGTAACTAATTTGGTGTACATGCGCCAACTGTAATAAATGGGTGAATGACTCGGCTTTTACTTTATCAAATATATTTGATTTAATAGTAGAAACCGTATTCATTTTCAAACCCAGTAAATTGGCAATTTCCTTTGTTCGGTAGCCATTTAATAAATAATGTAAAATTTCTAACTCTCTTACTGCAAGTGTCGTAAATGGATTGCCAGAATCTTCCATTTTCTTCTTTAGAACAATAGGTTGATTCTTTATAAATAATTCCAAATGGTAATTGATCTCTGTTTCAGAAGCTCCTTTATGTAAATAGGAATGAATATTAAACTTATTGGAGATTTTACCATACACATCGATGGGCTGCATAGAATGAACTAAAATTGAAAGATTTGGATATTTTTCGTTAATCTTTTCTATATACTCAAGCGTATTGCCATCAGGTAAAATGATATCTAAAATAAGATGGGTATAATGATTAGTGCCTAATTCTTCCATTAAACCAATACAAGTACTTACATCTGAAACATGCTGGACGTTCATTCTGTTTAAAATGGCAGTAAGGCCCATTTTCACAATGCTATGATCTTCAGCCACTAATACTTTTGGTTCCATACTTAAGCTTATGATTCAAATGTAGTAATTATACAGCTATTATATAATGGATTTCAAACTAATAGAATTAATTCTATTTTAACTTAGATTTAATATTTATAGATAGAAATCTAGTTTCCATATATCAGAATATCTCTAATTTTATACAAGCTTATACTAGCTACCCCAAAACGATTGCTTGCCTATATGTTTAGTTTAAACAAAATAGTGAAAGATGATATTTTAGAAGTTAGTTTCTCTAATCAGAATAAAGAAACAAAAATCTATACTATTGCAGATGCAAAAGGCAATGCCATTTTACAAGGCAAAATTACAGGCCAAACCCAAAGAACCTGCTTATATGTGGGTGATCTTAAAAAGGGAAATTATACATTTAGTTTAGGAGAAGATTTGATCCAAGAATTCAGTATTCAGTAACAAAAAAGGCATTTATTTTAATTTGATTAAATTTGATGAAAATCGAATTAATTGAAGCTCACTATATTTTCTGTTGGCAAAGCACACGAATCTTATATAAAAGAAGGGGTTGATCAGTTCACAAAAAGAATTGGCCACTACTACCCCATAGATTGGCAATTAATTACCCCAAGTAAACATGCAGAACCTGCTTCCATAAAAAAAGCAGAAGCAGAAAGTATTTTGAAAGCTTTATCCAAAACAGATATTCTAATCTTATTAGACGAAAAAGGTAAAATGTTGAGCTCTCCAGGTTTAGCCAATCTAATCCAAAAGCAAGCTAATCAGAGTGCACAAAGAATTGTGTTTCTAATTGGCGGGGCTTATGGCGTAGAGGATGAAATTAAACAACGCGCCAATTTTACCTGGAGCATTTCGGACTTGGTGTTTCCTCACATGCTAGTGAGATTGATGCTAGCAGAGCAGATCTACAGAGCTTGTAGTATATTGGCTAACGAAAAATACCATCACGAATAATTTATAACAATCGTATTAATATCCCATGCATATCACCCTCATTATAACCATCATTACTGTAGCCATCTCCATTTTGGCCATGTACAATGAACCATTAATGGATAAAATGATTTTTAATCCTTATACCGTTCAAAGAAAAAACGAATGGTACCGTTTTATCAGCTCTGGGTTTATTCATGCAGATTTTATTCATTTGGCTTTTAATATGTTTTCTTTTTACATGTTCAGCGATTATGTAGAGCAATTCTTTAGTATGATCTTTGGTGCTCAGGGTCTAATATTATACATTGCTTTATATATTAGTTCTTTAGCAATTTGTTTAATTCCTACTTATTTAAAACACAAGCATCAATATCATTACAATAGTTTAGGCGCCTCCGGCGCCGTATCTGCCATTGTATTTGTAGGCATTTTCTTACAACCTACCATTCAAATTGGCTTTTTCATCATCCCTCCTATTATTCCTGGTTTTATATTTGGCCCCATCTACTTAGCTATCACAGCTTACTTATCTAAAAATGGTCAATCAGGCATTAATCATAGCGCACATTTGTGGGGATCTATTTATGGTATAGTATTTTTAATAATTACCGCTAAATTTATAGGAAACTATGATTCTGTGGGTTTATTTATCGAACAAGTAAGAGCATACTTGCATATATAAAATATAGGCCTAATTAAAGCATGGTGATTTTTAACACATGCTTCGTAGCATCTGTAATACGAAAACGATGGTCAATTCTTTGACCCACAATCCATACAATTCTATCTCCGGAAGATATGACCGTTGTCTTTTCTTTTTCTGCAGGACTTAGTTTAGCAGCACCTAAGAATTGATTCAGTTTCTTTTTTTTGTTCATCCCTAAAGGATAAAAATAATCCGAAGACTGCCAGCTTCGAAGAAGCAATGGCCAATCTAATTTATCTGCATCCAAGCAGGCCATTTTCTTATCTGTTGGAATCTCCATCATACTTGCCCTATCAATTAACTGAAGTTCCAAAGAAAAATCAGTCACTTGTAACACACCTTCCCCATAAATTAACTGATGTTGCAAGTTGGTATTCAATGGCACTATCTGTATTAAGTCTTTATACTTAACCAGTTTATGCGTATCGCTTACAATATATGCTCCTGTGTTTGCATTCAATAATTTATGTACTTCAACAATTTGTTGAGCTCTAAATCCCAAAGGCTTGATCAATCCCCATGTATAAGATTCATACTGTGTTACCATCTGCCATTGGGTAATACTAATACAATCAATTCCTTTATATTTTCTACTAGCTTTTTTCCAAAACGATGCGACTGTTTGTTCTATTATAAGTTCTGCTTCTTTTAATCTTTCTACAGTGCTTAATATATTTTTTGAAGCATTAGTGTAGACTTGATTAATAGGTGGAATTATTTGATGTCTAATAAAATTACGTGTGTAATCGTCTTTTATATTCGAACTATCTTCTACAAAGTTCAACCCATGCTCTAAAGCATAAGCTTGAATCTCGGCTTTTGTAAAATTTAGCAAAGGTCTCGCCAAAGACAAAGCATCTTCTCTTAAAGGGGCAATACCAGTTAAACCATGCAAACCAGTACCTCTAAATAATTGCATTAAAACTGTTTCTACCTGATCGTCTGCATGGTGGGCCGTTAATAAAAAAGCAGGTTGTTCTAATTCTTTGATAATCGATTCAAACCATGTATACCTTATTTCTCTCGCAGCTTCTTGAATACCCATTTTATAGGCTTCGGCATACTTAGCCGTTTCAAATGCTTGAACCATTACAGGGAAACCTAATTGTACACCTAATTGTTTTACGAAATATTCGTCTCTTGTACTCTCCGATCCTCTTAATTGAAAATTAACATGGGCAATGGTGCATTTTGCACCAATTGTATGCATTAAGTGAGCTAATACCACACTATCCACTCCACCACTCGTAGCCAATAAGAAATGACTACGTTTTAAACGTAATGTTGGAAACTGCTTATCCCAATAGGCTTTAAAAGTCTCCAGTGTAAGCATAGTTATTTTTTCTGCTCTTTTGCCCAAGCATCTTTTAAAGTAACTGTTCTATTAAATATTAAATTATCTGCTGTGCTATCAATATCTTTATAGAAATAGCCTTTTCTTAAAAATTGAAATCTTGCATCTGCATGATCATTCAACAATGCAGGTTCTGCATAAGCTATTACATTATTTAATGAACTTGGATTAATATAGGTTTTAAAATCTCCTTCAGCAGATGCTGGATCTTCTACATTAAATAATCTATCATATTCTTTTAATGTTACTTTAATAGCCTCTGCTGCACTAACCCAATGTAAAGTGCCTTTTACATGAATACCAGAAGTATCAGATCCTGATTTACTATTTGGATGATAAGTTGCATATACAGTAGTAATATTACCCTCTGCATCTTTATCATAACTTTCACAAGTAACAATATATGCACTCTTTAATCTTACAGATAAGCCTGGTCCTAATCTAAAATATTTTTTTGTAGGTTCCTCCATGAAATCTTCGCGCTCTATCCAAAGTTCCTTACTAAAAGGTACTTCTCTAGTTCCGCCATTTTCGTCTTCAGGATTATTTTCCGAATGCAAGGTTTCAGACCCCTTGTCGTAATTGGTGATCACTAATTTAATTGGATTGGTTACTACCATTCTTCTTTGTGCAATTTTATTTAAATGTTCTCTTACACAAAATTCCAATAAACTAAAATCAATAACGTTCTCTCTTTTAGCAATACCAATTCTATCACAAAAATCTCTGATACTCTCTGGAGTATACC
>JBJOIU010000005.1:0-55002 GCA_046046935.1 Bacteroidota bacterium
AATGGATATTGGCGTCACCGCCTGTCCATTTTACTTCATCAACAGATTGAATTGCTTCCACTTCTTTGATGACATTTTTATCATGTGGGGGTACAAGTTGACCGCCATCATTCCAATAGGCCTTATAACCATTGTATTCTTTTGGGTTATGTGAGGCAGTACAAACCACCCCTGCTTTACAACCTAAATGTCTTATAGCAAAACTTAATTCAGGTGTTGGTCTTAAGGTCTCGAAAATATGAACTTTGATACCGTTCGCTGCAAATACTTGCGCTGTAGTTTCAGCAAAAAATCTTGAATTATTTCTGCTATCATGACCAATTGCAACGCTTACAGTTTCACCAGGATAAGATTTTAATAAATAATTAGCGAAGCCTTGCGTAGCCATGCCAATGGTATATTTATTAATTCTATTAGTTCCAACGCCCATAATTCCTCTCAAGCCACCAGTGCCAAACTCTAAGTTTTTATAAAAAGATTCTTCTAATTCTGTAGGATTAGCTATTTGTAATTCTTTGATAACATTTTTAGTTGCTTCATCGTAATTTCCGTTTAACCAACTGGCAATTTTTTGTGTAGTTTCTGGACTCATATCCTATGATTTATAGACATTTTCTTGTAATGACGGCAAATTAAATAATTCCTACTAAACTTGTGTGTAAAATGGGTTAAATTTGTAATTGTTGTACAATACTATAAAAAACTGCTTATGGCATGGATTGCAGAGATCATTTTTGGTCTTTTAACATTGGGAGCTTTCTTTTTATTTGGAAAGAACTTATTGGCTATTAGAAAAAATATTTTATTAGGCAAACCTGCCGATTTTTCAAATAATCCAGCTGCTAGATGGAAGAATGTTGCATTATTGGCTTTTGGTCAAAAGAAAATGTTTAGCAACCCCTTGGTAGCTATTTTGCATTTATTTGTTTACTTGGGATTCATCATTATTAATATTGAACTATTAGAAATTATAGTTGACGGATTAACAGGTTCTCATAGAGTATTTGCACCTTATTTAGGCGACTGTTACACCTTATTGATTAATAGCTTTGAAATACTTGCAGGATTAGTTTTATTCTCTGTAATCATCTTTTTTATTAGAAGAAATATATTGACTATAAAAAGATTGATCAGCAAAGACTTAAATGGGTGGCCAAGATCGGATGCGAATTATATCCTGATTATTGAGATTGTATTAATGAGTTTGTTTTTGATTATGAACGCTGCAGATCCTGAAGCTCATTTTATATTGTCTACTCATATCAAACCGCTTCTAAATATTTTTAGCGAAACTCAATTAGCTAGTATCGAACATACAGCATGGTGGTTACATATTATAGGTATTTACGCATTTATGAATTACTTGCCTTATTCCAAACACTTACATATCATCTTGGCATTCCCTAATGCTTATTATGCTGCTTTAGAGCCAAAAGGCAAAATGCATAATATGGAATCGGTGCAAAACGAGGTTTTATATGCAATGCAACCAGAATTAGCCCCAGTCAATGAAGCAGCCCCAGATAAATTTGGTGCAAAAGATGTGATGGACTTAAGTTGGAAAAATTTAATGGACGCCTATAGTTGTACAGAATGTGGTAGATGTTCTGCAGCTTGTCCAGCAAATTTGACAGGTAAATTATTAAGCCCAAGAGCTATCATGATGAAGACCCGTGATAGATTAGAAGAAGTAGGTAAGCATATTCAACAAAACGGCGAATGGAAAGAAGACGGCAAGTCTTTATTGCACGATTATATTAGTGTTGAAGAATTAAGAGCATGTACTACTTGTAATGCCTGTGTGGAAGAATGTCCTGTGAGTATTTCTCCATTAGATATTATTGTAGAGTTAAGAAGATCTTTAGTAATGGAAGAAAGTAATGCCCCATCTGAATGGAATGGTATGTTTAGTAATATTGAAAATAATTTTGCTCCATGGAAATTCTCTCCAGACGATAGAGATGCATGGACCAATCAAGCTTAAATAGATTGTATGAAAGTAGCAACAATGGCAGAATTCTTAGCTGCAGGAAAACAACCAGAAATATTATTCTGGGTGGGATGTGCTGGTAGTTTTGATCAAAGAGCACAAAAAATCACCAAAGCATTTGCCACGATCTTAGATAAAGCGGGTATTGAATATGCCATTTTAGGAAAAGAAGAAGCATGCACAGGAGACCCAGCAAGAAGAGCAGGTAATGAATTTATGTTTCAAATGATGGCCTATCAAAATATTCAAGTAATGAATGGATATGGGATTAAAAAAATTGTAACAACCTGCCCTCACTGCTTTAATACATTGAAAAATGAATACCCAGCACTAGGAGGTAATTATGATGTAATTCATCATACTACTTTCTTACAAGAATTAATTGAGCAAGGAAAAATTCAATTCACAGACAGCAATGAATGGAAAGGAAAAACAATTGCCTACCATGATAGTTGTTATTTAGGAAGAGCTAATGATATTTACGAGGCTCCAAGAAAAGTATTAGAGAGTTTAGACATGGAACTTCGAGAAATGAAACGTTGCAAGTCTAAAGGGCTTTGTTGTGGTGCCGGTGGAGCACAAATGTTTAAAGAAGAAGAAAAGGGAGATAAAAGAATTAATACAGAAAGAGCAGACGAAGCCATCGAAACAAAAGCATCAATGGTAGCAAGCGCTTGTCCATTTTGTAATACCATGATGACTGATGGCATCAAAAACAGAAATGAAGAAATAAAAATGGATGTATTAGACATTGCTGAGATTGTCGCACAAGCTATAAAATAAGAAAAAATGATTGTTGACTTAGCCACTATTTTACCTGCAGATTTTCATCCACAATCCAAATTATGGATTTATCAATCTAATAGAACTTTTAGAATGGGGGAACTTTTTGAGATCGAACCCTTGTTAGAAACTTTTGTGGACAATTGGAAAAGCCATGGTTCTAATGTAAAAGGATTTGCTACCGCGCTTTATGGTCAATTCATCATCATGATGGCAGACGAGCGTGTCACTACAGTTGGAGGTTGCAGCACCGATAGTTCTGTGCGAGTGATCAAAGAAATTGAAAAACTGACTGGTGTGCAAATGTTTAACAGAGAGCTATTGGCATTCTGGGTTAAAGACAGGGTTCAAACAATTCCATTAACGCAGGTAGGATATGCCCTAGAAAATGGCTTACTTTCTCCTAGCACTTTATACTTTAATAATTTAGTGAGCAATAAGGCGGCCATGGAATCAAGCTGGATGCAACCTATCAGTGAGAGCTGGCTAGCTAAGAAATATTTAAAATAAGATCGATGAAAACAGTATACGCCATTCCTAATTGTAATACGGTAAAGAAAGCCTTGGACTGGTTGAAAAAAAATAAAATAGCCTACGAATTTCACGATTATAAGAAAAATGGAATTACTACAACAATACTAACTAATTGGTGTAAACAAGTTGGCTGGGAAGCATTAGTCAATAAAAAAGGGGCCACTTGGAGACAATTAACTCCAGACATTCAGGCAAGCATCACTACACAAAAAGCAGCCATTGCTTTGATGATAGAAAAAACATCGATTATAAAAAGACCACTTATTGAAGAAGACGGAAAAATACTTGTATTGGGATTTGAAGAAACCGAATACAAAAAAGCCCTGAAATAATCAGGGCTTTTTTTATTTATAGCAACAAAATAAATGCTGTTATTACTTAATTTTCTCGTTTAAGATTCTATTTAAATCTTCTCCTCTTAAATCTTTTCCAATTACTACACCATTAGGATCTAGTAAAAAATTAGCTGGGATACTTTGAATGCCAAATTGAACAGCTACTGCATTGTTCCAATACTTTAAATCGCTTACATGCGTCCATGTTAAGCCATCTTTTTTAATGGCTTCTAACCATCTTGATTTGTCTTGGTCTAATGAAACTCCTAATACAGTGAAGTTTTTATTTTTAAAAGCATTGTATGTTTTTACTACATTAGGATTCTCTGCTCTACAAGGTCCACACCAACTAGCCCAAAAATCTACCAAAACATATTTACCTCTATATGAAGATAAACTTACAGACTTGCCATTCACATCGTTTTGTTTGAATTCAGGAAGTACTGAACCCATTTGACCAATACCAGCAGTAGAAAGAGTTTTTGTAATATAATCTGCAAATGGGCCTGTTTTAGCAGCACCACTTAATACTTCATACATTTCACCTAAGTGCTCTTTTACATATGGTACAAAATTGGTCAATTGTAATAAGAATAAAGTTGATACAGGAGATTGGCTATTTGACTTCATTAAAGTTGTTAATGAATTTACTATGGCTGTTTCTTTGATACTTACTTGCTTTAAAGCTGAATCTTTGGTGGTACCTGAAGCAGTGGCGCCTACATTCTTTGCACTAAAAATGCCTTCTATTTGAGGAGTCAATACTTTCATGTATTCTAAATACAAATCCTGCGTTGTAGAACCTTTGTATTCGATCTTATTGGCATCTTGTATATCCCCAGTTATAGTCAACTGATCGTTTCCAACAAACATGGGAACCTTTGCCGGTATTCCAGAAAATGATAAAACAAAAATTCCAGGACTAGGCACTGTTGTTTTTAATTGAAAAGCACCCGCAATTACTTTAGCAGAATCTACTACTTTATTCGCCATACCATCTATTAGACTAGCTGTTGTATTATCTGGGATATTTTTAAGATTGGCATTGATTTGTAATCCTTGTGCCATGATTGTTTGAAAACTCGCAATTGCGAAAAAACCCAATAGTATTTTTTTCATTGTATTTTTTTGAATAGTCAAATATAAGCAATTATGCTTTATGCCTTTTTTTCAACTCATTAGTAATATCTGTCAAATTGAAACCCTTGGCTTGCAACAAGATAAGATAGTGGAATAACAGATCGGCAGCTTCTCCAATAAATAGGGCATCATTATTGTCTTTGGCTTCTATCACTGTTTCAACGGCCTCCTCTCCTACTTTTTGTGCAATTTTATTGATACCTTTTTGAAAAAGAGATGCCACATAAGAACTTTCAGGTGCTTCGTTCTTTCTACTAGCTATTACTTCTTCTAAAGTATTCAAAAAAACAAGACTACTTGCAGTATTTGTTTCACCCCAACAAGTATCTGTACCGGTATGACAAACTGGACCAACTGGTTTAGCTTGAATCAAAATGCTATCCTGGTCACAATCCAATGCCATGCTAATATATTCCAAGAAGTTACCACTCTCCTCTCCTTTGGTCCATAAACGATTTTTTGATCGACTGAAAAAAGTTACTTTTTGTTGGGACAAAGTTGCATCAATGGCTTCTTGATTCATAAAGCCTAACATCAAGACCTTTCCAGTTAAACTATCTTGAATGATGGCTGGCACCAATCCATCTGCATATTTTGAAAATTGAATGTTCATATAGAATAAATTAATGTATGATTTAAATTAAAGTCTTATCGTAATTTCTTTATTGTGTAAATATTGTTTTAAATCCGGAATCGCTATTTCTTTATAATGAAAAATACTTGCAGCTAAAGCAGCATCTGCCTTGCCCTTAGTAAATACGTCATAAAAATGTTGCTCATTACCCCCACCACCTGATGCAATAATGGGCACAGGCAATGTTTCTGCTAATTGAGCTGTAATCTCCAATGCAAAACCTTGTTTGGTTCCATCGTGATTCATACTGGTTAATAAAATTTCTCCAGCACCTAAATCTACTGCTTGTTTTGCCCAATCTATTACCAATATGTCCGTTTTTACTCTACCCCCATTTAAATACACATACCATTGATTGTCTGCTTCGCATTTAGCATCGATGGCCAATACCACGCACTGACTACCAAAATTTTTGGCAAAGCTTTGAATAATTGAAGGATTATTAAATGCTGCAGTATTAATGGAAATTTTGTCGGCGCCGTTTTGCAAAAGCGTATGCACATCTTCTTCAGTTTTAATACCACCACCCACCGTGAAAGGTATATTAATTTCATGCGCAATTTTGTTCACCAATGCACTCAAGGTCTTTCTTTTCTCAACAGTAGCTGTTATATCTAAGAATACCAATTCATCTGCCCCTTGACTAGCATACAGTGCACCAAGCTCAACTGGGTCACCCGCATCTCTAATTTGCTCAAAATTGATTCCCTTTACGGTTCTCCCATCTTTGATATCTAAACAAGGTATAATTCTCTTTGTTAGCATAATTTTAAAATGTTGCCAATTCTTTTAATGTAATTCTATTTTCATAAATCGCTTTCCCCACAATAGCAGCTTTACAACCAATTGTTCTTAAGTCTTTTAAGTCTTGCATATTGCTTACACCCCCACTAGCAATTAAATTCAAGCTAGCGCATTGTTTTATAATATTTTTATACAATTCAATAGAAGGGCCTTCCAATTTTCCGTCTTTTTGTATATCGGTACAAAATATTTGACTAATTCCTTTATTCATGTAAGACTTAATAAACTCAAATACACCAATATTGGTTTTTTCTATCCACCCCCCAATCGCAATTTTTTCTTCAAATACGTCAGCCCCCAACATGAAAACCTCTGCGCCAAATCGCTCAATCCATTCTTCAAATAGAACCCTGTTTTTAACTGCTAAACTTCCAATAGTTGCATAAGTCGCTCCAGCATCTATTACTGAATTCAATGTGGATTCTTTTTTAATCCCCCCGCCAAAATCAATTTTTAATGCAGTTTGATTGGCGATTTTTTCCAAGACTTTCCAATTCACCACTTCACCTGCTTTAGCACCATCTAAATCTACTAAATGTAATCTCATTAAACCAATCCCTTCATATGCTTTAGCTACTTCCAATGGATCTTCATTATAAATTTTTTTCTGTGCATAATCTCCCTCTGTTAAGCGGACACATTTGCCATCAATTAAATCTATTGCAGGAATAATTTGCATAATTAAAGGGATAAAAAGTTTTGAATAATTCGCTCTCCAACTGCAGCAGATTTTTCTGGATGAAACTGCACGCCATAGAAATTGTTTATTTGTAAAGCCGAGCTGTAATCTAATATATAATTAGTTTGCGCAATTGTACGTTCGCCAATAGAGGCATAATAACCATGCACAAAATAAGCATAGCTCTGCTCAGGAATACCTTTAAAAAGATTAGATTTCAAATGAGTAATAGTATTCCAACCCATTTGAGGCACTTTTGAATTTTGCCGAGTTGGAATAAACTGTTTTACTTGCTCATCGAATATTCCAAGACATTCAGTATTGTTCTCTTCAGAAAATGTACACATTAATTGCATACCTAAGCAAATTCCTAAAACAGGTTGCTTTAATTCTTTAATGAGTAGATCCAATTGCCTATCTTTTAAATAGTTCATGGCAGTACTTGCTTCTCCTACGCCAGGGAATATCACTTTGTCAGCAGCAAGTATGGTTTCTTTATTGTCTGTAACCACCGCTTCTGCTCCAATTCGCTCTAATGCATAAAGCACCGACTGAATATTTCCTGCATTATATTGTATGATAGCTATACTCATAATTTATTTCAAAATAGATGCTAAAAATGTTTTTGTAATAGAATCAATATCTTCCCCTTTGGTTAATGCTTTAATATAAGCCGATCCAATAATTGCACCATTTGCATATTCGTTCACAGCATCAAAACTCTCTTTATCCTTGATGCCAAAACCAACTAAAAAAGGATTTTTTAGTTGGTATGATTTTAATCTTTTTAAATACAAAGCTACTTTTGAAAAATCTTTATCCTTCCCTGTCGTAGCAGATGAACTAACGGCATAGATAAATCCATTACTCAATGCATCAAGTTTTCTCAATCTTTCTTCGGATGTTTCAGGTGTAACCAAGAATATAAAATCTAATTCATTGGCTTTTATAGTTGCACCATAAATGTTTTCAAATTCAAATAAAGGCAAATCAGGTAAAATTAATCCATCCACCCCAACTGCTTTTGCGGCAGCACAGAAACGCTCAAAACCATATTGTAAAATAGGATTCATATATCCCATTAAAATAACAGGAACCTGTATGGTTTTTCTCATTTGAGCTAGCTGTTCAAACAATACTTCTAAAGTCATCCCATTCTCTAAAGCCACCAAGCTACTAGATTGAATCACTTCACCATCTGCTAATGGATCACTATAAGGCATTCCCACTTCTATGATATCCGCCCCATTAGCTTGTAAAGATTCCATCACTTCTATAGTACTGTTCAATTTAGGGAAACCTGCAGTACAATAAACATTTAATACACGAGCATTCTTTTTATTAAATAAGGTTAATAATCTTGACATATAATTTGTTTACATTTTTATATTTGACATGTATGTGGCTAAATCTTTATCCCCTCTTCCACTCAAACACACTACTACCACATCAGTTGATTTAAAGTTCATTTTAGGAAGTATTGCAAATGCATGTGCTGTTTCTAAAGCAGGAATAATTCCTTCAATTTTAGATAAATGTGACGCCCATTCTAGTGCTTCTTCATCTGTTGCACTAGTGAATGTACCTCTACCTGATTTAAACAAATATGCATGCAATGGACCAATGCCAGGATAATCTAATCCAGCACTAATACTATGTGGCTCTACTACTTGTCCATCTTTAGTTTGCATTAGAATACTTTTACTACCATGTAAAATACCAGTGGTACCTAATTGAGTAGTAGCTGCACTCATACCAGAATGTACACCATGTCCAGCTGCTTCAACAGCTACTAGACTTACCGTAGGCTCATTTAAGAAATGATAAAATGCTCCAGCAGCGTTACTTCCACCACCAACACAGGCAACCACATGAGTAGGTAGCTCGGACCCTGTCTTTTCTTTTAATTGTTTTCTAGTTTCTTCACTAATAACACTTTGGAATCTAGCAACCATATCTGGATAAGGATGCGGCCCCACCACGCTACCAATAATATAATGTGTTGTATCTGGCTCATTGATCCAAGCCCTGATAGCTTCATTAGTAGCATCTTTCAAAGTCTTACTGCCACTTGTTGCAGGAACCACTTTAGCGCCTAATAATTTCATCCTTGCCACATTGGGCGCTTGGCGTTCGATATCTTTCTCGCCCATATATACAACACATTCCATGCCTTTTAAAGCACATACAGTAGCAGTAGCAACGCCATGTTGACCAGCACCCGTCTCTGCAATGATTTTAGTTTTACCTAATCTTTGCGCTAATAAAATCTGCCCAATGGTATTATTGATTTTATGTGCACCTGTATGACACAGGTCTTCTCTTTTTAAATAAATAGTAGTCCCAATTTCTTTGCTTAATCTTTCGGCAAGAAATAATGGCGTAGGTCTGCCAACATAGTCTTTCAATAATGCATGAAACTCAGCTTGAAAAGCAGGTTCATTCATTATTTCTAAATACTTATTCTTCAGCTCCTCTACATTGCCATATAACATTTCTGGAATGTAGGCTCCACCATATTCACCATAATAACCTTCTTCACTAGGTTGTTGGTAATTCGCTGCTTTGTCAAATAATTGCATGTATGAATGTTTTAACTTTTTCTAAATCTTTTATTCCTGGCGCTGACTCAAATTGGCTATTCAAGTCAACTGCAAATAACTGTTTCCCTGCCTTGGTTGCCTTCATTACTTCCAAGCCTTTTATATCATTAGGTCCAATACCTCCACTCAAAAAATAAGGAACAGGCATAGGTTGATTTTTAATAATCTCCCAATTAAAATGCGCGCCAGTTCCGCCATAAAGCGCACTATCCGTATCAAACAAGAAATAATCTGCAACATTTTCAAAACCCTCCATTGTTGGAACCAATGCACCTACTCTAAATACTTTAATTACCTGCGTGATTTGTTTTACTTGCTCGCAATAATGTAGGTCCTCATCTCCGTGTAATTGTACCAGATCCAATTTTGCTTCTTTTACAATTTTCAATAAGTTTTCAATTGGTTCATTTACAAATACACCCACTTTTTTAGCATTCGAAGGCACAAAACTAGCAAGCTCTTCCAATGTCAAGTTATTCAATACATACCTCTTAGAAGGAGCATAAAATATAAAGCCAATATAGTGTACACCCATAGCATCTAATGCCTGAGCTTGTTCTATACTTTTCATGCCACATACTTTAATTTGCATCTGTTTTATTTTATATCAATTGAGTAAATGTTTCAAAAGCTTTTGCCGGGTTTGCTTGTTTCATAAAATACTCCCCCATTAAAAAGCCATCAAATCCTTCTTTTTTCAAAGTTTTAAATGTCTCTATGTCGTAAATGCCACTTTCCGCAATGCTCATTTTATCTTTGGGTAATTTATTTTTCAATGCTAAACTATGTTCAATATTGACTTCAAAAGATTTCAAACTTCTATTATTGATACCCACTAAATCTACTGCATCACAAATATGATCTAATTCGGTTTCGTCATGTAGTTCTAATAATACTTCCAAACCCAAAGATTTAGCAGTTAGAGAGAACTGTATTACTTGTTCAGGTGTTAAGCAAGCAGCAATCAACAAAATGACAGAAGCCCCATAAGCTTTTGCTTCAATAATTTGAAACTCTTCTACAATAAATTCTTTTCTCAAAACAGGAATAGTTCGCTGAACTGCAATGCTTAAATCCTCTATACTTCCACCAAAAAATTGCTTATCGGTTAAGACAGAGATGCCTGATGCACCATACTGCTCATATGACCTAGTTACTTCCTCCACACTTGCGTTGGCATTGATAATGCCCTTGGAAGGAGATTGTCTTTTAAATTCAGCGATGATCCCGGTTTTACCCAATTCTTGAATAGATGCTTTTAATGATGCAGGCTTTTGCTCAAATAAAGGCATGGATTCTAAAGCACTAATACTAATAGCCTTTTTTCTTTCAGCAACTTCTAAATGCTTGAACTCAATAATAGTATCTAAAATATTTATACTCATTGTAGGCTAATTAATTTTTGCAAAACTTGATTAGAAGCTCCACTCTTTAAGCTATTTGACGCTGCTTCAAAGGCTGCTTCATACTTTCCATATTGGCCAGTAACCATCAATGCCATTGCTGCATTAGCTAAGACAACAGCATTTTGTGCTTCTGTACCTTTCCCTTCTAATATATTTTTAAAAATAGTTGCCGCAGCTTCGACTGTATCACCACCATGCAATGACGCTTGTGTTACTTTTAAATTCGCTAATTCAATAGGAGATTTAACAAACTCTCCCTTATTAGTAACGACCTTGGTATCAGCAGTTAAGGAGATTTCATCATATCCATCCATACTATGGATTAAAGTGAAATCTTTGTCTAAAGATTGTAAAACATAATTATAAATTCTAGCCATCTCAACATTATACACACCAATTAATTGGTATTTAGGTTGAGCAGGATTGACAATAGGACCAAGCATATTAAAAAAGGTTCTTACACCAATATTTCTGCGCATAGGACCCACTACTTTTAATGCTGGGTGGAATAATGGAGCATGTAAAAAACAAATACCAGCATCTTTCACCTCTTTAGCTAATGCAGCTTCATCATTCTTGAATACATATCCCATTTTTTCCATCACATTAGATGATCCACTAACACTTGAAGCGCCATAATTACCATGCTTGATTACTTTTTGACCAGTACCTGCTACTATAAAGCAAGCTAAAGTGGAAATATTAAATGTGTCTTTGCCATCTCCACCTGTACCCACAATATCAATTGCGTCATCTACTCCTAAATTAATCTTCACTGCTAATGATAATAAAGCATCTCTAAAACCCATTAATTCATGAATGGTAATACTACGCATCAAGAACACTGTAACAAAAGAAGTCACTTCATGTTCTGAATATTTGCCTTCCGAAATTTGTATCAATACTTCTTTAGCTTCTTCGCGGCTCAAGGTCTTGTGTTCAAATAAATATTGTAATATTTTTTTCATCTTATACAGTTTCCAATGTTTAATTTTTCAACCAGTTAGCGATAATCTTCACTCCTTCTGGAGTTAATACACTTTCAGGATGGTATTGCACCCCCTTGACATCATATGTGTTATGCTCTAAAGACATTATATAACCCTCCTCGTCTTTTGAAGTAACCACTAAATCTTTTGGTAAATCTTTTTCATTGACTACCCAGCTATGGTATCTGCCTACTTTAAATTGTTTTGGCAATCCTTCAAACAAAATAGATTCTTTAATTACATCAACATCTGTAGCAATCCCATGATACACTTTACTTAAATTACTCAAACTACCACCAAATGCTTCTGCAATGGCTTGTTGTCCTAAACAAACACCAAAAATAGATTTAGTTGGAGCATACTCTTTGATCAACGGTAACAATAAACCAGACTCAGATGGTATGCCCGGGCCAGGAGATAACAAAATTTTATCGTAGGCTTGTACTTTCTCCAAGGCAATTTCATCATTTCTATACACATTCACTTGCGCATTGGTTAACTCTTTGATCATTTGAACCAAATTGTAAGTAAAAGAATCGTAATTATCAAAAACTAATATTTTCATTATCTCTTTTTCTCTTTAATTAATGTATGTTTTCTGCAAGCACCATTGCATTTTTCAATGCATTTAATTTATTGTTCACTTCTTGCAATTCACTTTCCGGAACACTAGCAGCAACCACCCCTGCTCCTGCCTGATAAGTCAAAGTATTTTCTCTACTTAAAAATGTTCTAATCATGATGGCTTGATTACAAGTGCCATTAAAACCCACAAATCCAATACATCCTCCATAATAAGAACGTTTAGTAGGCTCAATGGAATCGATTAATTGCATTGCTTTAAACTTTGGAGCACCACTTAATGTTCCGGCAGGAAAAGTTTTAGCAATTAAATGAAATGGATTAGCTCCTTCAGCTACCTTGCCTTCCACTTCACTCACTAAATGTATTACATGACTATAGTAATGAACCTGCCTGTATTCTTTTACCCTTACTTCTGTACAAACCCTACTCAAGTCATTTCTAGCCAAATCCACTAACATAACATGTTCTGCATTCTCTTTGGGATCATCTAATAATTTTTGCGTCATTGCTGCATCTTGTGCTTCATCACCAGAACGCTTGAATGTCCCAGCGATTGGATGCACCACAGCTTTTCCATTATTAATGATAATTTGTGCTTCTGGAGAAGAACCCATCAATTTATAATCTCCATAATCAAAGAAGAATAAATAAGGAGATGGATTAATATTTCTTAAAGATCTATATACATTGAACTCATCACCTTTGAAAGATTGTTGGAATCTCCTACTTAATACAATCTGAAATACATCACCTCTCATGCAATGTTGAATACCTTTTTTTACAGCTTCTCTATATTCTTCATCTGTTTGATTTGAACTTTCATTCCCAACCAATGAAAAAGGATATTGAGGAACGTCTTTGCTTTTAATATAGCCTACAAGTGCGTCTAATTCAGAATCAATTCCCTCCATCTTGTTTTCGCAGATATATAATTCATCTTTAAAATGATTGAAAGCCAAAACATATTGATACAATCTATAACGCATTAATGGAATGAATGGCGCGCCATCTTTAAATTGTATAGTATCAAAAAAAGGAATAGCATCATATGCAGTGTATCCATATAAACCTTGCGCAAAGGAAGCTTCTTTTGCAGAACTAGTCATGACGTATTCTTGCATATAAGCCCAGATTCTATCAGGAGCAGCTTGAACATTTTGAATAAGTTCTCTAACAGGTTCTTGATTAGGATATTTATATTCAATTTCGTTCATTGAAGAAATCTCAATACCACCAATGGCATTTACTCCAATAAAAGAATAACTATTTTCAGAAGCATGAGAATCTGTACTTTCTAATAAAACTGTATCTCTAAATCGATCTCTCAATCTTAAATAAATTCCTACTGGGGTATAAGTATCTGCCAGCATCTTTTTCACTTCAGTATGTATCTTCATTTTTTGCATTCAAATTCCTATTTGATCATTAAAAAAATAAACCCCGACAATGCTGTCGGGGTTTATTTATATTTTGACAATAATGGCTATGTCATTACAATACCCCAACGGAGTTTGTATGCCACCACCAAAAATTGTTTATTGTTTTCATTCTAGAGCAAATTTACTCTTTTTACGCTTTCGATACCAAAAAATATAGTAAAAACACCTGAAAAACCTTAATTCCTATCAGTTGTTAGCCATTATAAGACCCCTTTTGTACTTGGCAGGGCATCACTATATGGATTTCTCTTTACAGCCATTTTAATTGCTTTAGCAAAAGCTTTAAAAATGGCTTCTATTTTATGATGCTCATTATCTCCTTGACAACTAATATTTACATTGGCCTTGGCAGCGTCGCTAAAAGATTTGAAGAAATGGAAAAACATTTCTGTTGGCATTTCCCCAATTTTTTCTCTTTTAAAACTAGCATCCCAAACCAACCAGTTTCTTCCTCCAAAATCAATCAGCACTTTCGCTTCTGCTTCATCCATTGGCAATGCAAACCCATAACGCTCCATCCCTCTTTTGTCCAATAATCCTTTTGCAAATGCTTCTCCCAATGCAATACCCACATCTTCAATAGTATGATGTTCATCTATATGCAAATCACCTTGGCAACGAACAGTTAAATCTAAACCACCGTGTCTAGCAATCTGATCTAACATATGATCAAAAAAGCCAAGCCCAGTTTCAATAGATGCATTACCATTTCCATCCAAATTCAATTCGATTTGAATCTTTGTTTCTTTTGTATTTCTTTCGTGGGAAACTTTTCTTAATCCAAGTTTCAAGAAACTATAAATATCATTCCAATTATCTGTTTCTAAAGCAATAAAGGGTCTTAACTCCAGCTCCTGATCAGATGTCAATGCATGTATATTAGATTTTAAATAAATCGCTTTACAGCCGATATTTTTTGCCAAAGCAATATCAGACCACCTATCACCAATCACAAAAGAATTAGTAATATCATATGCTTCATTATTTAATAAAGCAGTTAACATTGCCGTTCCGGGCTTTCTGGTTGGTTGATTTTCTTTTGCAAAAGTTTTATCTACAAATATTTCATCAAACTCAAATCCCTCTCCTGCAAGAGTTCTTAACATTAAAGATTGAAAAGGCTCGAAATCGGTTAAAGGGTATGCATCTGTACCTAAACCATCCTGATTAGTAACCATCACTTTAAAATAACCAAAATCTTCAGCAATTTTCTTTAAGTTAGAAATAGCTCCTTTTACAAAAATAGTTTTATCAATACTATCAATTTGAAAATCGTTTGCTGGTTCTTCTAAAATCACTCCATCTCTATCAATAAATAATATTGGTCTCATGGTTTATTTCTTTTTTACTTTTTGCACTTGAGCCATACTTATGGCCGAAGCTTTATTTGACCATGAATTTCTGATATAGGTAAGGACATCTGCAATTGCGGCGTCTTTCAAATCTGGGTTCGCAGTCATTGCATTGCTATAATAATAGCCATCCAAAGCAATTCTTTCATTGTAACCATTTCTGATAATTCGAACTAATCTAGCAATATCGTTTCCCACAACATTACTTGCACCATCTAATGGAGCATTCATGTTAGGTACTCCCCCTCCGTCTGCCTGATGGCATACTAAACACCTAGCTTCATATATCTTTTTACCATTCGCCATGTTTTGAGCATTAGCAGCATTGGAGCTTAAAATAAACAATAAAGCGATGCAAGCACTATTCAATAATTTCATCATTATTTATTAAAACTAATTTTAAAAATTGCTCCTTTATTGTCATCACAAACATATAAAGAACCATCTGGGCCTTCAGCTAAACCACAAGGTCTTGCTTTTGCCAATCTCGGATTAGTTACAATATCTGTCCCAGCAAATCCATTCGCAAAAATTTCCCAATCACCAGAAGGTTTTCCATCTTTGAATGGAACAAAAGCAACAAAATAACCTTCTTGAGGTAATGGTGCTCTATTCCAAGAACCATGAAAGGCAATAAAAGCACCTTGTTGATATTTAGTAGGGAACTGAGTTCCTTTATAGAATAACAAAGACATAGGTGCCATGTGTGCAGGGAATGCTACCGTAGGATTTAATGCATTAGGTGCCCCTTCTTTTTTACCATCACCACCATATTCTGGAGACAATATTTTTTTCTTTTGATAAGGATCATAATAAACATAAGGCCAACCGCAATCATCTCCTTCTTTAACTTCATACATTGTTTCAGCTGGTAATTCTGCGTTTTGGTTATCACTATATAAATTAGGATAAAAAGAATTCAATTGATCTCTTCCGTGTTGAGTTACAAATAAACTATTGGTTTGTGTATTCCAATCTAAACCAATTACATTTCTTAAACCAGTAGCATATCTTTTACCATCACCATATACTTGATTTTCCTTTTGAGCATCAAATTTCCAAATTCCACCAGCAGAATCTAAAATTGGGCAAGGCTTCATACCTTGAGAACCTGGCAATCTATCTTTTTCTTGACATGCATTAGAGTATGCCCCAATATTTACATAGATATTCCCTTGAGGATCCATTGTAATAGATTTGGAAGAATGTTGTCTTCTATCAATTAAGCCTTTAACAATAACTTTTGGTTGAGTAGGATTCATCACTTCGTCTTTATCATTTAACTGATAAGAGAATATTCCTTGGTCAGAACTTGCATACAAAGTATTTCCTCTTACATAAATACCAGTACCCCCATAATTGCCCCATCCATTTATATTTTCTGCAACACCATCTTTATTGGCATCTTCTAATCTAATAATCGCTTTCCCTTCTTTATTGGGTGCATTTAATTTTGCAAAAACTACCCCTGATTTAGTAATAGTAATATGCCTAGCACTTCCAATATTATTAGCAAATAAAGTTGCAGAAAAACCGGCAGGCATTCTTAGCCCAGCATTGTCCTGCGCTTTCGCTGTAGATGCCATCATTAAGATTGACAAGAATAAGAGATTTTGTATTTTTTTCATTTTCAGTGTTTATATATAGCAAGTTAACAAATAATTAAGCCATTTGTTGATCCATCCATTCAATCATTGCATCCACCAATGCCGTATTTTCTTGTTCAGTACCTACTGTAATCCTCAAAGTGTCGGCACAATTAGGTAAACTAGACCTATCTCTTACCACAATGCCCTTGGTTAACAAGAATTTATATAGTTGTGTAGCATTTGGAATTTTAACCAATAAGAAATTAGTATCAGATGGATAAACTGCTTCTACCATCGGCATTTCTTCAAATACCCCAGCTAAAGCAATTCTTAATTGAACCAATTCTTGAATCATGTCGTTTACTTGTCCAACTTCTTCCAAAGCTTTTAAGGCCAATTCTTGTGCGGGCAAATTAATATTATAAGGTGCTTTTACTTTGTTCAAATAACCTACAATTTCTTCGCTTGCAAATGCCATACCCAATCTCAAACCTGCTAAACCCCAGGCCTTACTCAATGTTTGCAAAACCACTAAATTGGGATAATCAATCAATGATTGACAAAAAGATTTTTGCTTAGAAAAATTAATATAGGCTTCATCTACCACTACTAAACCTTCAAAATGATTTAAAACCGTTTCGATATCAATTCTGTCCAAAGAATTACCCGTTGGGTTATTGGGAGAACAGATCCAAATAATTTTAGTATGTGCGTCCACTAATTGTTCAATATGAGCAATATTCAATTGAAAGTCTGGCAATAAAGGAGCAGACTTGATTTCAATATTATTAATATTTGCATTCACTTCGTACATCGGATAAGTCGGAGGACAAATAATAATATTATCCTTTCCTGGCTCGCAAAATGCAGTAAACAATAATGCAATGATTTCATCACTTCCATTACCTAAAAAGATTTTGCTGGAGGACAATTGCTTCACAAAAGCAATTTTTTCTTTCACTTCATTTTGATACGGGTCTGGGTACCTATTATACCATTTAGTCAAGGGAGAACCCAAGGCATTCTCATTGGCATCTAATAATACATTGGCTTCGCCACTATATTCATCTTTGGCAGATGAATAAGGTTTCAATTTTGCAATATTGGGCCTCACTACTTTTAAAATATCAAATGCCATATGATTTGTTATTTGTTGTTATTGATTGTATCTATTCTAATTTGAACTGCACTAGCATGTGCTTCTAAACTTTCTGCCTTAGCCATGTCAATGACAGTTTGAGCAATATTTGTTAATCCTCTTTCTGTTAACTGTTGAAAAGTGATCTTCTTGACAAAGCTATCTACACTAACTCCACTATATGCTTTTGCGTAGCCATTCGTTGGCAAAGTATGATTGGTGCCACTTGCATAATCACCCACAGATTCTGGAGAGTAATTGCCAATGAAAACCGACCCTGCATTCCAAACTTTTTCTGCAACCATTTCTGCATTTTGTATGGATAAAATTAAATGTTCTGGTGCATATTCATTAATTAATTCCAATGCAAGTTTGGCATCATTCATTACAATCGCCTTGGAATTTTCAAGTGCTTGCATCGCAAATTCTTTTCTTGGAATTGTGTTCAATTGTATTTCCAGTGCTTTTTCAACTTTTTCTACTAATTCTATACTGCTAGCAACTAATAATACCTGACTATCCGTACCATGCTCTGCTTGAGATAACAAATCTGCTGCTACAAAAGCTGGCACCGCAGTTTCATCTGCCCATACACAAACTTCACTTGGGCCTGCAGGCATATCGATAGCTGTGCCATATTGTTGTACCAATTGTTTTGCAGCAGTAACATATTGATTTCCTGGACCAAATATTTTGTACACTTTAGGCACAGTCTCAGTTCCAAATGCCATTGCAGCTATAGCCTGTACTCCACCAATAGTATATATGTTTTTAATTCCAATAAGATTGGCAGCATATGCAATAGCAGGATGTATGGCACCTTCTTTATTAGGAGGCGTACACAAAATAATGTCTTTACAACCAGCAATGACTGCTGGTATTCCTAACATTAAAACCGTTGAAAACAAAGGGGCAGTACCTCCTGGTATATAAATACCCACTTTTTCGATACCCACAGATTTTCGCCAACACCAAACACCTGGCATGGTTTCTATTTTCTCTACTTTTTGTAATTGGCCTTGATGAAATTTTTCAATATTTATCTTAGCAAGCTCGATTGCTTTTTTCACATTGGCATCTAAAGAAAAAGCGATCTGATTAATTTGATCTTCATTTAATTTGCTAGAAGAAATCTTGACTTGGTCAAAAGCAAGGGTAAATTCTTTAATAGCTTCATCCCCCCCAGCCTTTACTTTGTCTAATACTTCTTGCACTTTAGGCAATAAATTATTGGCATCAAAACTAGGCCTTTGTAAAAGGGCTGACCAATCTTTGTATATAGGATCTTTAAAAATATTCATTTTATAAAATCATTTTTTCAATTGGAATGACTAAAATACCTTCTGCACCTGCAGCTTTTAATTGCTCTATGATTTCCCAGAAATCACTTTCTGCAATCACACTATGAACACTGCTCCATCCTGGAGAAGCCAAAGGTAAAACTGTCGGGCTTTTCATGCCTGGCAATAAAGAAATGATTTTTTCTAATTGATTATTTGGCGCATTCAATAATACGTATTTATTCTTTTTCGCTTTTTTTACAGATTCGATTCTGAATAATAAACGCTCTAAAATCGCTTGAGCATCTGCACTAAAATCTTTTCTTTTAATCAACACTGCTTGAGATTCTAAAATTGTTTCTGCTTCTTTTAAGCCATTCATGAATAATGTTGATCCGCTGCTCACCAGGTCGCAAACCACATCTGCCAAGCCAATACCTGGAGCAATCTCTACGCTACCGCTAATTTCGTGGATCTCTGCATCTATTTTATTCTTTGTTAAATAATCATGTACTAAAACCGGATAGCTTGTTGCAATTTTTTTTCCAGCTAAAAATGAAGCGCCTGAAAAATGCTCCTCTTTTCTTACTGCAAAACTCAATCTGCATTTACCAAAGCCTAATGCATAAGCAACATCAACTTTTTTATTTTTTTCATACACTACATTTTCGCCAACAAAACCAATATCTGCAACACCATCTTCCACATATTGCGGAATATCATCGTCTCTCAGAAAGAATAGTTCTATTGGAAAATTTGAAGCTTCTGCTTTTAATTTATTGACACCATTACTTATATCTATTCCACATTCTTTCAAAAGTCTCATAGAGTCGTCATGCAATCTTCCAGATTTTTGAATAGCTAATTTTAATCTCATCCTTGTTTATTTATAAATTAAAAGGGCTTACTTGTTAGTAAGCCCTTTGGTTAAATATAGTATATACATACCTACACCCCAGCTTACCCTTTGGATAGCATATGATGGTGATGAATATGTTTGTTTAATCTCATGGCGCAAATTTACACTGCTTTTGTAAATTAAGCAACAAAAAACAAGGTTTTTGCTTAAATTGGGAGTCATATTAATATATATAACCTCAATTAATACCCATAATTTATGCGATTGCTCCCATTTACTTTGGTTCTAGGTGTATTGTCCTTAAGTTTTTGTGCTCAAAAAGAAGCACCAACCCCAACACCCCCTGTAGTAATAACGCCAACCACTCCTAGTACACCTACCACACCAACAACTCCAACAACCCCTACTGACACTGCCAAGAAATTAGTTTGGTCAGATGAGTTTAATACGGATGGTGCACCTGATGCAAATAAATGGGCTTACAATACAGGTACAGGTTCTAATGGATGGGGAAATAATGAAGCTCAATATTATACTAGCGAATTAACGAATGCTAGAATTGAAAACGGGAAACTAGTTATTGAAGCAAGAAAAGAAAATAAAGGAGGAAAATTTTATACCTCTGCAAGATTATTGACTCAGGGTAAAGCCACTTGGACTTATGGTAGAATCGAAGTAAGAGCAAAAATTCCAAAAGGAGTAGGATCTTGGCCTGCCATTTGGATGCTTGGCGACAATATTAATACCGTTGGCTGGCCAGCATGTGGAGAGATTGATATTATGGAACATGTTGGGAAAGATTTAGATAAAATGTTTTGGTCTGCACATTCTAAAAAATTGAACTGGACTTTAGGAACTCAGCAAACCTATTCTACTACTGTTAACGGGATTACGAATGATTTTCATGTTTTCAAATTAGATTGGACTAAAGAAAGTTTGAAGTTTTATATTGACGATGTATTGTATTACACAGCAAACAATGATGGAAGAGGCGTAGACTATTACCCATTTGTTGAGCCTCAGTTTTTATTACTTAATTTAGCTATAGGGGGAAATTTCGGAGGTAATACAATAGATGATACGATGTTCCCAATAAGAATGGAAGTAGATTATGTGAGAGTTTACCAATAATAGACCCTTTTTCATGATCAATAAATTAACCATTTTCATTTTACTTTTTGTTCCAGCTTCTATATTTGCACAAGAGGCCAATTTATTAATTGGCACTTATACTCAAAAAGGAAGCAAGGGTATTTACATATACCATTTTGATACTGTCTCTGGGAAAGCAATTGAACTAAGCCATACCAACAATATTTCAAATCCTTCCTATTTAACCATTAGCAAAGACAAGCAATATGTTTATGCAGTAAATGAAGATGTTGATGGCGGTATAAGTAGTTTTAGTTTTAAAAATAATAAATTAAAACTTTTACAGCAATTGCCAAGCAAAGGAGCACATCCTTGTTATGTTAATATTAGCCCAGATCAAAAAAATATTTTTGTTGCCAATTATACAGGCGGGAATATTGCACAGTTTTATCGATTTGCAGATGGACGATTGTCTAATGCGCGTCAAGTTATTCAACACCAAGGATCTAGTATCAATAAAGAAAGGCAAGAAAAGGCACATGTTCATGGAGCTTTTTTTAATCCTGAAGGAACTTATTTATTTACACCAGACTTGGGTATGGACCAGGTAAGTATTTACCCTTACAAAGCAAATCTCACTCCTACATTACAAACAGAAAGAACATTACTACTTGCTAGTACACCAGGTGCCGGGCCAAGACATATTGCATTCTCAAAAAATGGACAATTGATTTATGTTTTGGAAGAATTAACGGGCACTATTTCCGTGTTCCAATTTAAAAAAGGAGCCATCAAGAAATTACAAAGTATTGCAACACACCCAGATAATTTCAAAGGCCATCCTGGAAGTGCAGACATTCACTTGTCTCCCAATGGTAAATATTTATACGCATCCAATAGAGGCGAAGAAAATAATATTACTAAAGTAGAAGTGCTGGAAAATGGCTTATTAAATAACAAAGGACGTTCTTATTTTTCCAGTAAAGGAATAAAGCCAAGAAATTTTACTATCAGTGCAGATGGTAAATGGTTATTAGTGGCTAATCAAGATTCCGATAATGTAGTGATCTACAAAATTGATGCAAATAACGGGGACTTAATAGATACAGGCAATCAAATAAAAGTATCTATGCCTGTATGCTTGTTATTATTTTAGAAAGTTTCAAACCAAACTGGTTTATCAGAAGCACCCTCTGCATTCATGTAATTAATAAATAGTTCTTCTCCTGCTTTAATATCTTGAATGGTAATAATTGAAATAGTTTGTTCATCAAAATCCATTTGATAACAACAGTTGGGCTGAGAGGTATGATTGTATATGGACAAATACCCTAATGCCACTGCGGCACTTTTATGATCTTCTCCCCATTCAAATATATAATCATATAATAATGTCTTCTCTACATTCAACCTATCTGTTGCATTTAAAACAATGACAGGAGACATTTCAACAGTAGTGCCTTTAGCAATATTCTCTGATGTAAATACACCTCTACCCCTATTGGCAGATGACGCTATTGTTAAGAATGGAAGAATCATGGCATAAATATAGGGCATCCCTGGGATTTTTATTAACTTGCAGCCATGTCTGAAATGGTAGAAATAGAAAAAGAAGATATAAACTTATCAGAAGTATTCGTGGATATATTATCCAAGAATGACAGCCGTCTATTGAAGGAATTCTTGGATGAGCAAAATATCAGTGATGTGGTAGAGCTGGTGAATGAATTTCCAGAGCAAGAAGCCCATATCATTGATAATATGACCGTGCACAGAGCGGTAAGTGTATTTAAAATTTTAGATATTAACCAACAAAAGGATATCATTAAAGAATTACCTGCTCGTAAAACAGCAAAAATTTTAAATGAATTGCCTCCAGATGATAGAACAGACTTTTTAGAAGAATTGCCCAAAGCAGCTATTAGAGATTTAATTAAACTATTAGATCCAGAAGAAAGAAAAATCACACTTTCCTTATTAGGCTATCCCGAAGATAGTGTGGGTCGTTTGATGACTCCAGATTATGTATATGTTCACCCTCACTATTCTGTGGCACAGGTATTGGATAATATTCGTAAATATGGTAAGAATTCAGAGACCATCGATGTGATATATATTATTGACGAATTGGGTCATTTGATTGATGATATCAGAATTAGAGATTTATTATTGGCCAAGCCAGAAGATATTATTGGAGAAATAATAGATGGCAGATATGTTGCATTAAATGTATACGACGATCAGGAGCAAGCCAGTCAGGTATTTAAAATGAATAATAGAACTGCTATCCCTGTAGTAGATGATAATGATATCTTATTGGGTATTGTAACCATAGATGATATCTTATGGGTAACCAACGAAGAGTTCTCAGAGGATATGCAAAAAATGGGAGGTACCGAAGCTTTAAACGAACCTTATTTGGACATCTCTATTTTCAAACTTTTCAAAAAACGTATTACTTGGTTAGTCGTATTATTTTTTGGAGAAATGCTTACTGCTACTGCAATGGGTTATTTTGAAGGAGAATTAGCCAAGGTATTAATATTAGCAACTTTCATTCCATTGATATTGTCAAGCGGAGGTAATACAGGATCACAAGCATCTACTTTAATCATTCAAGCCATGTCAGTAGGTGAAATTACTATCGAAGATTGGTGGAGAATTTTAAGAAGAGAAATTTTAAGTGGCCTGTTATTAGGGATCGTATTGGGTGTAATTGGATTTTTCAGAGTAGCCGTTTGGCATATGATTTCTCCAGGATTTTATGGAGAGCATTGGATGTTAATTGCCACCACCATTGGATTTACTTTAGTGGGTGTTGTCATCTGGGGAACCATCACTGGTTCAATGTTACCCATTCTATTAAAAAGACTTGGTGCTGACCCTGCTGTTTCATCTGCCCCATTTGTTGCAACATTAGTAGACGTAACAGCAATACTAATTTATTTTGGATTAGCGTTCTATTTCTTGCAAGGCACTTTATTATAACAAGGCTGCTAAGTTATTTTTTTTGCCTGTCAACCATTCTTGTTTTAATAAACTTAATACGATGGAGTCTCTCCTTCCCCCACTTGGCTTGGGCATATGACTTCTTAAAACACCTTCAACTGTGCAACCAATTTTTTGCATTGCTGCAATACTTCTTTTATTCTCATTATCGGCCCTAAACTCTACTCTTTCAAAACCTAATTGCTCAAATACAAATTGTAATAATAAATATTTGCAATGCAAATTTATTCCAGAACCCCAAGTTGGTTTTGCATACCATGTATACCCTAATTGAGTAGACTGATATTGTATCTGGATATCATAAAATCTAGTACAACCAACAAAGGATTGAGTTAACTTATCAAAGACTATAAATGCATAAGATATTCCTGCAGCTCTTCCATCCACTGCAGCTTGAAAATATTGTTTTAAATCAGATTCATCTCGAATAGCCATTAAAGAGTATTGCCATATTTCTGGAAAATTTTGTGGTAAATCTTTAAAATAAATCCAGTCTTCGGACTTTACGGGCCTTAAAAGCACTCGATTGTCTTCTAAAATATATTCTTTATGTGGATCAAAAGATTCGAAACCTAACATTCATTAAAAATTTAATGTTTATTTTTGCTTAAATTATAGATTAATACCCAAATTATCAAAATATGTGTGGAATTGTAGGTTATATAGGACATAGAGAGGCTTACCCAATTGTACTAAAAGGATTAAAGCGTTTAGAATATCGAGGTTATGATAGTACTGGTGTAGCTATTATTCAAGATGGTGATTTACAGGTACATAAGAAAAAGGGCAAGGTTGCCGAATTAGAAGAAGCGGTTGTAGGCAAGAATATGCATTCCAATATTTGCATTGGTCATACGCGATGGGCAACTCATGGTGAACCTTCTGATAGAAATGCGCATCCGCACTTATCCAATAATGGCAGGTTAGCGATGCTGCATAATGGCATTATTGAGAATTACGCACAAATCAAAACCGAGCTAACCAATAAGGGATATACTTTTAAAAGTGATACAGATACAGAAGTATTATTGAATTTTATTCAAGATATCCAAGACAATAATAAAAGCAGTTTAGAAGAAGCATTAAGAATTGCTCTAAAAAGAATTGTAGGTGCTTATTGTATTTTGTTAATTGATCAAGCAGACCCTGAAACTATTATTGCTGCAAGAAAAGGAAGCCCATTGGTAATTGGTATTGGAAAAGATGAGCACTTTTTAGCGAGTGACGCCTCTCCTATTATTGAATACACTAAAGAAGTAGTGTATGTGAATGATTATGAAATTGCCATTGTAAAAAAAGACGAATTAATCTTAAAGAATTTAGGGAACGAAAAACAAACTCCTTTTATACAAAAATTAGATATGGAATTAGCTGCCATTGAAAAAGGCGGCTACGACCATTTTATGTTAAAAGAAGTATTCGAACAACCCTCTACCATTTTTGATTGCTTGAGAGGAAGATTATTACAAGAGCAACAACAAATAGTCATGGCAGGTGTAGACAATCATTTAGAGGCTTTAACAAAGGCTTCAAGAATTATGATTGTTGCATGTGGTACAAGCTGGCATGCCGGCTTGGTTGCAGAATATATGATTGAGGAATTATGTCGTATTCCGGTAGAAGTAGAATATGCTTCTGAATTTAGATATAGAAATCCAGTGATTCATCCAGGTGATGTTATTATTGCTATCTCACAGAGTGGTGAAACAGCAGATACCTTAGTAGCATTAGAAAGTGCAAAAGAAAAAGGCGCCTTTATTTTTGGCGTAGTGAATGCAGTGGGAAGTAGTATCGCTAGATTATCACACGCTGGCGCATATACACATGCTGGACCAGAAATAGGGGTTGCAAGTACCAAAGCATTTACAGGACAATTAGCCGTTTTAACCATGATGGCATTGAAGATGGCTAAAGCAAAGGGAAGTATTTCTGAGGAAAGATATGTTCACTTGTTAAACGAATTGGCTTCTGTTCCAGAAAAAGTAAAAGAAATTTTAGCAGACACTTCTGTAATTGAAAAGATTGCAAAAAAATATAAAGACGCATCTGATTTCTTATACTTAGGTAGAGGATACAATTTCCCTATTGCTCTTGAAGGTGCATTGAAATTAAAAGAGATCACTTATATACACGCAGAAGGTTATCCGGCAGCAGAAATGAAGCACGGGCCAATTGCATTAGTAGATGAAACATTACCTGTTGTTTTCGTGGCAACAAAAGATATGTATTATGAAAAAGTAGTTTCTAATATTCAAGAAATCAAAGCAAGAAAAGGACAAGTGATTGCAGTAGCTACCGTTGGTGATTCCGTTTTACCAACTATGTCTGAGGATATTATGTATGTGCCTGAAATTGACGAAGTGATTGCGCCATTATTAAGTGTGATTCCATTACAGTTATTAAGTTACTATGTAGGTGTTGCAAAAGGGATTGATGTTGACAAGCCAAGAAATTTGGCAAAATCGGTTACCGTGGAGTAATAGTGATAGAACTATTGAAACTCAGTCTTATTATGGCTCAAAATTAAATTGTGTACCTTGCGGTCTATTATGAGTACAAATTTTAAAGAGCTAGGATTGATTGAGCCGATCTTAATGGCATTATTCGAAGAAGGCTATACCAACCCTACACCTATTCAAGCGCAATCTATACCTATCGTTTTAGAAGGTAAAGATTTGTTAGGATGTGCGCAAACCGGAACAGGAAAAACTGCAGCATTTACCTTACCAATTATACAATTGCTTTCGGCAAAACCCGTAGAAAAGAGAAAAAGAATTAAGAGTTTAATTGTGACTCCGACTCGCGAATTAGCTATTCAGATTGCAGAAAGTTTCAATGCCTATGGTAGACATACCCAATTAAATTGCACAGTAATTTTTGGAGGTGTTGGACAAGGACCACAAGTAACTGCCTTGAAAAATGGAGTAGATGTGGTGATTGCCACTCCAGGAAGATTATTGGATTTAATGAACCAAGGTTATATTAGTCTAAGAGAAGTAGAAATATTTGTTTTAGATGAGGCAGACAGAATGTTGGACATGGGTTTTGTAAATGATGTAAGAAAATTACTGGCAGTACTTCCTAAAAAAAGACAGTCATTGTTTTTCTCTGCCACAATGCCACCAGAAATTGTTCAATTAGCGAATAGCATTTTGCATCATCCAGAAAAAGTTACTGTAACACCAGTTTCTTCAACCGTGGAAATTATTGATCAATCAGTATATTTTGTTGATAAAGTAAATAAAAACTCTTTACTAGTAGAGGTATTAAAAAATCCTGCAATAAAAACTGCTTTAGTATTTGCAAGAACCAAACATGGTGCAGATAAAGTAGTTCAATTGTTGACAAAGAATAATATCATCGCTGAAGCAATCCATGGTAATAAATCTCAAAATGCAAGACAAAGAGCATTAAGTAATTTTAAAGAACAATCTACCAGAGTATTAGTGGCGACAGATATTGCAGCAAGAGGTATTGACGTGGACGAATTGGCACATGTAATCAATTTTGATATTCCTAATATACCAGAAACCTATGTACATAGAATAGGTAGAACAGGAAGAGCTGGAGCTTCTGGAACTGCATTATCATTTTGTGATTTTGAAGAAAAAGCATACTTGACAGATATAGAAAAATTAATTGGTAAAAAGATACCTGTTATTGAAGAACATCCATATCCTATGCAACAATTTCATGCCAATAAAAGCTCGAAAGATGCTGGATGGGGCAAACCCAAAAATACTAGAGGTCGTGCTGCACAACATGCAGGTGGTTTTGGTGCAAAGGGTGGCCAAAAAAGAAGATACAGCAATTCGAAATCAGGCAGGTAGGCAGTATCTTTGCCTGAGCTATATTTAATTTTAGAACTACTTTGATATGAATCAAATTAAGAAAATCCCAGTTTCACAATTAGGCTATGGATTTATTCCAGAACCTCCAAAGGGTAAGAACGAATACTATTTAAGAGATAAACAAAACAGAAGTGGCATACAATACAGAAGCCTTACAGCACTTGAAATAGAAATTTTAGTGCGTAACGGGAATACCAGTGACGATTGGACAAAGATTTTAGTGTCTTCAAAATTCAATCCGGAACTAGTCAAGAACTGTGCATTTTTTGGTTTGATTAGAATTGGCGAGTTAGAAAGCAATTGCTTAAGTTTCAGTGATTTAATTGTACCGGTTGGTTTATACAATTCAACCATCATAAGTTGTGATTTTGGTAATAATGTAGCTGTGCATAATGTGAATTATTTGTCTCATTATATTTTAGGCAACGAAGTAATTATCACTAATGTAAACGAGATTGTAGCAACCAATCATTCTAAATTTGGAAACGGTATATTAAAAAAGGGTGAATCCAGTGATGTAAGAATTTGGATGGAACTTTGTAATGAAAATACAGGCAGAAAAGTCTTGCCTTTTAATGGCATGACTGCTGGAGATGCTTATTTGTGGACTAGAAATAGACATGACGATGTATTACAGAAAAAATTTATTGAATTAACAGATAAGCGCTACGATAATAAACTAGGCTATTATGGTAAAATTGGTGATAGAACAGTTATTAAAAACTGTAAGATTATCAAAGATGTCTGGATCGGACCAGACGCCTATTTAAAAGGTGCTAATAAAATAAAAAACGTTACAATCAATTCAGACCCAAAAGCCAAAACACAAATTGGTGAAGGCTGTGAATTAGTTAATGGAATTATTGGCTATGGCTGTAGAGTATTCTATGGCATTAAAGCAGTAAGATTTGTTTTGTCTGATTATTCTCAATTAAAGTATGGTGCGAGATTGATTAACTCATATCTAGGGACAAATGCAACAATTTCTTGTTGTGAGGTATTGAACTCTTTAATATTTCCTGCACACGAGCAACACCATAATAATTCATTCTTATGTGCGGCTTTAGTGATGGGACAATCTAATATTGCAGCAGGTGCAACATTGGGTTCTAATCATAATAGTAGAGGTGCTGATGGCGAAGTCATTATGGGACGTGGTTTTTGGCCAGGTCTTTGTGTTAGTATTAAGCATAATTCTATTTTTGCAAGTTTTGCCTTATTGAATAAAGGGGATTATGCATACGAATTAAATATTCCTCTACCCTTCTCCTTAATTAGTAACGATCCCAAGAATGACGAGCTATTGATAATGCCAGGTTACTGGTTCTTGTACAATTTTTATGCTTTAGCTAGAAATGCTTGGAAATATATTGACAGAGATAGAAGAATTGACAAAACCCCTATTTTAGAATATAATTATCTAGCGCCCGATTCGGTGAATGAATTAATTCACTCTTTAGATATATTAGCAATTGCTGTGGCAAAAGCTGCTATGATAAAAGATAAAAAGCTTCAGGCTATTACAGAAAAAGCTTTAATCGATTTAGGTAAAAAAATATTACACACTAAGACTAAAAAAGAAATTGATAGTTTAGAAATATTTGCAGAAGGATTTGAGAATAGCAAGCGTAAAACAAGAATGGTTAAAGTGTTTGATGCTTACCATATGTTTGAAAAAATGATTTTGGTGTATGGAATGGATGCCTTGGTAACTGAATTAAGCAGCAAGAAACATAAATCTCTATTAGCCACTGTTAATTCAATGAAGTCTGGAGCAAAAGATATGCAATGGACCAATGTGGGTGGACAATTAATGCCAACTAAAACTGTACAAACATTACTGAGTCAAATTAAAACAGATATTATTTCAGAATGGAATCAGGTACACGAATACTACCAAACCGCTTCGGCAAAATACAATACACAGAAAACAGCACACGCATTAGCAGCATTAGAATTGATCACCGGAAAAAAGCTAGAACAATTTAAAACTGCTACCCTAATAGACTTATTAGATAAATACTTGACAATTAAAGCTGATATCACTGAAAGTATTTTATATACCAGATCTAAGGATTATAAAAATCCGTTTAGAAAAATGGTCTATGAAAACGAAGAGGAGATGAATAAAGTAATTGGCAATATTGATAACAATAGTTTCATTATCGAACAACAAGCTATGTTAGATGCTTTAAAATTATCTATAGCTGAATTAAAGAAGCAATTAAAATCCAAATAGATTTAAGCTAATTCCTAATTGCCATTGTCTGGTTTTCCAATGTTGTTGGTCTTGTAATTCATTGACGTCTTGCATACCCACAACATATCTTCCATATGCAGCAATATTGGAAAATTGAATTTTAGCGCCTCCTACAAAAGCAAACTCACCAGACTTAAAGGCCATATTCGCCAATTCCTTGCCATCTTTAGATTGATTCATCAAAACACTATACTGAGGACCCAATTCTAATACTAATTTATTGATTGGTTTGACTTGCAATAAAACCGGGAAGGATAAATAATTTAAATGATAGGTTTCTGGTTGTAAATTATTGCCCCCAAGTACATCCATTAAAGAAGGGTCTGCTTCTAATTTTGTTTGCGATAAAATAACTTCTGGGGCAACACTAAGTATATTGGTTAATCTAATACTTGATTGTGCGCCTATATGAAAAGAGGCCTGAGATCTATCTGCTGCAACATTATCAACTTTAGAGAAATTTTGACCAACTTTAATGCCCAGATTAAAATGTTCTTGAGAAAATGCATTCATTGAAACAAAAGCAAGTGCAATAAATATATACTTTTTCATATTTGGGGGTATTATTCTATTATAAAACGCAATAATTAATAAAATGTTACTAGGCCAATTCAATTAAAGTGACTTCTGGCATTATACCTACCCTGCCTGGGTATCCTAAAAAACCAAACCCTCTATTGACATATAATTGCTGATCCACTTTTTTATATACTCCTGCCCACTGTTTATAAACCCATTGTACTGGACTCCATTTGAAATAAGGATTCTCCAATCCAAATTGCATACCATGGGTATGCCCAGACAACATTAAATCTACTTGAGGATACTGTACTTGTACCTGAGCCTCCCAATGACTAGGATCGTGACTTAACAAGATAATGGTCTCGTTTGGATCAACGCCTTGCATGGCTTTATCCATCTTACCATATTTAGGAAATCTAGCTTTAGCACCCCAGTTTTCTATCCCTACCAATCTTATGCTAGCATTGTCTTTAGTAATTAATGTATTTTCGTTCATCATTAATCTCCAACCTAATTGCTCATGTACTAAAGCTAGGTCTCTAAGATTTTGTTGTTTTGCTTCTACAGAATCCCACTGAACATAATCTCCATAATCATGGTTGCCCAAGGTACTGTAGACTCCATATGGGGCTTTGATTTGACTAAATACATCCATCCAATCATGCATTTCAGTTGCACGATCATTTACCAAATCTCCAGTAAACAATACCAAGTCTGGTTTTTGCTGATTGATTAAATCTATACCTTTCAAAACTGCTTCTTTTTCTTTTAAACTTCCACTATGTATATCGCTAATCTGTATAATTTTAAATCCCTTAAAAGCTTCTGGTAGATTTTTCAAAGTAATTTTCTGACGTACCAATTGGTAATTATATTTATTGCCAAATCCATACACTAAAGAAAAAAACAAACTAGAAGACAAGCCCACTCCTAACCAACTTATAAATGTGGACCTTGGAATACCTTTATCCGTATTTAAGAATTGAGCTCCAGTGGCAGTAGTAATTTTTCCAATTGTCCAAAATGTTCCTCTTCTTGCATCATCTATCAAAAAGAACATCACCATAGTGACCTGGGTTAGTACCCAACCAATGCTTACAGAAAAGATATATTGTTTAAAATAAGGGTTTTGGATAAAGGGGAAAAGCAAAAAACTGCTTAAACTTATCAGACATAGTGCCCAATAGACTACAAAAATGATAGACTTTACTTGGGAAGACGCACCCTGGGTGATGATCTTCAATACATGAAATATGTAAAAATCAATGAGAATCAATATAGAGACAAAGAATAAGAGGAAAATAGGACTACGCATTAGCTGGATTTAAGAGCTCAAAATTAGTTCTAAAAGGCCTAGAATGGGTTAATTTAATCCCAAAATGTTACCATTTATACCTTATTTTTGGCAGAAATTAAGGATCCCCGTTTTATGGCAAGAATTATAGGTATAGCAAATCAAAAAGGAGGCGTTGGTAAAACCACTTCTGCAATCAATATTGCGGCAAGTTTGGCTGTTTTAGAATACAAAACCTTATTGATTGATGCTGACCCTCAAGCAAATAGTACCACCGGAGTAGGTTTTGATTTACATAATATTACCACTAGTTTATATGATGGCATGATCAATCAAACGCCATTATCTGATATCATTTTAAAAACCGAAATTCCTCATTTAGATTTAATCCCCTCACATATAGATTTAGTAGGTGCAGAAATTGAATTAGTCAATTTCCCTAATAGAGAAAACGTATTAAAAACCTTATTAGAACCAGTACAAGATCAATATGATTTTATCATAATCGACTGTCTACCTTCTCTTGGATTAATAACAGTCAATGCATTGGTTGCATCAAACAGTGTTATTGTTCCAGTGCAATGTGAATTTTTTGCATTAGAAGGATTAGGAAAATTATTAAATACCGTGAAAATTGTACAAAGCAGACTAAATCCTGATTTGCAAATTGAAGGTATATTAATGACCATGTATGATGGAAGATTAAGATTAAGTAATCAGGTGGTGAGTGAGGTAAGAAAACATTTTGATGATATGGTTTTCTCTACCATTATACATAGAAATACAAGATTAAGTGAAGCGCCAAGTGTGGGTAAGCCAGTTATCTTATATGACGCAGATAGCAAAGGCACTGTGAACTATTTAAACTTAGCTAAAGAAATTTTACAAAAAAATGGCATGACTAATATGAGTAATGCCGAGCGCATAATTGATTAAGACATGAGTAAGAGTACACCCAATAAAGATTTGATTGGTAAAGGACTTCGTTCTTTATTACAAAACATGGACGCAGAGTATAAGAACCCTGCTGGAAGAGTGCAACCTGCTGCAATCGAGAAAGCAGTTGCAACCAACAGAGTTGCTTTGTCTAATATTGTGGTGAATCCAAAGAATCCAAGAAAAGATTTTGATCAAAAAGCCTTACAAGAACTAGCCAACTCAATTAAATTACATGATATTATCCAACCCTTAACTGTTTCTGCGTTAAGAGATGGAAAGTATCAATTGATTGCGGGTGAAAGAAGATTTCGTGCAGCAAAATTAGCAGGCTTAGTAGATGTTCCAGCATATATAAGACAAGTAAATGATAAAGAATTATTAGAACTAGCCTTATTAGAGAACTTACAAAGAGTAGATTTAAACGAAATAGAAATTGCATTGAGTTATCAACGCATGATGGATGAATTAAGTTACACGCAAGAACAAGTGGCAGAAAGAATGGGAAAGGACAGATCTACCATTGCCAACTATATTCGTTTACTAGAATTACCGCCAAGTATTCAAGCAGCAGTTAGAAGTGGCGGGTTAAGTGTAAGCTTAGCAAAATTATTAATAGGAAGAGAAGTAGACAAGCAGTTATTTGTTTTTAAAGAAATTATGGACAAAGGATTAACTGTAAGACAAGCAGAATCCTTATTAAAGCAAGTTATTCCTAACAAATCTGGCGCAGCAAAGTCAAATCCTAATCAACTTTCTCCTGTATATAAAAAATTGGAAGATAAATTGTGTGATCATTTTTCAAGTAAAGTTCATTTGCAGCACCAAAAGAATGGTAGCGGAAAAATTACAGTAGAATACGCAGATTTAAATGGCTTAAACAAAATTTTAGAAGCAATGCAATTAAGCATCAGCTAAGATGAAAGCTTTTTTTTCTATACTCTTACTATCCCTTATCCAATTGTCTGGTTTTGGACAAAGCATCAATAGTAATTCAGATACTACTCTTGCTATTCCCGTTAAACGCCATATTCCAAGAATGGCGACACAGCGTTCAGCCATACTTCCGGGTTGGGGACAGGTGTACAATAAGCAATATTGGAAAGTGCCTTTGGTATATGGTGTCTTAGCTATTCCGGCTGCCACATACCAATACAATGCAGATTTATATAGTAAGGCCAAATTTGCATATGAAGCAAGATTTAAAGAAGCCAATGGCGATAATTCAGATCTGTCAAAAATAGACCCTACTTTAAAAAATTTAAGTTTAGCTAGTTTACAGAGTTATAGAAATATTTTTAGAAAAGACAGGGACTACTCTATCATGTGGTTTATTTTGGGATGGGGATTAAATGTATTAGATGCAACCGTATCTGGACATCTAAAAGAGTTTGACATCAATAACGATTTAAGCTTGAAAATTCAACCTAGTTACCAGCCACAATTTAGGCAAGCAGGCTTGTCTTTGCAATTACATTTTAAAAACAATAGTTCTAAATAAAAAAATTGTTATGAAAATAGCATTAATTGGATATGGCAAAATGGGAAAGGCAATTGAAGAAATTGCTTTACAAAAAGGACATGAAATTGTTTTAAAAATTGATGTAAGCAATGCCAATGAATTTACCGCAGACAATTTGCAAAAAGCAGATGTGGCCATTGAATTCACTGGACCGCACAGCGCATTAGAGAATGTTAAAAAATGTATTGCTTTTGGAGTACCAGTGGTATCTGGCTCTACAGGCTGGTTAGAGCACTGGAGTGAAATAGAAAAAGCATGTAAAGAAAATAATGGCTGTTTGGTATATTCTAGTAACTACAGCATTGGCGTGAATCTGTTTTTTGAGCTAAATAAATACTTAGCCAAATTAATGGACCCATATGCAGAGTACGATGTAAGTATGACCGAAATACATCACACAGAAAAGAAAGACGCTCCAAGTGGAACGGCTATTTCTCTGGCAGAGCAAGTATTATCTACAATAAAAAGAAAAGATAGTTGGGTAAATGATCAAGTAGCTAATTCAAGCCAATTACATATTCACTCTGAAAGAATCGATCCTGCACCAGGAACACATCTAGTAAAATATAGTTCTGCCATTGATGATATAGAGATAATTCATACAGCGCATACAAGAAAAGGTTTTGCTAGTGGTGCTGTCTTGGCTGCAGAATTTGCCAATAAAAAAAATGGTATCTTTACCATGAAAGAAGTACTAGGATTATAATCCAATTTTATGTTATCAAAGAAAACGCAATACGCATTACAAGCACTAAGCTATATGGCAGAGCAAGAAACAGATGCTCCAATGCTAATTGCAGATATTGCTGCACATAAAAATATTCCTCTAAAATTTTTAGAGAACATCCTTTTAGAATTAAAAAAAGCGGGTTTTTTAGAAAGTAAAAAGGGCAAACATGGTGGCTATTTCTTTGCTATGGCACCCAATAAAATCAAATTATCTGGCATTTTTAGAACAATCGAAGGCCCCATAGCATTACTCCCTTGTGTAAGTTTAAATTTTTACGAAAAGTGTAGTGATTGTAACGAGAAAAAATGTGGTATTAATAAAGTAATGGTAGAAGTAAGAGATAATACTTTATCCATTTTAGATAAAAGAACTGTTGCAGATTTAGCTTTCAAAAAGCAAAAATAATTATTCATCCCCCAATCAATAAAACCTACTTCTATGAAAAAGATAGTTGTTGCCTTATTTGCATTCATCAGTATAGAAGCAAATGCACAAAAATTAATTGGTGGAGATCATATTTTAAAAACCAATTTATCTTCAGACGCATTAAAGAATTACAATCTCACATTTGAGAAAAATATTCTGCCTTTTGTATCCTTGTCTGCCAGTTATAGAACCATGCCTAAATCGGCATTACCGCTAAAGGGACTAGCAAAGAAATTTATCAAAAGTGATGCGATTGATTTTGATCAGTTTCAAATAGGCAATACTGCCTTGACATTTGAAAGCCGTTTTTACTTAGGTATTCAAAAAATGTCAGGATTTTATATAGCACCGTATACAAGATTTGCCAATTTTGATTTATCTATTCCAGTAAACTACTCTTATAACTCAATTTCAACTACTACCCTACAACCTATTGTAGAGAATAAAACCGCATCTTTAGAAGGAACTATCCGATCTCAGAGTGTAGGTATTTATGTGGGTATGCAATTTCAATTACTAACTAAACTAGTATTAGACTTTTGGATGATTGGAGGGCATTATGGTAGTTCTAATGGTAAATTGGAATTTACTCCATTACCAGGTGCAAAATTTCCTGCTGAAGCACAAGCTGCCTTACAAAAAAATCTAAACGATATTAAGGCGAATCCATTTAAAATAAAAGCTACAGTAACTTCTACTGGGGCTGTGGCAGATATGGAAGGCCCATGGGCAGGCATTCGTGGAGCAGGTCTAACACTAGGTTTAAGATTTTAGCTTGAATTGCGTACCTTTGAATCCGAAAAACGTACAGCATGATTCCTTCTTATTTACAAGACCATTTTAAGCATCAACAATACGACGCTAATAACTTTTTTTTGATCGCAGGACCATGTGTCGTAGAAAGTGAAGATTTAGTCATGGAAATTGGTGAAAAAGTTTCTACCATTTGTAAGAACTTGGGAATTGCCTATGTGTTTAAGGCAAGTTATAGAAAAGCCAATAGAACAAGTGCCAATTCATTTACTGGGATTGGAGATGACAATGGATTATCATTAATCAAAAAAGTAGGACAAACTTTTAATTTACCTACTACTTCAGATATTCATGCGCATGATGAAGCAGCTATTGCAGCTGAGTTTATCGATATTTTACAAATTCCTGCATTCTTATGTAGACAAACCGATTTATTGGTAGCTGCTGCAGCCACTGGTAAAATCGTGAATGTAAAAAAAGGACAATTCCTTAGTGGCGCATCCATGAAATTTGCAGTAGATAAGATAAGATTGGCAGGAAACGAAAAAATAATGTTGACTGAAAGAGGAAATACTTTCGGCTATCAAGATTTAGTAGTTGACTATAGAAATATTCCTGCCATGGCAGAGAACAATGTTCCTGTAATTATGGATTGTACACACTCCTTACAACAACCTAATCAAACCAGTGGCGTAACTGGTGGAAATCCTGCATTAATTGAAACCATTGCAAAAGCAGCTATTGCTACTGGAGCAGATGGATTATTTATTGAAACACACCCTAACCCTTCTGTGGCTAAAAGTGATGGTGCTAATATGTTGCAATTAGATTTATTAGAACCATTATTGGAAAAACTAGTAAGATTAAGAAAAGCGGTAATCTAGTACTTGATAGGGTTTCTTTTACCCAAGAGTATATAATGCTTAATACTTCTTACAAAAGCCAATACAAAATAGAGTACAACTGGAGATCCTAAGGTCAAAAAAGAGATATAAATAAACCACATTCTTATCTTGGCGCTAGCTATACCTAAGCGCTCCCCAATGGCGGAACAAACCCCAAAAGCATGTATTTCTAAGAAATCTCTTAATTTTTGTATCATTCCAGCTTGATTTATAACCAAATCTATCAAAAAAAGTGGACATTATTTGCAATTTTTTGAAGGCTGCGGGATGCATTTTTATTACCTTTGCAGCAGTTTAAACACCAAAATTTACAACTATGGCTTTTGATATCGAAATGATCAAAAAAGTGTACGCTGAAATGCCAGCGAAAGTGGAAGCGGCTCGTAAAATGTTAGGTCGTCCTCTTACCTTATCTGAAAAGATTTTATTCTCTCATTTACATAGTGATCAAAAATTAGAAGGCTTCGAAAGAGGTGGTTCTTATGTTGATTTTGCACCAGACCGTGTAGCGATGCAAGATGCTACTGCACAGATGGCATTATTGCAATTTATGCAAGCGGGTCGTCCTAAAGTTGCTGTACCAAGTACAGTACATTGCGACCACTTAATTTCTGCAAAAGTAGAAGCAAAACAAGACTTACAAGTTGCAACAACAGAAAGTAAAGAAGTATATGATTTCTTAGCATCTGTTTCTAACAAATATGGTTTAGGTTTCTGGAAGCCTGGTGCTGGTATTATTCACCAAGTAGTTTTAGAAAATTATGCATTCCCTGGTGGTATGATGATTGGTACCGATTCTCACACAGTAAACGCTGGTGGTTTAGGTATGTTAGCAATTGGTGTGGGTGGTGCTGATGCTTGTGATGTAATGGCAGGTTTAGCATGGGAATTAAAATGGCCTAAATTAATTGGTATTAAATTAAAGGGCAAGTTGAACGGATGGACTGCTCCTAAGGATGTGATTTTAAAAGTAGCTGGTATCTTAACTGTAAAAGGTGGTACTGGTGCGATAGTTGAATATTTTGGTGAAGGTGCAACTAGCATGAGTTGTACTGGTAAAGGAACTATTTGTAACATGGGTGCTGAAATTGGTGCTACCACTTCTACATTTGGTTACGATGCAAGCATGAGCAGATATTTAAGTTCAACTGGTCGTGCAGATGTAGCTGCTTTAGCAGATGCAGTAGCAGAACACTTAACTGCAGATGCAGAAGTATATGCTAATCCAGAAAAATATTTCGATCAAGTAATTGAAATCGATTTAGATACATTAGAACCACACTTAAACGGACCATTCACTCCAGACTTAGCTACCCCTATTTCTAAAATGAAAGAAGTAGCTGCTGCAAACGGATGGCCTACAAAAGTTGAGGTTGGTTTAATTGGTAGCTGTACCAACTCTTCTTATGAAGATATTAGCCGTGCAGTAAGCTTAGCAAAACAAGTTGCTCAAAAAGGTTTAACTACCAAGGCAGAATACATGATCACTCCTGGTTCTGAGCAAGTAAGATATACCATTGAAAGAGATGGTTTCTTAGATGTGTTCAGCCAAATTGGTGCTAAGGTATTCGCAAACGCATGTGGACCTTGTATTGGAATGTGGGAACGAGTTGGTGCAGAGAAAAAAGAAAAAAATACCATCGTTCACTCTTTCAACAGAAACTTTGCAAAGCGTGCAGATGGTAATCCAAATACATACGCATTTGTGGGTTCTCCAGAATTAGTTACCGCTTTAGCGATTGCTGGTGATTTAACTTTCAATCCATTAACAGATACATTAACCAACGATAAAGGTGAGCAAGTTAAATTAGACGCTCCTACTGGTGATGAATTACCAGTAAAAGGTTTTGCAGTAGAAGATGCTGGATACCAAGCGCCTGCTGAAGATGGTTCAAAAGTAGTTGTAGCGGTAGACCCAGCGTCTAAGCGTTTACAATTATTAGATCCATTTGCTGCATGGAAAGGAACTGATTTAAAATCTTTAAGATTGTTGATCAAGGCAAAAGGAAAATGTACAACAGACCATATCTCAATGGCTGGTCCATGGTTAAAATTCCGTGGTCACTTAGATAATATCTCTAATAACTTATTAATTGGCGCTGTGAACTTCTTCAACGAGAAGACAGACAATGTAAAGAGCCAATTAACTGGAAATTACGATACTGTTCCAAATACACAAAGAGCTTACAAAGCAGCTGGTATTGGAACAATTGTAGTGGGTGATGAAAACTACGGAGAAGGTAGTTCTCGTGAACACGCTGCAATGGAGCCAAGACATTTGGGTGTAAGAGTAGTATTAACAAAATCTTTTGCTCGTATCCACGAAACTAACTTGAAAAAGCAAGGTATGTTAGCGTTAACATTTGCAGATAAAGCTGATTACGATAAGATTCAAGAAGACGATAGCATTGATGTAACAGGTTTAACTAGCTTCGCGCCAGGCACTCCTTTAACTTTAGTGTTAACACATAAAGATGGATCTAACGATACCATTAAAGCGAACCATACTTATAACCAACAACAAATTGAGTGGTTTAAAGCAGGTGGTGCATTAAACATTATCAGAAAGCAAGTGGCAGGGTAGTTTAAATCCCCTCTAATGATTTTAAAATCCCTCCAAGTAATTGGGGGGATTTTTTTATCTTTACTCATGATAAACACTGCATTGGTTTCCTTTGGTATGAGCGGAAAAGTTTTCCATGCTCCTTTTATTGCAAGCAATCCGAATTTTAAATTAGTAGGAAGCTGGGAGCGATCTTCAAAAAATATTGAAGCAGCCTACCCTGGCACCAAATCTTATTCTAGTTACGAAGAAATCTTAGCAGATGCAACCATTGACTTGGTTGTTGTGAATAGCCCAAATGATACGCACTATGCTTATACTAAACAAGCGTTATTAGCTGGCAAACATGTGGTATGTGAAAAAGCATTTACTATTACGGCTGCTGAAGCTCAAGAGTTAGATGATATCGCCAACCAAAAAGGACTAAAATTAGCTGTATACCACAATAGAAGATACGATGCAGATTTTTTAACCATACAACAATTGATTAAAGAAGATGCCATTGGTGAATTCTTAGATGTACAGATTTCTTTTGAAAGATATAGAACAACCCTAAGTCCTAAAAAGCATAAAGAATCAGTAACACCCGGTGCAGGTTTATTATACGACCTAGGTCCTCATTTAGTAGACCAAGCCATTCTATTATCTGGAATGCCTTTAGCTGTGTTTGCAGATATTAGAATTACCAGAAAAGTAGGCATTGTAGATGATTATTTTCACATGATACTTTATTACCCAGGTCATCGCATTACTTTAACCAGTGGCATGGTCTTTATGACACAATTAGCAGGATACAAAATATATGGTACAAAAGGCAGTTTCATTAAAAACAGATCTGATGTACAAGAAGCTGATTTAATTTCTGGTAAAAAACCTGGATCAGAAAATTGGGGCATAGAAGCCAAAGATGATTACGGCACTTTATACACTGACAATGATGGATTAATCTCCCACAGAACTATACCAAGTAAAGCAGGTAATTATGGAATCTTTTACGATAAAATGGCTGATGCTATTTTGAATAACGCTCCTGTTCCTACTTCTGCACAAGAAGGAAAAAACATCATTAGAATTTTAGAAGCTGCAAGAAATAGTGCATTCAATAAAAGAGTGGTAGGAGTATAAATGAATGATATGCCACACCCCTATTTAACAAAAATTCAAAAAATATTTACAGCCAATGGCGATAAAGTAATTGCTAAAGGTGCAAAAGCTTATTTATTGAATCAGTTTGAATTTTACGGAATTAAAACACCTTTAAGAAGACAACTTTGTAAAGCTTTTTATACGACAAATCCTATTGCAGATCATACTGAATTAACTAAACTTGTCAAAGAATGTTTTGCTGAACCGCAAAGAGAGTTACATTATTTTGCCATTGAACTATTAGGACACCACAAAAAATTATGGTCTATTAAAACACTACCCTTAATAGAATGGATGATTACGCATAATAGCTGGTGGGATTCTGTAGATAGCACCAATACACATGTAATAAGTAAATTCTTTTTAAAATACCCCGAATATATTGATTCTTATGCTGGCAAATGGAATCAATCAGAAAATAAATGGTTGATTAGAATGAGTATTTTATTCCAACTTACCTACAAAACAAAGACGGACACCAAATTATTGACTAAATATATTGAAAACAGTCAATTACATGAAGACTTCTTTGTTCGCAAAGCCATTGGATGGGCATTAAGAGCTTACGCAACAACAGATAGTAAATGGGTAATCAACTTTGTAAAAAAACATCCCGACTTGTCCAACTTAAGTAAAAGAGAGGCTTTAAAGCATTATAAAGATGCATTGCCTACAATTGAAAAAAATAAACAATAGTACCTCGAGGCCGATATCGGTTCTTGCCGTTTGAGGCAGAGAGGTAGCTATTGTTTATTTATATTAAGAATAAATAAACCCTTTATAAAAAGAGAGGGCTCCTTTACGTGGCCCTCTCTTTTTATTCATTAAAAATTTTTTTTAGCTTTTATCTTTTTTAAAAAAAAGCGTAAAAAAAAATTACATTTTCTTAGCATCTTCTAAGAACTTCGCTAATCCAATATCTGTCAAAGGATGTTTTAATAAACCTAAGATTGAATCTAATGGACAAGTACAAACATCCGCACCCGCTTCAGCAGCTTTTACAATGTGTAAAGCATTTCTGATAGAAGCTGCTAAGATTTGTGTTTGGAAACCTTGTACATCATAAATATGTCGGATTTGGCTAATTAATTCCATACCATCCCAAGAACTATCATCAATTCTACCAATAAAAGGAGATACATAAGTCGCACCTGCTTTAGCAGCCAAAATAGCTTGACCAGCAGAGAATACTAAAGTACAGTTAGTGCGAATACCATTATCGGTAAACCATTTAATGGCTTTAATACCATCTTTAATCATGGGAACTTTCACCACAATATTTGGATGAATAGCAGCTAATTTTTTTCCTTCTTCCACCATGGTAGCAAAATCGGTAGATAAAACTTCGGCACTAATATCACCATTTACAATTTCACAAATTGCTTTGTAATGAGCAGCAATGGCAGCTTCTCCTTTAACACCCACTTGAGCCATTAAAGATGGGTTGGTAGTAACACCGTCTAAGATACCTAATTCATTAGCTTCTTTGATTTGAGCCAAATTGCCAGTGTCGATAAAAAATTTCATAAGGGTTGGTTTATAGTTTGATTAGTCTAGATAAATCTACAATAAAAAAATGCCACTTTCTATCTAAAAATATAAAAAGTGGCAGGCTACTTACATCGCACCGCTACAACCGCCTATCCTTGCTACATTCCTGTCCTGGGGAGGTTCAGCAGGAGCTGGTCGTGCAAGACCTGCCGCTGCAAAGGTACAAAAAGCCAAGGGATAATCCTACCAATTTTGTCTTGAATTTATGGTAGAAAAACCGGCAATCATAGGATATCTAGCCCCAGGAGCCGTATAGTAAACAAAGATGGTATAACTATTTTCTGTCTCCCAATGATCCCCTTCTGTTTCCTTAAAATCATCCATAGGAATTGGCTTTTCTTGATCCCTTAATATGTATTGATAACTATAATAACCCTGTTTTAAAAGCATGGTTTTTTCATACACCCCTTTCAAGCCATTAAACTGCATCTCTGATCCACTATTTAATTTGTTTTGAGTTAGATCACCCATTAAGTACAATTTGTGGCCAACATAAGGTATACCATTTGGTGGCTTATAAGTAAATAGCACATTTGCATAGTCGTTTTGGTATTCACTCTGCAAGGATTCTGAATTGCTAATAATAAATGCGCCATTTAAATCATTAAAAGTAAAATATGGGGATTGGGCTTTTGAAAAATCAGGCTTTACAATCACTTTGGTCAAGCCCCCCTGCATATCCAATTGCTGAACCCGATCCGATCTTAATCTTAAACTTTGAAGATCCAACCATCTCGCTTCATTACCACCAGGAAAAATAAAATCTCGATCACTATTGAATTCAATTTGATTCCCTCTAATAAAACTAGGTTCCGTAATTATTTTAGCGTCATTCAAACGATGATTTTGAATAACCACTACTTTAATTTGATCTGGTTGGAAATAAGACAATTGCTTTACATCTAAACTCAATTGTATTTTTTGATGTGTTCTAGAAATAGCTCCATCAAAAGGTTCTTGAACAGAACCATATACACCAATTAAGGAATTGACCACATAAAACCTTCTGGTGAAAACTACATTAGAAGGATTACCGTCTTTAAATACCTTCAAAATATAATTACCTGCTTTAGTGGGTTTACATTGTTGATTAGGAATATTAAATTGATAATGATAATAAGGTTGAATAGCGATAGAAGATACATTAAATATATTGATCTTGTTTTGAGCAAAACCAGTAGTATACTCAAAAGGACTGATGGGAACAGGCTGCCATTGATCATCTACTAATTCAATACTATAAAAATAATTTTGATAGCTAAAATTGAAATCATCAAAGCTAATGGTCAATACACCAGGATCATTTAATCCAATAATAGGTAAATCCCTGGGCCTTCCTTCTGGATGCACCAAAATAGTATGAATCGAACTATCCAAACTTTGATCCGGATTGAATTGAGCAAACAAGTTCGTCTGCATAAAAAGAAGCCATAAAAAAATCAAAGCCTTATTCATTCTATCTTCTTTATTTCGTTACGAAACTAGGCCATATTTCATAATATATTATGATAAATAAGTTAGATTTGAAAAAAATAACCCATTTGAATACCGCTTTTGAAATTGCAAAAAGAATGAGCTTCCAAAAAAGCAAAAGCAATACGAGTTTTATTGTGAAGCTCTCTATTGCTGCTACTTCAATAAGCATAGCGGCCATTATACTCACTTTTTCCATAGTGAACGGTTTTCAAGAACAAATTGCACAAAAAGTTTATCAGTTTTGGGGAAGCATAAGAATCAACCCTATCAATGGAAATGTTCTCAATGAATCTCCCCAATTATTGAATGCCATAGAACAATTACCAGAAGTAAAGAGCGTACAGCCTTATGCCACACAAACAGCTGTGATTGCATATGAAAAAGAAATGGAAGGTATCATTGTAAAAGGAATGAACAAAAGGCAGACTATTCCTTTTTTCCAAACGAATTCAAATTTGAACGAATTATTTATTGAAAAAAATAATGAAACAGTCTTGTCCCAAGAAATTGCTAACAAAATTGGCGCAAGCATTGGTTCTGTAGTGAGAGTCAATTTTTTACAAAACGGTAAAGTTCAAGAGAGAAAATTTAAAGTAAAGGGTATTTACCATTCAGGGATTGAAGAATATGATGCACAATTTATTTTTATTGATTTAACTGTTTTGCAATTAATGAATGTAGAAAGCACCGAGATAAGTGGTTATAGCATTCAATTACATAAACACGCCAACGCCGAGTTCATTCAGAAAAAAATACAAGCCATTTGCCCTCCTAATACCGTTGCTACCAGAATTGAAGAAGACTATCCACAGATCTTTGATTGGATTGGCGTTCAAACAGTCAACAGAAATGTAGCAGTAACCATTATGTTGATTATTGCTGTAGTGAACTTATTAACCTGCTTATTTATTCTAATCTTAGAAAGAGTGCATATGATTGGCACATTGAGTGCTATGGGTGCAGACGAACAGTTTATCAGAAAAGTATTTTTATACCAAGTAAGCTTTATTAATTGGATGGGAATTGCAATTGGAACTGTAATTGGTATTGGCTTGTCTCTACTTCAATACTATACTGGTTGGATTCAACTAGACGAGACTGCCTATTTCATGAAAACATTGCCTATAAAAATCATCCCAGTTCAAATTATTCTGGTAATTATAGGCACAGCTGTAGTGAGCTATATCTCTTTTTTAATCCCCACAATTTGGATTAATAAAATAAGTCCGGCAAAGACCATTCGATTTGATTAATTATTGGGCCTTCCAATGAGATAAAATAATCCCTGTGGCTACCGCAGCATTTAAAGATTCTGCTTCACCAAATTTTGGAATAGAAATAGCCTCTTTAATCAATGGCTGCAAAGTAGATCTAATACCTTTTGATTCATTTCCGATAATCAAAAATCCTTCATTTTGAAATTGGGTTTGATAGATGGATTTCCCCTCTAAGAGCGCTCCGTAAATAGGTAATTTTTGCTCGGACAATAATGCTTTAATGTCATCAACAACTTCTACTCTAACTCTTAAAAAACTTCCCATAGTACTTTGAATCACTTTAGGATTATAAAAGCCAGCAGTATCTTCTGTAACAATTATTTGAGTACCACCAAACCAATCAAAAGTTCTAATAATAGTGCCCAGGTTTCCCGGATCCTGAATACCATCCAATATTAAAGTTAAATTTCCTTTAAAGTGTAATGGTGAATTAAACTGCTTCTTTTTTACTAAAGCAACCACCTGATTGGGCTGCTGCAATAAACTCATTCTCTCCAATTCTTCTTCTGAAACAATCGTATAGTGAGCGATGGGCTTGTTCATTTCTTTTGCCCAAGATTCAAGACCATAAACCGCTTCCACCTCCCAGTCAGTGTCTAAAAGCTCTCCTACCAATTTAGGTCCCTCTACAATAAACACAGATTCTTGGGCCCATTGTTTTTTATGGGCAAAAGATTGGATATATTTGAGTTCATTCTTACTAATCATCTTTATGTCATTACTGAGCAATAAAAATATTAGATTCTACTCAAGATATTGCCTATTGGGCCTTATATTTTTATTAAACAGCTGTTCTGATCTAAAAAAAGCCATTGTACACGATTATCCAAAAGAAATTCCTTTTGTGTACAAGAATGAAATTATTGTAGAAGGTCAACAAAGCAAGCAATTCAAAAAAGAAATGCAATTGGCCTTAGAAACATATTGGGATGATAGTTTAAAGGCAAAATACATTAGACAGTTTGGTTTTTTTAAAACACTTGTTCAACCTGTATACTTCCAATCAGATAGAATCCCAAGGTCAATCAACTACATGCAATCCTATTTGGCTTCTGAAGGATATAATCATGCAATCATCACTCCTAGTTATCAAATTGATACCATAAAGAACGAATATAGAACCACTATTCAAATGAAAGTGGATTTACAATTAAAAACAATTATAGATTCGGTTTTTTATCAATTATCAGATCCGGGTTTACAAAAAATAGCTTTGGCGAACACCCAGCAATCCTATTTACAAAAAGGGAATGCATATTCAAATCAATTAATCAATAATGAATTAGATAGATTGGTGGAATTATTCAGAAATAATGGATATTATAATTTTACCAAGGAAAAGATTTTTGCAGAAATTGATACCCTAGACCCTTCATTATTGCAAGTAAATTTAGATCCGCTCATTCAGATGGATCAAGTAATTACAGCAAATCAGTCCAATTTGGCGAATCCCAAATGGAAAATAACTATTCAATTAAGAAACAGCAATACAAATTCAACAAAAGTATACCCTATTGGCAAGCAGTTGTTTTATAGCGATTTAAGTATCAATGATAATCCAGATTCAGTAATTAATCAGCCTATTCCTTTTAGGGAAGAGTACAAGTCTATTGTTCATTTGTATAAAAAACCAAAGTTCAAAACCAGCATTTTTGAAGAACAATCATTTATTGCTATTGGAGAACCTTATAATGAAGCTAAGTTTTTTCAAACCTTAAATAATTTTAGCAGTCTGGGCGCATGGCAACAAATTGATGCTAGATCGACCTTGTTAAATGATAGTGTTTATTTACATTATCTTCTTGTTCCAAGTTTAAGAAGAAGTATTAGTGCGGATTTAGAAGGCAGTAAAAACTCTGCTCAATTAGGAGGGGGTAATTTATTGGGTCTTTCTACAAGCTTAACTTATAGAGATAAAAATGTTGCCAAAAAATCTATCCCAAGTATTACAAGCGTGAGAACTGGTGTGGAGTTGAATTTAAATAATAGCAGAGACCAATTAGCACAAACCTTGCTATGGAATCTAGGACATACTTATAGTTTCCCTAATATTTTAATTCCATTTTTTAAGCACCAGCATGCCAAGAATTATGTTACAAAAACCAATTTTTTATTAAATGGGTCAAGCATCAATAGATTAGAATACTACCAATTAAAATCATTTACTACAAGTTGGGGATATGAATGGAAAAGTACCACCAATACTTCAGAAAAAACTTTCATTTATAAGCCAATTAATATTGAAATGTATCAATTAAATAAATTTGCCAAATTGGATAATTTATTAGCATTGAATCCATTCTTAAGATCTTCTTTCAATGACGGAAATGTAATGAGTCAAACATTTACTTTTACTCATGCAACTCCTTCTAAAAAATTTACCAACCAACATAATTTTGTTAAAATAGGTATTGAAGAAGCAGGCGCTATCACTAATTTTATTCCTTCACTCAATAAAAATATTTATACTTATTTCAAAGCCGAATTGGAGCTTCGAAAATCTATTAAGCTAGCTTATTCAGAGTGGGCATTTAGAGTAATGGGCGGTTATGGCAATAATTATAGTAAAGACAAAAGATTGGGCGGGGCTTTGCCCTTCTTTAAACAGTTTACAGCTGGTGGGCCATATAGTATGCGTGCATGGGGCCTAAGACAACTTGGATTGGGTAGTTCTAATTTTTATGACACCAGTAAGACTAGTCAAAATTTTGACAGATTTGGGGATGTTCAATTAGAAGCCAATATTGAATATAGATTCAACTTATTTCAATGGGGCTCTTATAAACTTGGGTCAGCCATTTTTGCGGATATGGGAAATATATGGAATGCAAGAGATTCCGAGGCAGATCCAAAAGCCGGATTCCAATTAGACAGATTATATAAAGATTTAGCAATTGGAGTTGGCACAGGTCTTAGGTTCGACTTTAATTATTTTATTGTCCGTATTGATTACGCTTTAAAAATGAAAGACCCTACTAGAACAGTTAATAATGGATGGTTGGATTTGAAAAATATACAATGGAGTGAAGTGAAACCAAATTCAATGAAGGTTAATAATTATGCATGGCAATTTGGTATTGGCTTGCCTTTCTAAAATCTACTCTGCTAACAAGACTTTTATTTCTGCTTCTAGATCTTCCCATTGCATGGCATCAGATACATTAAATTCCCCAATACGGGTTCTTCTTAGTGCACTCATATAAGCCCCTACGCCAATGGCATCTCCAAAATCTTTTACAAGGCTTCTAATATAAGTTCCTGTTGAACAAACTACTTTAAATTCGATAGAAGGAAAATCAATTTTAGTTATTTCAAAACTTTCAATAGTAATAGGCCTCGGATCTACTTTTACTTCAATGCCTTGTCTAGCGGATTCATATAAACGTTTCCCATCTTTTTTAATAGCCGAATGTTGAGGAGGCATTTGTAAAATAGGACCGACAAATTGTTTAGTAGCTGCGTAAATTTGATCTGTTGTAATGTGATTGATTTGTTTAAAATTTTCAGGCTCGGATTCTAAATCATAAGTAGGTGTAGTTGCTCCAATAACCATTGAACCAGTATACTCTTTCGTCATACCCATATAGGTATTAATTTGTTTTGTATACTTGCCTGTACAAATAATTAGCAAACCAGTTGCTAAAGGATCTAATGTGCCTGCATGCCCAACCTTGGTTACTCTTGTGAGATAACGAACTTTTTGAACCATATTAAAAGATGTCCAACCAATAGGTTTATCTAATAAGAGTACCTTCCCTTCTAGGAAAGGAGTTAATGCGTCAGGTATTGGCTTTTGTTTCAGACCCATTATCAATTAGATTAATAGGCTCTAGCAAACAAAACTCTTTGAGTAGATGGATTACCCGTTAAAATACATTTACCAGCTTCTTGTGTATTATTTAATGGAATACAACGAATAGTTGCTTTAGTCAATTCTTTTATTTTTTCTTCCGTCTCTGGACTTCCATCCCAATGCGCAGATACAAATCCAGCTTTGGTATCTAAAATTTGAACAAACTCATCCCAATTTTCGGCTTTTGTAATATGTTCGTCTCTATATTTTTTTGCTCTTTCGAATAAATTAGTTTGAATCTCGTCCAATAAAGCGCTAACTGTATTGGTTAAACCATCCATTGAAACAGATGATTTTTCTTTAGTATCTCTTCTAGCAATTTCTACTTGATTGTTCTCTAAATCTCTAGCACCAATAGCAATTCTAACAGGTACACCTTTTAATTCGTATTCTGCAAATTTCCAACCTGGACGTTGGTTATCTGAGTCGTCATATTTCACTCTAATTCCTGCTGCTTTAAATGATTTTACAAACTCATTTACTTTAGCATCAATCAAGGCTTTTTGATCTTCCCCTTTATAAATTGGAACAATAACCACTTGCAATGGTGCGATTTTTGGTGGCAATATCAAACCTTGATCATCACTATGCGTCATTACTAATCCACCAATTAATCTAGTACTCACACCCCAACTAGTTGCCCAAACATAATCTAATTGATTGCTTTTGTCACTGAATTTTACATCAAATGCTTTTGCAAAATTTTGACCCAAGAAATGAGAAGTACCAGCTTGCAATGCTTTACCATCCTGCATTAGCGCTTCAATACAATAAGTATCTTCCGCACCAGCAAATCTTTCGTTGGGTGTTTTCACGCCTTTAATCACAGGCATTGCCATCCAGTTTTCTGCAAAGTCTGCATAAAGATCTAAGATCATTTCAGTTTCTGCGATAGCTTCTTCTTTTGTTGCATGTGCAGTATGACCTTCCTGCCATAAAAATTCTGCTGTTCTTAAAAACAATCTAGTTCTCATTTCCCATCTAACCACATTCGCCCATTGGTTCACCAATATCGGCAGGTCTCTATAAGATTGAATCCAAGTTTTATACGTATTCCAAATGATCGCTTCACTAGTTGGACGAACAATTAATTCCTCCTCTAATTTAGCTTCAGGGTCCACCATTAATTTGCCCTTATTATTAGGATCCGTTTTCAAACGATAGTGTGTTACTATAGCACACTCTTTTGCAAAGCCTTCTGCATTCTTCTCTTCTGCCTCAAATAAAGACTTTGGAACAAAAAGGGGGAAATAAGCATTCTGATGCCCAGTGTCTTTAAACATTTTGTCTAATGTTTGTTGCATATTTTCCCATAATGCATAACCATATGGTTTGATCACCATACAACCTCTTACTGCACTATAATCTGCTAAATCACCTTTTAAAATAAGGTCATTGTACCATTGCGAATAGTCTTGCTCTCTTGTAGTTAATTCCTTTGCCATAATTGATAAAATATTAACATTTCTAGTAGTAACAAATCATCTACGAAAAACGCTCTATATATTAAACTTTTGTACCTTTAGGTTGTCAAAAGTATGCTAAATCAGGGGCATATTAAAACCAAAAATATCGTAACATGAAAAATCTAAAAACTAACATCCATTTTGGCATTGTAGGCTTTGGCTTATTGGCATTTAGTTTATTGCAAACAAGCTGTACAAGTTTACAACAAAGCACTGCTACCATTGCAAAAGATGACCTATACGATACTCCTGTAAAAGAGGTTGCTAAAGAAGTGATAGCCAACTCTGCAGAAGCACAAGAAGAAGAATACCAAGAATATCAAAATTACCAGGACGATAGATTTTTAAGATTAAAGGTTGCCAACAGAAATAGATGGTCTACCATTGATGATTTTGGCTATTGGAACAACCCTAGTTATAGAATGAGTGTATCCATGGGCTACGGAATGGGATTCGGCGGATTTGGTTACAATAGTTTTGGCATTGGTTGGGGAGGAATGAATGCATGGGGTTGGGATCCATGGTATAGTGGATTTTACGGACCATCTTGGTATGCTCCATTTGGTTATGGCGGATGGGGTTATGGAATGGGCTTTGGTGGATTTGGATGGGATCCGTTTTATAGCGGATTTGGAGCTTGGGGTTATGGAGGATTTGGAGGACCAGGATTTGGTTTAGGTTGGAACCCTTACTATGCAGGTTACTGGAATCCGTATAGACCTATTTATTATGGAGGCGGATATTATGGAGGTATTGGCTTCCCTAATAACACAATTCGTTTAAGAGAGCGTATTCCAATGCAACCAAGTAGAACAAATTTAGCTGGCTATAATAACAATAGATCTATCAATGGCACCGGTTTTAGACCAAATGGTGGTTTGAATAATGGTTCTAGAAATATAAACAGTGCTAATGTAAACAGTAATAGCTTTAGCAATTTGGTAAAAAGAGCAGTAAGCAGCAATGCCAATTATAACAACAGCAGAGGAAATACGAATTCAAATAATTTAGAAAGACCTACTCGTTTTTCAAATAACAACAATAACAACTCAGCTCCGGTAAGATCAAGTAGTACTCCAAGTTTTAATAGTGGAGGTAGTTCTAGTTCTAGCGGCGGGGGCGGCGGAAACTTTGTAGGCGGTGGAAGAAGAGGTGGTGGCGGTTTCTAATTTTTACGATAACAAATTGTTTAAAAACTTACATATGAAGAAATTATTATTCTTAGTAATAATGGGACTTAGCTTACAAGTATCAGCACAAACACCTGAAGATGCTTTAAGACTTTCTTGGTTTGCGCCTAATGGAACCCCAAGAAGCAATGCGCTAGGTGGAGCAATGGGTTCTTTAGGAGGAGATCTTTCAGCGACAAGTATCAACCCTGCGGGTCTTGGTTTTTATAAGTCAAATGAATTCTATATCGCTCCAAATTATATTTCAAACAATAACCAATTCAAATACTTTGGCAACAAATCTAGTATTGAAAATAGTAAAATGAATTTGGGTTTAGTTGGACTTGTTTTTGCTGATGAGCACAGAAGAAGTAAATACAAAAACAGTAATTTCTCTATTAGCTATACAAAAATTGCAGATTATAATAATACCACAAGTTTTAGAGGCAGTAATAACTATAGTAGTTATTTAGAGAAATTTGCAGATCAATTATATTATGACGGAGCAAGCTTATCACAAGCTCAGCAAAATTATATTTATGGTAGTTCATTAGCCTTGTGGTCTAAATTAGTGAACCCTGTTTTCGACGGCAATAAAGACGTTACAGATTACCAAGCAGTTGCTAAAGGCAATGTAAATCAGTTTTACGATGCAACAACAACAGGTAGTTACAATGAAATGAGCTTTACTTGGGCTAGTAATTTAGAAGATAAATTATACTTAGGTGGAGCGATTGTAATGCCAATGATTAACTACACTAAGTCATTGAATTATACCGAATCTTATACAAGTAATAACGATGGTGTGTTTGATTTTTACGAAGATTACAGCTCTAAGGGTTTTGGTATTGGAGCTAAATTAGGTTTGATTTATAAGCCTGAGGCATTTTTAAGATTAGGCTTAACAATACATACCCCACAATTAATTAGTTTCAGTGATGCGGTGAGTGCCTCTATGTTTAGTAATGAATATCCAGGAGGTATTAGCTCTGGAGATTTAAAAAATGAATACAGCGAAAATTTTTACCCAAGATTTAGCAATTATAATGTGAGTACCCCTACTAAGGCAATTTTGAGTGGTAGTTATTTCTTTGCAAGTCCAAGTAAGCCAACACAGCCACTTGGATTTATTAGTGCAGATCTAGAATTTGTCAATTATGCCGGAACTAAATATTACTCCTTAGATAACGACCCATCTGTAATTAACTATTACCAAGATTTAAACACTACGCTAAAGAACAATTATAAAAATGCTATCAATTTTAAAATTGGTTCTGAGATTAAATTAAGTAATGCTTGGTTAGCAAGAGCTGGTGCTGCTTATTATGGTTCTCCTTATAAAGACAATTCCATTACTGCATCTCATATGAGTATTAGTGGTGGACTTGGATATAGAATGGGTAATCAATTTGTCGACTTCACAGTGGTGGGAATAGCTTCTCAAGATGCTGTTTTCCCTTACAGACTAATTGACAAAGACAATTATTACGCAGAACAAAAGACCAATAGATTAGTGATGAGTATTGGATACGGAATTAAATTCTAAAAAGCTTACCATACCATAAAAAAAACGCTCCAGTATTTGGAGCGTTTTTTTTATACCAAATTTTCTAGTCTATTTAAGATCTTCTAATTTAAGACCTTGATTCACTTTAATTGTTTCAAAGTTTAAATTCATTTTAAATTGCCCTAAATCCATGACAGCTTCTTTTGCAAAAGCTACGCCATCTACTTTTTGATAGTTCTTGTAATACTGTTGTTGTGTAACAGGCCCTTGTGGACCTTTCTCCACCTTGGTTGTTTTTACTAATAAATAAGATTCTTTATCATAAAATCTATGTGATTTTTTACCAGATGGCGCAGTTAATTCTACATCTATTGCATCTTTACCTTCTACTTTCTCTATACCCATAATGGCTAATTTGTAGCCTTTTTGTTGATACATTAATTCAGGTACAAGATATGCAGACTCATCTAAACCTTCTTTGATATCATCCGTTATAGGGGTTTGCATGCCTTGTTGACTTACTTCATACTTGCCATCTACAACTGCTTGTTTTGAAATGACCATTCCACCCATAGACATTAACATTACTGCACTATTAGGTTGAACAATTTTTTGAACCACATCAATGGATTGACCCATCACTCCCACTTTACCAGTTAATTGAACGTCTTTAATTTTTTCAATAGAAGCCTTCCCTCCCATTGCTTCCACTGTTTTATTAATTAAAACATCTACAGTTAAAGAGGCATCCGCTTTCACTTCTTTTGGCGCAGCCATTTCATTACCTTCTATATCAAAGTATTTTAATTCTCCATATTTCTCTAAGCCTTTAGCAATTTGTTTAGCATCTCCAACAACAACAATATGCATTTGTGCTGGATTCAATAAACTTGTTGCCACTTCTTGCACCTGAGCTGCATTTACAGCAGATAAATTGGCTAAATACTTTTGATAATAATCTGAAGGCAAATTATATTTTTCGATATTTAATGCAAAATTGGCAATCGTCGCTGGATTTTCTAAAGATCTTGCAAAACCACCTGCTAAATAATTTTTCATTCTACTTAATTCATCTTCACTCACTTTTTCTGAACGAATTTTATTGATTTCAGCTAATGTTTCTTGGATAGAACTATCTGTTTTTTCATTTCTAACAGAGGCTTCTGCACTAAAAATACCCACATGTTTATTAGTTTGCAAAGAAGAATAAGCTCCATAAGTAAACCCATGCTTTTCTCTTAAATTAGCAAATAATCTTCCAGAGAAGCCACCGCCTAAAATATTGTTCATCACATTAGCTGCAATATCATTAGGTGCACCTTTAACTAATTGTATAGGTGTAGCAACGGTTACAACACTTTGAACAGATGATGGTCTATCCACAATAGCAATATAAGTTTTAGCTGGCTTTGCAGATTTTTCAAATTGCTGAACAGGTACCGTGCCTTTTTGCCAAGCACCAAAATATTTTTGTGCTAATTGCTTTGCAGTTGTTGGTTCGATATCACCTACAAAAATTAAATTAGCAATATTAGGTTTCCAATAAGTACTGATA
>JBJOIU010000006.1:0-53383 GCA_046046935.1 Bacteroidota bacterium
CCAGCTACAATGATTTATAATGGTGACGTACAGTACAACTCTTTAGGTGTAACTAGTATTCAAAACAAACCATACGATGCTAACTTGAAGTATTATGATCATTACAAAATGTTCTTACAACCAGGTTACGCAACTAACACAGCCTTGACTATTTCTGGTGCTGGTCCTAAAGTTGATTATTTGTTTTCTGCTTCTACAAATAAGCAAAATTCAAACTTCATCAATAATGGAGACTACCAAAGATCTAACTTGACTTCTAAAATTGGTGTTGAATTAGCGAAAGGTTTAAAGTTCACTACTACTACTCAATTGATCTACACAAAGAATACTTTGTTTGATCAAACAGGTCGTGGTATTTTCTTTAACATTAATAACGCTCGTCCATTTGCTAATTTCCAACAAAAAGATTTGGATGGTAATTATGGTCCTTTTTATGGTGCTGCTGTAGGTGTAAACCATACAAACCCATTATTCCAAACTCAATACTCTAGTTCTTTAATTGAGAAAGTGGATGTGATTCAAAACTTCAACTTAAACTATAAGTTACCTAAGTTCTTAGAATTTGATGCTAAATATGCATTGAACTATTCTAATAACAATATTACTTACAGATATGAAGATCAATCAATGAACGCTGGTGCGGCGCTTCAAAACAGATACACTGGTAACTATAATCCAAATGCATCTGCAACAACAACTGGTGAGATTGATAATTTTGTACAAAGAACAACTTTCCAAAACTTTATTGGAACTGCTACTTTCCGTACAGACTTTGAAAAAGATTTCAATATCAATATTCCTTTGAAGACTTCAACTACTGTTGCCTTCGATTATCGTAAGAGCAAGTACAAGCAATTTGCTGCTTATGGTTATGATGCTCCAGGTTATTCTCCTTGGAATGCTTCTCAAGCTGGTATTTATAAAGTAATCTCTGATTACGTAGAGCCATTTGTTACTTATGGTATCTTGGCTAACCAAAGATTTGATTGGTCTGATTGGGCTGGTTTCTCAGTAGGTGTTAGAAGTGACTATTCTTCTGCATTCGGTTCTGGTGCAACTGCTCAAACATTCCCTAGAGGTGATGCATTTGTTGCGGTACATAAATTAAAGCAATTCCAAGAATTGAAAATTGATAATATCGTTAACGAATTCAAATTAAGAGCTGGTTATGGTGAGGCGGGTATTCAACCAGGTGCGTTCCAACGTTTCCCTGTATTGAACGCTTCTAACTTAGGTTCTAATAGCGTATTCGTTTCTCCAATTACTACACCAAATCCAAACTTAGGTGTGGAGTTATCAAAAGAAACTGAATATGGTGCTGACTTAGGATTTAATTTATTAAATGGTTCTTGGTTAAGAACTGCGAATGTGTCTGCTACATTATGGAAGAGAGAAACAGTAAACGCTATCTATAGTGTTGATGCTCCTGCTTCTGCTGGTGTGGGTGGAACATTGGATAATGCTTTTGGATTAGCATCTAATGGTTTACAAGCATCTTTAAACTTGAATGTTTATTCTGGTAAAGATTTGACTTGGGATTTCATCACGAACTATTCTAAGCAAACTTCTGAAATTAGTTCAGTAAAAGGACCTCCTGTGGTATTATTATCTTCTGCAGGTAGCGTTGGTATTACTTTAAAACAAGGTTACAAAATTGGTCAATTCTTTGGATATAGAATGATGCAATCTTTGGATGAATTAAATCCATTGACTGGTCAAAGAATGATTCCTGTAGCTGACGAAGGAAAATATGATGTAGTTACATCTGTTGGTCAAAAATGGGTAGTAAACAAAGCAACAAAACAAGCTGTTGCTTTACCTGGTCAATCTAGTTTTGGTGATCCTAATCCTAAGTTCAATATGAGCTTTATTAATAACTTGAACTACAAGAATTTCTTGACATTTAATATGCAATGGGATTGGGTAGCTGGTGCACACTTATACAATCAAACTAAACAATGGATGTATCGTGATGGTATTCACTCAGATTATGACAATCCAGTATTAATAGGTGGTCAAAGTTTTGCTTACACTGCATTCTATAGAAGTATGTATGCTGGTGGTGCTGCAAATGGTACTAAAAACTATTTCTACGAAGACGCTAGTTTTGTTAGATTAAGAAATATTTCAGTAGGTATTGATTTAAACAAGTTTGCTAAAGTTAAAGCATTTACTCGTTTACAATTAGTATTGTCTGGACGTAACTTAGTTACTTTCACTCCATATTCTGGTATGGATCCTGAAGCTAACTACTCTACTAACTCAGCATTTGACCGTGGTTTAGATCACAATACAATTCCTAACACTAAACAATATACTATTGGTTTGAATGTTGGATTTTAAACCTTAACTAAATAAATTATCAGATATGAAGAATAATAAAATTTTGGTAGGGATATTGGGAATTGCTTTAAGCTTAACAGCTTGTAAGAAAGACCTTGATATTTCTAATACCAACGCTCCTACTCCAGCGAGTGCGCAAAATGAATCAGGTGTTGTTTCATTTGCACAAGGTGGAATTTATAGAAATGGATTTTACGACTTAAAATATTCAGATGGAGTATACGGAAGATACTGGCCAGGTGCAATGGGTTTCCAAGAATTAATGGGAGACGTTATTGGTGCTGAAGCTGCGAATGCTTTCATGAACCAAATTGGATGTCCTAATACAGTGACTTTGGATAATGGTACAGTTGTTACTAACCCATCTAATCCAAAAACACAATATGAATTATGTCGTTATGCAAACCAAAACGCACAAGGTGGAAGTAATACTACATTCTATCAATGGGCATATTCATACAATATGATTACTTCGGCTAATACTATTTTAGACTTAGTAAGCAAGGTTGAATTTTCTGGAGCTAATGCAGCTACTAAGAAAGCAACTTTACAGGCTTGGGCATATTGGTGGAAAGGTTTCGCTTATGGACAAATCGGTTCTATGTACTATGCTGGTATTATCCAAAACGAAACAACAGCTGCTGCTAAAACAAACGGCAACTATGTAACTAAAGAAGCAATCATTACAGAATCTAATGCAAACTACGATAAGTGTGTAAACGCATTGGCTGGTGTAACTGATGCTGCTACTTACAATGCGATCATGGCAAAGGTTTTACCTAACTATGTTCAAATTGGTAAAGGTGGTGTGTTAACTACTGCAGAGTGGAACCGTACTATCAATACAATGAAAGCACGTAACATTTTGGTGAATACATTAAAAGATGAAATGACTGCAACTCAGTGGTCTGCTATTTTAGCATTGACTTCTAATGGTGTTAAATCAACTGATAAAATCTTCACAGGTCGTTCTGATGCAAACGGCGATTTCTTAGGTACTGGTATTAGTGTTGCTGATAAGACTTCACAAAATGCTGCTACTGGTTCTACAAACACTTACAAATTAAGTGAGCGTTGGATTCAAGAATTCAGAGCTGGCGATAAGCGTTTTGATAATAACGTATTAAAATTAGCTTCAGTTGGTTTGTTCAATACAGACCGTGGTAATGCTTTCAATACTCGTTATACATTGAAAAATGGTGGCGCAGGTATGGCTGGTGTTATTACTTATTCTAATCAAGCTGCAGGTGCTAATGAAATTTCTTTAGCAGCTACATTTGAAGAGAATGAATTAATGAAAGCTGAAGCTTCTATCATGACAGGTAAAATAGACGATGGTGTTAAAGCGATCGATGCTGTTAGAACTTATCAAGGTGCTGGCTTAGCAGCAATCGCTACTGGTTTATCACAAGCTGATGCTTATGAAGAATTAAGATCTGAAAGAAGAATTGCTTTAGGATTTAAAGGTTTATCTTTCTATGACGCACGTCGTTGGGATGTAATCAATCCAGCTAAAGGTCGTTCAAATGCAGTAGTTGTATCATTTACAGGTGCTGTGAACACTAAGGCAAAAATTGTATATGGATATTTAGACTATTGGGATGTTCCAGATAATGAGTTAGCATACAATCCTGCTGCTGCTGGTTCAGCTCCAACTAAGAATCCTAAGTAATCGTTAAATCACTTAGATTTATAAAAACAAGACCCCTCGGGGTCTTGTTTTGTTTTAGGGATGTTTATCTTTATATCAAATTCCCCAACATGAAAAACTATAGATTAGCTGCTATCATTATTTCAATGAGTATTTCTGCTTTTGTAAATGCACAATCCAACAGTATTTCTACTACTGGCAAATGGGGACAACAAATATTTATAAGTGATGTAAATGGTCGTGCATTTGAAAATAAATATGGAGACGTGAATGGGTCTGCTTATTTGTTTCCTGATTTTAAATATGCAACCATAGTATTAACTGATGGTCGACAATACAGCAATGTAAAAGCTAGAATAAATTTGGTTGAGCATGAAGTTAATTTTATTGCGTCTAATGGAGAGGAAGGATATATTGGCAAGGGTATGGTTACAGTCATTACGATAAACGATACCACTAAACAAGGTATTAAGAAATATACATTTCAATCTGGCTATCCTACAACAGATAATCAAACAGTTATACACTTTTATCAAGTACTAGCTTCTGGTAAAGCCAAGCTTTTAAAATCTATCAATAAAAACATCGAAGAGCGATTGAACGAATTATCAGGTGAAAAATCTAAAGAATTTGCAGTTAGGGAAAATATGTACTTACAGATAGGAGGAGGATTAAAAAGAATCAAAAAAGAAGCAGGATTCTTTTTGGGTTTAATGGCAGACCAGAAAGATGCAATGAATCTTTATATTAATTCAAATAAGGTCAATTTCAAGAATGAAGATCAATTAATCAATTTGATTAATTATTATAATTCATTGTAAATCAATTACTTAGCTCTAATCCATTTATTAACAATTTGGTAATATGGTGATAGTTTAATTTGAGCGCAAAAGCTTGAAATTTGTGCTGCATTAAACAACCAATTAAAACCAATTGTATGGACTTCAATTCAATTTTTAAAATCTTCTTACCAAAAGATCGTGTATTTTTTCAACTTTTCGAAGAGGTAGCGGAGCATGTTTACCAAATGGGTATCAAATTAAAAGAAATGGTGAACGAGCCAGATGAAGATAAAAGAGCCAATTTATTAGCTCAGATTGAAAATTTAGAACATATCAATGACGATTTAACACATAATATCTTTACCGAATTAGGTAGAAATTTCATCACTCCATTTGACAGAGAAGATATTCACTATTTAGCTACTTCTTTAGATGATGTGGCTGATTATATTTATGCTTCTGCTAAGAAGATTAATTTTTATAAAATTAATCCAAACGATACAGGCATACACAAATTGACTGAATTGATCTTACAAGGAACATTAGAATCAAAGACTGCTGTATTAGGATTGCGTAATATGAAAAATATTAAAGCAATGACCGATGCTATGATTAAAGTTAATAGTATTGAAAATCAGGCGGATGACGTATTTGATAAGAGCATTGAGAAATTATTCGAACAAGAGAATGATTTTAAAGTAATTATCAAGAAAAGAGAAATTTATCAAGTACTTGAAATTGCTACTGATAAAATCGAAGACGTTTCTAATGTAATAGAAACAATTATTATCAAGTACGCTTAATTTAACTCAAATGACTTTATTAATTGTAATTATAGCGCTTGCGCTAATATTTGACTATATCAACGGATTCCATGATGCAGCTAATTCTATTGCTACAGTGGTTTCTACTAAAGTATTAACTCCTTTTCAAGCAGTATTGTGGGCGGCTTTATTTAACTCTGTTGCATATTTTATATTTAAAGACCACGCGGTAGCAAATTCTATTAGCAAAACGGTTTATAAAGACTTCATCACTCTACCTGTAATATTTTCTGGTTTATTGGCGGCAATATTCTGGAACCTTTTAACTTGGTGGTATGGGATTCCTTCTTCAAGTTCACATACTTTAATTGGTGGATTTGCAGGAGCAGCCATTGCTCACGCATTAATGATTAAGGGCTGGGATTATTCTTGGGCGAAGATTGTAGATGCTGATACTATTTTCAAAACTGTATTATTTATTTTCTTAGCTCCAATTATTGGTATAATTATTTCAGTCTTTATCACCATAGTCACCATTATGCGAAATATATGGTGGAGATTATTAATTATTTCACTAGTAACTGCAGCTACTGTTTTAGTGTTTGATCAGTTTGAACATTCAAAAATGACAGAGAATGTGCAAAAATTCTATGGTATAGACAAATACAAGAAAGAAGTAAAAGCCATTACAGCAGAATTAGAAGAGAAGAAAGGCGACAGCACTTTAATGGCTAAATTAGAACTTAACAAAGAAAAACTTGCCAAGGCAAATGAAACTGCAGAAAAAATTCAACCAGTTTTAGATAAGTTTGATGAATTGGGCGCTAAGCAAATTGCCAAAATGGTTAGCGATAGTGGTTGGTTAAAAACACCTGCTACAAGTAAAATTAAAGATGCTGCCCGAAATGCAAATAATTTTTTAGTACTAGAAGCTAAGGCTCCTGAATCTAAAGAAGCGAAAGCATTATATGATATAGCTAAAGAAAAAACAGAGGGGTATAAAGAACCTTTAAAATTATATTTAGCTGGTTCAATTAGTTTGGATTCTGCCATGAGTGCTGTTAATGCTATTTATCCTATTGATCCTAAAAACTATGACAAGGTAAAAGCAAAAATTGAAAAATTCAATATTGAAAAATCTTTTGCAGGCGAAATTGATAAAGCAGATAATTCGGTCATTGTAAACGGTATTATTGGTTCTGCAATATTATTTATGTTGATCTATTTATATGTAGAGAAGTTTAAAACACCTACCGCATACACTGTGGCAAATATGTTTAAAAAACTGCAATTATTTAGTTCTGCTGCATTTAGTATTGGTCATGGTGGTAATGATGCACAAAAAGTAATGGGTATTATTGGAGCAGCATTAATTGCCAATGGTAGTATTCAAGATTTTAGTTCTTTACCTAATTGGGTGCCTGTAGCTTGTTATTTAGCTATTGGTTTGGGTACAATGAGTGGTGGATGGAAGATTGTAAAGACCATGGGTTCCAAGATTACTAAAGTGACTCCTTTAGAAGGTGTAGCTGCAGAAACTGCAGGGGCATTCACTTTATTCTTTACAGGACAAATGGGTATTCCAGTATCTACTACACATACCATTACAGGTTCTATTATTGGCGTGGGTGCTACAAAGCGTTTGAGTGCTGTAAGATGGGGCGTTACTACTAACTTATTATGGGCATGGGTATTAACTATCCCAGTAAGCGCAGTGCTCGCCGCGATTGTATATTATATTGTACAATATTTTGTAAAATAAAAATGAGTCCCCTTGGGGGAGCTCGATGTATAATTTATAAAAAAGACCCGATCAAATTGCTTGATCGGGTCTTTTAGTTTAGTCTTTTAGCTGTATCAATTGACTTTGTCTAGGGAAATTTAATTGTAGTCCAAGTGTATTAGCGTTTTCTAATTCTTTAATTATAGTAGTTTCACAGTTATCGCAGGGTTTAATATGTGTTACCATGATTGCGACTTCTTTTAAATTATTTCCTGCAAGTTGATATAGCTTATTCATTTCTTTCATCAACCAATTAGGTGTCAAATGGCCGTATAAAGAAGCGTCAGGTACTTTATTGCTAAAAGATACTTCAATCATGATAGCTTTTAATTGCTTTTTTTGAATAATCGGTGCGATATGACTCCAAAGAATAGCAAGCTGGGTGGATTTTTCTACTTCGTCTGGTCCAGCATCTCCAAGATAAAGAATATAGTCTGATTGATTGCGAACCAAAAATGCAGTGCTCTCATAAGGTTTTACATGACTTAAAACAAAAGGAGTAACAAAAACTCCTACAGCTGCGACTTCGATTTCTTTTTCTGGGATTAAGTATTGGTATTGATATTTTCCAATTACAGGTTTATCTCCTTCATTGGCAAAATTAGACCAAGACTTGGAGCTAAACTGACTACTCTTGAAAACATCGATCACAGAAGGAATAGCGTAAATATTTTTCTTAAAACTATCCCCAGGAGAGTTTAACACTAAGCCCGCAGTGTGATCCAAGTGCCCATGGGAAATAAAATAACTATTGATATATTTTTTTTGAATTTCAGTAGCATCGCTTAAAGGAGGGAATAGACCTGCGTTAGCTGCTTTTTGAAGACCAGTGTAAATGGTTCCTGCGTCTAAGCATATAAATTGTTCAGCCCCATTGGCTTTAACCAAATAAGCAGACAGATTAGATTCGTCTAATCCCCCTTTAACACCAAGTGGAATGATGGTGAAGCCTTTTTCACTGTTTTGAGCATTTGCGATAAAACAAAAAAGACTCATTAAACATACCAATAGAATAGAATTGATTTTCATATTAATTTAACTGCTTCTGTAAATTTAATAGATTTACCTTTATAGTGTATGATTATAGATAAAAAAGCCTTCTTGCTACTTATAGTGATCTTTCAGGCCTTATTGTTAAAGGCGCAAGAAAATAATACTATGTTTAATTGGAGTAGCTCTCAGAAGCAAGTTAATATTTTAGATAGTTTGATTGCTCAAAGCAAGTATTATGGTTTAAACCAATCGGATTATCGTCATACAAGTAATAAAGCAATAACAGATACTGCAAATACTAATTTGTCAATTAATAAAGCGGCCGTTCATTTTTTTTCTGAATTAGCTTATGGTAATCGCTTGCCAAGTATTGGCTATTATGGAGTACAATTTAAATTAGACAAGGATACAGTAATGCATCAGGTGATTAAATATGCACAAAAAGGAAAATTAATAGATTTGGTTAATTATTATAATAATCAATCTAAAGAGCTACAACTTTTATTAGTTGAATTAAAAAAATTACAAGATTCAATACCAAAGCCAAATAGAGCTATTCAAATAGTGAATAAAGCTATTAATGATTATAGGTGGCTGCATACTGCTCAAAAGAATAATAAAATCATTTTGGTGAATCTGCCCTCTGCCAAATTAAGGGTTTCAGAAAATGGGAAGACCGTGATGAATATGAAAGTAATTGTTGGAAAAGCAGCTACTCCTAGTGGAACTTTAACTGCAGCGGTGAATCAATTGGTAGTGAATCCTTATTGGAATGTTCCAAGAAGTATTATGGTTAGAGAAATGCTGCCTTCTATTAAAAACGATATTGCTTATTTAGATAGAAATCATTTAGAAGTTAGAGATTTAAATTATAAAAAGCTAAACCCATACAAAATAAATTGGTATGATGTAGATACCACAAACTTCCCTTTTTATATCAGACAAAGCACTGGTTGCGATAATTCTTTAGGTATTATAAAATTAGATTTTGATAATCCATATGGCATTTATTTGCATGATACCCCCCAAAAAGAATTATTTGCATTGAATAATAGATACTTTAGTCATGGCTGCATGAGAATGGAGAAGCCCATTGAAATGGCTAAGTATTTGTTAAAAAATAATAAAGCAGCTTTAGATAGTATAGATTTTGAAAACTGTTATAAGAACCCTAAGCCCATCAATATACAAATGACTGAAAAAGTTAATGTAATTGTTTGGTACCATTTAATTGACTTCGATGAAAAGTTAAAATTGATCTATTACCGTAATATCTACAATAAGCCCTTATAATCTTCGTACCTTTGCAGCTTCACTTATATGAAGCATTTATTTCTTATCATATTGTTTTTAGTGGTTGGTGTCTTTTCGGGATCAAGCCATAACAGCGATAATACCAATTTGGGTATTGCTGATCAGGTAAGTTATATCTCCTCCCAATACAATATCAACCAAGAAGCAATTCAAATAGCTGTTACTGGCTATCAAAAATTACGCAATTTGGGAAAATTAGCGAATGTGAAATATCTAACTATTGCAGATTTTAGTAAGCCAAGTAATGAAGAGCGATTATTTATTATAGATATGCAATTAATGCAAGTGGTAGTAAAAAGTTTGGTGGCACATGGACGTAATTCGGGGACTAAGATGGCTAATCAATTTTCCAATAAATTATCCTCTTTTCAAAGTAGTTTAGGTTTTTATATAACTGGTGGGATATACAAAGGTAAGCATGGTGCATCCCTAGTATTAAATGGTGTCGAAAAAGGGATTAATGATCAAGCCAAAGAAAGAGCTATAGTTATTCATGGAGCAGATTATGTGAGCAATAAATTTATCGAGCAACAAGGATATATTGGAAGAAGTTTGGGTTGCCCTGCAGTACCTAATAACCAAGTGGCGAAAATTATTAATACGATAAAAGGTGCTTCTTGTTTATTTATTTATGCACCCAATACTGCATATGCAAAAAAATCTAGCTTAGATAATTTTTAAGTAGCTTATTTTTTTGATAAAACTGATTGAATATAAATTTCTAATTCTTTTATTTCTTTGTCACTAATATTTTTAAAAGCCGGCATATTGCCTTTTCCATTAGATATTAAATTTCTAAAACTAGACTGGTCGTTTAAATAATTAGATTTTACTAAACTCGGATATCTATTGCCATCTCCGTTTAAGTTAGCTTGATGGCAATTGATGCAATTGGTCTGGTAAATTCTTTCGCCAGTCTTACTATACTTTATTTGAATAATATCTTTTATAGGATCTGGAGTTTTAATATTAGTTGCAGTAATTTTTCTTTGATTCATTTTAGCTAGAGCACTTGCAGTAAATTTTGCTTTATCTTCTTTGTAAAGAATTCTCCAAATCTTTCCTTTTCTAGAATCATTTATATATAAAGATCCATCAGGCCCTTCTGCTAAACCCATTGGTCTATATTTGGCATCGCTCACATTTACAATAGTGTCCACTCCTGCAAAGCCATCTGCAAATACTTCCCATTCGCCAGATGGTTTTCCGTTATTAAAAGGCACAAATGCTACAATATAACCTGCTTGAGGATAGGGTCCTCTATTAGTAGATCCATGAAATGCAATGAAAGCGCCGTTTTTATATCGCTCCGGAAATTGCTCACCTTTATAAAATAATAAATCATTAGGAGCCCAGTGTGCAGGAAATGCTGCTAATGGATTAGTATAAGATTTATCAGTAGCAGCTTTCTTACCATCTCCACCATATTCTGGAGCTTGTATTTTTTGTTGCGTATTCAAATTATAGTAGGCATATGGCCATCCATAATTACTGCCTTCGTTTATTTCAAATAATTCTTCAGCAGGGTTCACTGCATTATCCCAAGCACTAAAATTATTTGGCCATAATAAATGCAAATCATCTCTTCCATGTTGCACTGCATATAATTTATTGGTACTCGTATTCCAATCCATGGCAACTATGCTTCTTAAGCCCGTGCCAATTTGTATACCATCTTTCTGGGTTTGATTCAATGCATTTGCTTTGAACTTCCAAATAGCTGCATGGTTGATTAATTCCGGACAAGGGTACTGTCCTGCTTGTTGAGTTGAATTTCCAGTTGAACTAATATAACTAGCACATGCATTTGATGGTGCGCTATATGGAACATACATGTTTCCTTCCTTATCAAAGCTTAAAGGTTTAGCGATATGCCATTGATCGCTTTCGTCCATTAAAACAATTTCTTGTTTTGAACTGGGAACTAATTGATCATCTAATTTTTGTCTGTAAACTACTTTTTCTGTGCTATAATATAAATAGCCATTATGAATTCGCATGCCTGTTGCAAAAATGCCATCATTCACATAATTACCAAATGGCTGAATGATATCTGCTTTACCATCTCCATTCTCGTCTCTTAATGCTACCGAACCTGGGGCCTCTGATATGATTTTTAATTTTACATAAATATCACCATTCTCTTTTACTGCTAAATGTCTCGAAGGTCCAATACTATCCACTACTACTACTGCTCCAAATCCATCGGGTAAAAATAATCCGCCATTGTTTGGATCAAAGGCAATATTTTCTTTTTTACTTGTGCATGCTGTAAAACAAAAAACAGCGACCGAAAAACAAATGTATTTATGAAAGTAAAATTTCATCTACTTATCTTTTACGCATCTAACAGCCAAACCATTTCTATTGCCGTAAGCGTCTTTATAAACCATCGGGCTTGCATACAATACAAAACGATACCAAGACTTTGCAGTGTCTACAGCAGTAGAAGACCACCAACCACCACCTTGACCTTTATATCCAAATGCGCCCATTCCATTTCTTAATCCACCAGCTAAAGCTTCAAAGCCACTGCTATTAGTGCCATTGCCAGACCCTGTATTGGTGTTTGCCCAGCCATAAGTATATTTTAAAGCCTCGCCGGCTTTCTTGTCTCCGCCTAATTCTAGTACCAATAAACCCCATTCCACGTCTGTTGGAATATGCCATCCCTTTGGTGCTAAACCACGAGGGTCATTCACAGCATACCAATTATATAGTTTACCAAATTGCGCACCTTCTCCAATATCATTATTATAATAAGACCATGCTGCTTTTTTTGACATACCATAGGCAGCCCATTCTAATTTAGTCTTTGCTTCTGGGATAGAATCTCCATTTCTAAATCTGCTTACATCTAAATTTTTGATCATCCAATTGTTTTCTCCAATTTTTACAGATTCAAAATCGGGTTCTTGTTTACATGCAGTTACAAGTAGGATAAAAACACAAAGAGTATAGATGGTAAATTTATTCATTAGCTTGGTATCAAGATAAGCAAAAATAATACAAAACTAATATAAGAGGGTTTTAATTATGGCCTAAATTAGAATGGATTAATTGTTGATATTGGCCAGGTGTGATAGTTTCCATTTTTTTAAACAATCTTACAAAATAGTTTACATCATGAAAGCCGCATTCAAAAGCAACAGATTTGATTGTATTCTTGGGGTTATTCAATAAAGCTTTTGCCAACTTGATTTTTTCAGATATAATATATTCAAGTGGGCTTATGCCATACTCTTTTTTGAAAGATCTATAAAATGTAGCCTTACTCATACATGCCTTTTCGCTAAGAACACCTAGCTTGATATCTTCATGAATATTGGCTTTAATAAAGCTGGTAATATAGTTAAGAGGATGGGCGTTGGTATTGCAACTAGTATCAATTTGATCCAGTTCCATTTTATTTTGGGCTTGAATAATATTGACAATTAATTCTTGTAAGTTTAAATCTGCTAGAATATCTTTTAATGGCAAACTGCTCGAACAGATATTGATTATCTTGTTTAACAGATTGGCAATTTCAATGCTATTTTGAAAATGGTAATTGTTTTTACTGAAGTTCCAATATTCAGAGCCCATCCTTGGATACTTGTCATTTAAAAAACTTAAAGTAGTATCAATTTTCTGATGATCAATGGCTAAAGCTATACATTGAGTTGGGTTATCTTTTGTTGCTTCTGGAAAATCTATTTCCATCTTAACGCCAGCAGGAACCAATACGGTTTCACCGGGTAAATATTCAAATCCTTGTTGATTATAAAGGTGCATGACTTTTTTACCCCTTAGCATACTTGTAACTACAAAATCATTGAAAGTTAGTGGAACCATTGCACTTGATTGGTGCGTTTCAAATACATTTAACTCACACCTTTCCAGGCTATAGGCAGTTCTATTCTCCACCAAGGTCTTTAAGGACTTTTCGGAGTTTAGTGCAACATTTTGAAGCTTTTTTGAATAAGCCATATGCAAGCATTTTCGTTAGGTGACCTTTTTGTGCTACAATCTGACTTAAATATACTATAATTTTTAAACAATTCAATCTAGTATTGAATTCTAAAACGATAAAGCTATGTCAACAATTGTATCACGTCCTACTTTCAAACCTAAGTATGACAATTTCATCGGAGGTAAATTTACCCCACCAGTAAAGGGTGAGTATTTTGATAATGTTTCACCAATTGACGGTAAAGTATTTACTAAAGCAGCTAGATCAGGCAAAGAAGATATTGAACTTGCTATTGATGCTGCAGAAAAAGCTTTTACAACTTGGAGTAAAACTTCTCCAACCTATAGAAGCAATTTATTGTTAAAGATTGCTCAAATTATGGAAGATAATTTGGAGTATTTAGCAACAGTGGAGACTATTGATAATGGAAAGGCATTAAGAGAAACTAGGGCAGCTGATTTGCCATTGTGTATTGATCATTTCAGGTATTTTGCCGGAGTAATTAGAGGAGAAGAAGGTGCCATCTCCGAACATGATGAAACAACAGTAAGTATTGTATTACATGAACCAATAGGAGTTGTTGGACAAATTATTCCTTGGAACTTTCCTTTATTAATGGCAACTTGGAAAATTGCACCTGCATTAGCATCCGGATGTTGCACTATAGTAAAGCCAGCAGAACAAACGCCTACTTCAATTATGTGTTTAATGGAGTTGATTGCTGATGTATTGCCAGCTGGTGTATTAAATATTGTAACTGGCTTTGGCCCAGAAGCGGGAAAGCCATTGGCAACCTCTTCAAGAATTGCTAAAGTTTCTTTTACTGGAGAAACAACTACAGGTAGATTGATTATGCAATATGCTTCTGAAAACTTAATTCCAGTAACTATGGAATTAGGTGGTAAGTCTCCAAATATCTTTTTCCCTTCAGTAGCAGATCATGATGACGCATTTTTTGATAAAGCTGTGGAAGGTGCTGTAATGTTTGCTTTAAATCAGGGTGAAGTATGTACTTGTCCTTCAAGAATCTTAGTTCATGAAAGTATTTATGAAAAGTTTATGAAGAGAGTTGTTGAAAGAACAAAAGCAATCAAAGTTGGGCATCCTCTAGATGGATCTGTAATGATGGGAGCGCAAGCATCTAATGATCAATTTGAAAAAATACTTTCTTACTTAAAAATTGGTAAAGAAGAAGGTGCAGAAGTATTATGTGGCGGAGAAGCAAATAAATTAGATGGTGAATTAGGTGGCGGTTATTATATTCAGCCTACCATTTTTAAAGGGCATAATAAAATGCGTGTCTTCCAAGAAGAAATTTTTGGACCAGTTACAAGTGTTACTACATTTAAAACTACAGAAGAGGCATTAGCTATTGCAAATGACACTTTATATGGCTTAGGTGCAGGTGTTTGGACAAGAGATGCTCATGAATTATACCAAGTGCCAAGAGCTATACAAGCAGGTCGTGTTTGGGTAAACTGTTATCATGCATACCCTGCGCACGCGCCTTTTGGAGGGTATAAAAAATCTGGATTTGGCAGAGAGACACATAAGATGATGCTAAGTCATTATAGACAAACTAAAAACATGTTAGTTTCTTATGATAAAAACAAATTAGGATTCTTTTAGTAGTTAATTTAAAACTTTAAGGCCCTCTGCTATTATAGAGGGCCTTTTTCATGTAAATTCATTATATATGGTAAAAAGAGTTTTAATTACCAAAGAAGCATCTGGTTTAATTGCACAATTAAAACAACAATTTGGTGAACTCATGTTTCATCAAAGTGGCGGTTGTTGTGATGGATCACAACCAATGTGTTTTGAAAAAGGAGAATTTAAATTAGGCGGAAGTGATATTCAATTAGGCACAATTGAAGATTGCGGCTTTTATATGAGTAGAGACCAATATGAATATTGGAAACATACACAACTTACTATAGATATAACTAAAGGCAGAGGCTCAAGTTTTTCTTTAGAAATTCCTTTAGGTTATAGGTTTATAGTACACTCTAGGCTTTTTACAGAAGAGGAGATTTTACATCTTGAACCAATATTGGATTGCTAATAGACGTCAATTACTTAACAATTTGTTAATACAGGGGTAACAATTTAGTAATCTACTGCTAATATTTTTGCCCTTTAACATTAACACATGCGTAAATCTATTCTCTTCCTTTTGGTAATTTTCATTTCATTTTCTATTAATATGACATTTGCACAAAGCAGCTTAAAGACTGTTGCACCTGTAAAAAAACAATGGTATGAAACCATACAATTGAGAGGCTATATGCAAGCAAGGTATAATCGATTATTTGAAACCAATCCTTTATTACAATGTGCTCAATGTGATAAGAGCTGGGGTGAAAATGGAGGTTTTTTTATTCGTCGTATGCGTGTTATTTTAAGTGGGCAGTTAAATGATAGAGTATATTTTTATTTTCAACCAGATTTTGCGTCTAGCGCATCTTCAACTGCTAATAATTTTGGACAATTAAGAGATGCGTATGTTGACTTAGGATTAGATTCGAAAAATGAATTTAGACTAAGAGTAGGTCAAAGTAAGGTTCCTTTTGGATTTGAAAATATGCAATCTTCTCAAAACAGATTACCATTAGACAGAAATGACGCATTGAATAGTGCAGTTTCTAATGAAAGAGATCTTGGGGTATTTTTTTATTGGGCGCCAAAGAAAACAAGAACGCTTTTTTCAAGTTTAGTGAATGATGGATTAAAGGGATCTGGTGATTATGGAGTTTTTAGTTTCGGTGTATACAATGGCCAAACAGCAAACAAGGCAGAAGCAAATAATACTCCACATGTTGTATCAAGATTTAGCTATCCATTTGAAATTGGTAATCAAATTGTTGAAATGGGAATACAGGGATATACTGGTAAATATACTTTGACTTCAGATTTAATAAATACAGGTGTAAAAGTTCCTGCAAATAAAGCTTTCCTTGATCAAAGAGTAGCAGGATCTTTTGTTTTGTATCCTAAACCTTTTGGTATTCAAGCTGAATACAATATTGGTAAAGGTCCAAAATTTAATAAGGTTACTGATTCTATAGAAGTTTCTTCTTTAAATGGAGGATATTTAACTGCTTCTTACAAAACTCAAAAAGGCAAACACGTTATTATTCCATTCTCTAGAATTCAATATTATCAAGGTGGTAAAAAACACGAAATGGATGCAATGGCTTATGATGTTAAAGAATTTGAATTAGGGATTGAATGGCAGCCTAGTAAAAATGTCGAATTAGTTACTATGTATACTATTTCTGATAGAAGATTTGAGTCTTTCAAAAATCAATCAAATCATCAAAAAGGAAGTTTGTTAAGAATTCAGTTGCAATTGAATTTCTAATAATTATTGGAAATTCATACAATTGATTTAATAAAAACGGAAGGTGTAACGCCCTTTCGCTCTTTAAAAGCATCTATAAATTTAGATCTAGAAGCAAAACCTGCATTTGCTGCGATGGCTTCAATGGTTAGGTTCTTGGATTCTCCCGCTTCAATTAGTTTACACACATGATCTATTCTTAGTTGCCTTCTCCATTCACTAAAAGTGATATTTAATTCTTTATTAAAATAATTAGATAAAACTCTCTCAGGAATTTTTATATCAAAAGACATTTGAGATAAAGAAAATTCTTTATGTATAAACGGAGTTGTTGTCAAATATGTTTCAATAGTAGGTCCAATATCTTGTATCGTGTTGGTCTCTTTTGACTTTTTAGGTAAACTAGATTTTATCTCATCTAAAATATTGTCCTTGCCTTTTTCTACCGTATATGAAATATTACCGTAAAGTATTTTTGGGAATAAGAACAAGAAAATATTTTGTAAAAAAAATCCAGTTCCGCAAATTCCAAAATAATATTTCTCCGTAAATATTTTATATGAAGGAATGCCGAATATGGAAAACTTAATATCATATAAAGTAGACATATGCCCAATGCTATTGATGGCAATTACAATTTGGGCTGTTGCTAAAATATAAATCCATCTTTGAACAATAGCATGGTTAGTAGGCAGCATACCAAATTGCTTTTTTAGATGCTTACTGTGTTTGAAAAAGAACCAAATGGAATACACTGCATAGACTAATAAATGAGCAGATCTAGATAATAGGATAAACTCAAAAGATACAAAATTGAAATCCAGGGTATAGTTTTCTGTGATATTGACAATTTCGTGGGCAATCGCCTTTTTCTGCTCAAAAGGCAAAGTAGTAAATGGCAGGCAGTTAAAAATGATGAAAACAGCAGGAATCAAATGCAGCCAGTCCCATTTTTCTAATTTATTGCTATCTGACAAAGTGGACTTAACATAATAAAACAAGAACGGACCCAATAGGTAAGAGAGCGGTAACCAATGCACAAAAAAGACGCCTTCCCAGAAAATATCCTTGGTAAAATGTAGCCCATAATATACCAAGACCACCATATTGCAACAAAGGAAGAAAAGGGCAAGAAAAAAGTTAGATCTATTCAGCGAACTTAAATAGTAAATCAGCAGAAAGGATGTAAAAATCCCAAATAAGGGGAAAAATATGGCCATAAATGGGTGATTACTAGTGTAATAGGCTTCAAGATAGGTAAAATTGTGCTTAAAAATGGACTAAATTCTAAGAATATGACAAATGGCATTTTTGTTCCTTTTTGCCCAATGGGAACATATTAAAGCCCTATGTAACAGCAAATTAACACTAGTGAACGTATTTTGATAACAGATCTAGTAGACTCATTTTCAACAAATTACCTTATGAGATTCCCAAAATCCTTACTTTTTACTTTTTTATTCATTTTGAGCCAATTTGGGGCAAATGCTCAGTACCCAACAGACTATTCTTTCGAAAGTTATAAGATTAAGGAAGGCTTATCTGAGGGGGGATGTTTTACGGTGTTTCAGGATCATTTGGGGTATATATGGGTCGGCACTATAGGCTTGGAGCGATTTGATGGCTATGTTTTTAAGAATTATAGGTCTAGTGTTTTTGACTCAACATCCATTCCAAGTGGTCAAAAGCGAGTAATTAAAGAAGACCATCAGCAAAATTTATGGGTAGGTACTCAAAATAATATTTCCAAGTTAAATAGAGCAACAGATACCTGGGAGAGCTATTCAAGTAAAAATGCATTTAATACATTCAATGATTTTTCTTTTAGCAAAGATGACAAGGAAATTTTTATTAGTACTTACGGAGACGGCTTGCTTTTATTTAATACAACTACAAAAACCTGGAAACAATTTAGTTATGGATCTAATATGTTCACCAAGATGGCTGAAATATCAGATAGTGAATTGTTAATTGCAACAGTTGATGGACTTGTTGTATTTAATACCAAAACAAAAAAATTTACTCAAAGTTATCTTGAGACTAAGGTTATCGCTACTGAAACAAATTTTAGAGACATTACTCAGAAAGATAATTCACATTGGTATGCTTCATCTAACAAAGGAATCTATATTTTTAGTAAAGCAGACGGATTGAAACCGGCATTCCAATTTCAAAAAGGAATTGATAATACAATAATGGATAGCAGCACAAGTTCTATTTATTTTGATATAAAAAAGCAAGACTTGTGGGCAAAAGTTCCTAAAAAAGGTTTAGATATTATACATCTAAAAACAAATACAGTTACACATCTAAATAAAGACAATTATCCAGATGAGTTATTTGTAAAAAAAGCCATCAATAAAATTATTGAAGATAAACAGGGAAATATTTGGATGGCTACCAACGACGGATTATTTAAATACAATCCAACAAGAAAAGAAATAAAAACTATTTCTGATAAAGAACCCTACGATTTAAAATTACCTTTTACTAATACATGGGGTGCATATATTGGTCCGGACAAACATTTGTGGGTTGCTGGTTCTGATCATATTGATGACGGTATTATAGAAATTGATTTAACTACAAAAATACAAACTAAGTACCTGCCTAAAACCAAAGGTAAACTAGGGTCAGTTTGGTTGATTACAGAAGATGCTCAACAAAACGTTTGGTTGTTCAATACTAGAATAATATTGAACGCAGGATTTGAGGTATTCAAAAAAGGTCGTAATGAAAAATCATTCAAGTCTTATGGAAATACAAATGACTTGATGAAAACTCCTACTGATAATAGTTTTGGTCAAAGCTATATTACAGAAAATAAAAATTTTATTTTTGGAGGAATACAATCCATTCAACTTATAGACAGTAATGGCAATTTCACTGGGGTCCCATATGCGCCATTAGCATCATTGAACAAGGAAAGAATATATTCTTTTTATCATTCTGGTTTAGGAAAGACCTATATTCTGACGGACAAAAGGTTGATACTTTGGAATGAAGGTCAAAATTCTTTCAAGACATTGACATCAAAAATGAATTTTAGTGATTTTGCATATAGATCTTTATTTAGTTTATTCAACTTAGTAGTCTATAAAGATAGTGTTGCTTATATTTCTGGGTATGATTATGGTTTAGCTGAAATCAATTTAAAACAACAGACTAAAAAAGTTTTTACGATTAATGATGGCATGCCAACACAATTGGTATATGATTTAAAAATTGATCGAGGTAATAATTTATGGATGTCTTCTGATTATGGATTAATTAGATATAGTATTCTAAATAACCAGTTTAAGAACCTGACGCCAAGTGAAGGTGCGCAAGGTTATGAGTATAATTCTTGGGCTAATTTTATGACTAAGGATGGTGATTTTATTTATGGAGGCCAAAGTGGTATAAATTATTTTAACTTCAAAGACATTACTGATAATGAGCAAAAGCCTACAGTAATTATTCAAAAGGTTACAATTAAAAATAAAATTGTACCCATTGAATCAGTGCAACACGACAATCCAATTCTTGTTAAATACAATGAAAATATTTTAGCTTTTGATTTTGTTGCTTTCAACTATAAAAATACTTTACAAAATAAGTATAAGTATAAAATGGAAGGTTATGAAACAGAGTGGAGAGAATCTGGATCAAGGCATTTTACCACTTACACCAACCTTCCTGCCGGTGAATATACTTTCAGGGTAATTGCTTCTAATAATGATGGATTATGGAATGAAGAAGGAGCATATGTTAAAATAAAAATATTGCCTGCCCCTTGGTTTACATGGTGGGCATATACTATTTATATTTTGATAGTATTGTTTGGTATTTATATTTTCATTCAATATAAACAAAAACAGCAAAAGAAAAAATTAGAAGACGAACGCAAGAATAATGAATTAGCAGAAGCAAAAGCATTGCAAGAAAGATTGCTGCCAAAGCAAAATCCAAAAATTGATCATTTAGATATTGCTACTTATTTAAGAACTTCTACAGAAGTGGGCGGTGATTATTATGATTTTTTCCAACAATCTGATGGTTCTTTGTATGCAATATGTGGTGACGCTACTGGTCATGGAACCCCTTCAGGTATGTTGGTGTCTATTACCAAAGCAGGCATCATTGGTTTACCACAAATGGCTCCAAATAAAATGCTTTCTGCTTTAAATACGGTGGTTAAGAAAGTAGATCTAGGTATCTTAAGAATGAGTTTAAATATTGCCCATTTAAAAGGCAATCAATTGACTTTGAGTTCTGCAGGTATGCCACCTTATTTTATCTACAGAGCGAATAGTCAATCTACAGAAGAAATTATGTTGTCTGGTATTCCTTTAGGAAGTTTCAATAAAGTGGATTACGATGAACTAACTACAGAATTTAACAAAGGGGATATATTAGCGATTATATCTGATGGATTAGCAGAAGCTCCAAATGCACAAGGAGAACTATTTGATTATCATCAGATTCAATCTATCATTACGGAAAATAGCCACATGAATGCTGAGACTTTAATTAAAGAATTGATGAGTCAGGCAGATATCTGGTTAGCAGGAGCACATAATCCAGATGATATTACTATTGTGATAATTAAACATGACTAATATCATAATTGACATTTTTTAATTAAATTTAGTAGCATAAAATTTTTAAAATAGTACAAATTAATACAAATGAAAAAACCAAGTGTAGAACTTAAGTTGCCAATTATTCCTAATATGGAATTGATTGCAACACAAACTGCCGAAGTAATTGCTAGGCACATGAATTTGGATGAAGAACAAAGTGGTGAAATTAGTATGGCGCTGATTGAAGCCTGTATTAATGCTTTTGAACATTCAAAGTCTGATAACAATGTATTTATTCACTTTTTAATTGAAGAAGATTCTTTAGTAGTAAAAGTAATAGATCAAGGTATTGGATTTGATAAAACAAAAGTGGAGATACCAAAAATCGAAAACAAAATAGGGAAAGAAGAACGTAAGCGTGGCTGGGGCTTACAGCTAATTCAAGAGCTAATGGATTCTGTTGAATTTGAATCTAATAGTGATGGCACAACAGTAACAATGAAAAAAAATATCAAACATTAAAATAAAATAGACATGAGCGGATTTATTAAAAGTACTAAAGAGGCAAACCAAATTGTAATTATTGAAACAGACGGTTATTTAAATAACGAAGGTGGAGAAGCTATATCAGCAATATGTTATGATAAGATGAGTGCTGGTCAAAATAAATTTTTGATTAACATGGCAGGTACTAAAGTAGTGAACAGTATTGGTGTATCTATTTTAATTGAGATCATCGAGAAGTTGCAAGAAGTAGATGGCAAGATTGGATATTACAATCTAGCACCCATTGTATCAAAAACATTCAATATTATGGGCCTTACTAAATATTCAACTGTTTTTGCAACAGAAGAAGAAGCGGTTAGTGGCTTATAATGTCAAAGCAGTTTAATATAAACGAGCTTCAATTAAAGTATTTAGAATTAGAGACTTTATTGGATATCACAAATGAGTTAAGCTCTTTTGAAAATGTCTCTGTTTTATTACAAGAGATACTGATTAAGTCTTGTGCAGTCTTGAACGCCTCTTCGGGAATGATTTTAATGCAGAATGAAAATTCTGATTTATTTCAAATTGAAGCAGAGTTCAATATAGATGTAGAAGCTTTAAAAGGCGTCATCTTTAATAAAAAGCGTGGCTTTTTTAATGAAGTGTATCAACAAAGAAAAGCATTGCATGTAAATATTGCAGGTGATCCTTTCTTGTCAAAAACTAAATGCACTTACGGCTTAATTGCACCACTTTTAGATAAAAAAGAGTTGGCTGGGGTCATTGTACTATTTGATAAAGAATCAAGAGCGGGTGTTTCGGCATTTGATGAGTCTGATACTAATATGCTTTCTGCGATTGCAACACAATCGGGGGTTGCATATAATAATATCAAACTGATTGAAAATATCAAAGAAGCAAAGACCTTCAATGATAACGTCATGCAATCTATTGTTACAGGTGTTTTTACTACCAATCTAATGGGAGAAATCAACCATGTCAATAGAGCTGCAGCTTCTATCATTAACTTAGAAAGGGAAGAAGTTATTGGCAATCATTATGAATACGTTTTTGAGTCAAATGAGATTATCAATGAACTGATTTCAAAATGTGAAATAGCACTTGAGACAATTTCTGAATCTCAAATACAAATTGATTGTAACGGAAAATCTACTTCTGTTAATATTTCAGTATCTCCTTTGCTAAATGATCAAAACGAACCTATTGGATCGGTTGTGGCTATGGAAGATTTGTCCAATTTGGATAAATTAAAATCTACATTCAAGAAATATGTCTCCAAGCAAATCGTAGATCAGTTATTGGAAAATGATGATATGCTCAATTTGGGAGGACAGGAACAAGAAGCTACTATTTTGTTTTCTGATATCAGGGGCTTTACTTCTATGTCAGAGACCATGCCTCCAAATGAAGTAGTGGAAACATTGAACGAGTATTTCAATTTAATGATTGAAATTATCTTCAAGTACAATGGAACACTAGATAAAATTATTGGGGATGCCCTAATGGTTATTTATGGTGCGCCAAATTCTACAGAAAAGGATACAGAGAATGCAGTATTAACTGCAATCGAAATGCAGGAAAAACTAATAGAGTTTAACCAACAGCGTATCATTCATTCTAAATTGCCTATTACTATTGGTATAGGTATCAACAGAGGAAAAGTGATTAGTGGTAATATTGGTTCAAGACAACAAATGAACTTTACTGTAATTGGCGATTCGGTTAATCTTGCCTCAAGATTATGTTCTGCTGCAAAAGCGGATGAAATTATTGTTTCAGATACTGTTTGGAAACAGGTTAAGAGTAATAAGTTATTCAAAGGCAGAAAACTAAATCCAATCAAAGTAAAAGGTAAAGTAAAACCAATTGAAATAAGAGAGGTTTTGTACCAAAGACCAGCCTTTGACTATGAAGTAGCTTTTAAAATGATAGAATCATTTTTAATCAATCATTTACCAAAAGAATATACTTATCATAGTATACATCATATTAGAGATGTGGTAGTGCAGTCCGAAAGAATTGCAAAAAAAGAAAAAATCAATAAAGAAGATATAGCAGATTTGAAATTAGCAGCATGGTTGCACGATGTGGGTTATATATGGGAGCCAGCTAGGCATGAAGCTAGAGGGTCCGAATATGCAACCTCTGTATTGCACGCAATGGATTTTCCTGCTCAGAAGATTAATAAAATAACCGGAATGATTTTAGCAACTAAGATCCCCCAATCTCCTAAAAATATTTTAGAGCAAATTATTTGCGACGCAGACTTGGATTATTTAGGAAGAGAAGATTATATAGATAATAGCTCCTTATTATTACAAGAGTTGAGATTAAAAAAAGAAGTTACAGAACTAGATTGGTTAAAAATTCAAGATCAGTTCTTATCTAAACACTCCTATTTTACAAAGACATCTAATACAACCAGAAATACATTAAAAGCCAAGGTATTGGCCAATATTAAAACCCAATTAAAAAAATAAATTTATGGCAGAAGCAGGACACAGCTCAAATAAATTACATTTTCAATTAGATAGAATTTCGTTTTTTACAGATGGCGTATTTGCCATTGCAATTACTTTATTGGTGATAGAATTTAAAGTACCAGTGGTAGAACATCCAACAGATGCTGCATTATGGGATAGACTAGCTCATATGGGCTTATTGCTATTGGGCTTTTTAATTAGCTTTTGTATTGTTGGTTATTATTGGTCCGTACACCACAGAATCTTCGGGTATGTAGAGAAATACACTACTAGATTAATCTGGTTGAATTTAATGTTTCTTTTCTCAGTGGTATTATTGCCATTCACTTCTGGTTTATTAGGTGAATATGCTTCAGAAACCGAATTGCACTTGCCATATGGAATTTATGTAGCTAATATTTGTTTAACAGCTATTATGAATGCTATTTTATGGTTTTATGTGAGTAATCCAAAGCATGATATTTTAACACATAAAATTTCAAGAGAAAGAATCTTATTGGGCTTTTACTTTACACTAGTAGTTCCTATATTATTTGTAATCTCTTTTGTAGTGACATTATACCAGCCAACTATTGGTAGATTAATCCCAATTCTTATTCCTTTTGTATTAAAATATGGGATGACAGGTTTAAGTACAAGAGCTGCTGTAAATGAACAAAAAAAATAAACCCAAACAATATTTTCTGAAATATTATTAAACGATTACATGAAAAAAAATCTTCTACTGGTTTTATCTTTTTTTCTTTTTGCTCATACTTATGCTCAAGTTGGGTATAGTCATATTAATATTCAGGATTCCTTAAAAAAACTAGATAAAACCGTTGAGGCAGATGAAAAAGTGACAATTCTTTTAAATATTGCTCCAAATTACGCTTATTACAAGGGGGATTCGGCAATGATTTTTTTAAAAAATGCTGAAAAAATAGCATTGGATAATAAGCTTCCGAATAGATTGCCAATGATATATTTTTATCAAAGTAGTTGTAGTTCAAATACATTAGGTAATTATCCTGCTGCCTTGTTTTATTCATTTGAAATGCTTAAATCGGTTAATGCTTTGAATTTAGAAATTACAGATAATAAAATTTTATTATGTTATGCATATTATTCTATTGCTAACTCTTATTCATATTTATTAAATACTACAAAAACTAATGAGTACTTAAATAAAACCGTAGAGCTATATAATAAAATTCAGAGCAGTTATACATATGAAGGAAGATTAACCACATATGGTGTTTATGCAGAAACCTATATTAGAAATAATGATTTAGTGAATGCAGAAAAGAATAATGCGATAGCAATGGTAATGAATGAAAAATATGCTTTTAAGGATAGATGGGGTATACCATATATTTCTAAAGCGATGATTTTACAAAGAGAAAACAAGCATAATGAAGCTATTGAGTACTTTAAAAAATCATTACCACACAGTATTATTAGAAATGTACTAAAAGATCAATCAGAAGCTTTTATGGGTATTGCAGAATCTTATTATGCCTTAAATCAATATGATTCTTCTTTAGTTTATTGCAATAAAATTGTTGAAAATGCTAAAATTGTCACATTCAATGAAGGTTTACAAAAAACCTATCATATAATGTATGAAATATACAAGAGTCAAAATAACCAAGATAGTGCGTATAAGTATATTGTAAAGTATAATGATATTAGAGATATTATTTTCAATAACTTAAAACTTAATGATGCTCAGAATTTGGCTATGAGCGAAGAAATCAAACAAAGAGACTTGGCAGAACAAAAAGCCAAACAACAAAAAATATTAGTAGTAACAGCTTTGTTTTTAATTCTTGTTGCTATTGGTATATATTTTAATGGCAAGCGCAAGCAAAGAGAACGTCTTCGTAAAATTGAAGAACAACGTAAGAGTAATGAATTAAAAGCGGCACGAGACCTACAGCAAAGTATGCTCCCTAAAGAAAATCCCAAAAGAGCTGATTTAGATATTGCAACATTTATTCGCTCTTCTACAGAGGTAGGTGGAGATTATTATGATTTCTTCCCACAGCCAGATGGTAGTTTATATTCTGTTTGTGGTGATGCAACCGGACATGGAGTTACTTCAGGTATGATGGTTTCAGTAACCAAGGCAGGATTAAATGGCATTAGTCCTGTAAAGCCGAATAAAATATTAGAAAGATTGAATGGAGTAGTAAAACGAATTGACTTAGGAACACTAAGAATGAGTTTGAATATAGCTGAGATTACTGATAATCAAATATTTATCAGCTCATCTGCAATGCCTCCAATATATTTATATAAGGCAGCCACCAATAGTATACAAGAATTTATGAATAACGGATTGCCTTTAGGAGGTTTAAAAGACGAAGCATTCCCATTAGAAACTATTTCTTTTGATAAAGGCGATGTATTAGTCCAATTATCAGACGGCCTTCCAGAAGCACCTAATAAGCTTGGCGAACCTTACGATTATGAACAGCTAAAAAATCTAATCAAAGCTTCTTGTCGCCAGACTTCTCAACAAATCATTGATACATTGATTCTATCAGTTGATCAATGGTTGGACGGACAACATAATCCAGACGATATCACTTTGGTAGTTACCAAAAAAATATAAACACACAATAAACGATTGCTATGAAAAAAATCATCATTCTATTTTTATTCATTTTGCCTTTAAATTATTTGAATGCGCAATTTTATAAAGACTTAGAATTCAACTTATCTGATTCGTTAAAATTGATTGAAAATTCAACTGCCTACGAAAAAAAGGTAGATATTTTAATGAATATAGGAATACGTTATGAATGGTCTAAAGGTGATAGTGCAATAATCTTTTTTAATAAAGCTTCAGAAATTGCAAAGCAGAATAAAGATAACAAACTAGAATTTATTGCCATGTCGCATATTTCAATGACGTATAATCAGACTATTGGAAATTACCCACTAGGATTACATTATGCTACAGAATCTGGAAAATTAGCCAATAAAACTTCAAATATGCCAGACTCGTTAAAGAGAAATTGGTATAACTATAACTTGTCATTTAGCTATGCTTATTTACATAATAAAGAACTTGCTACAAAAAACATACTAGAAAGATGGCCAATAAGCAAAAGAATTAAACCTGGTTTTGCGGATGGGAATATTGCAAAAGCTTACTATATAATTGAAGAATATGATTCAGCCACAAAATATAATAGAGGAATTGTTGATTATTTTAATCAAAGACCATATGAAAAAAGATGGAGTGGCGCATATATAGTTGGCGGGGATATATTTAGGGCATTAAAACAATACGACTCAGCAATTATTTATTATAAATTATCTATTCCTTTGACTTTGATTAGCTCATTGTATAAAGATTATCTTGAAGCGGCTTCCGGACTAACAAGTGCTTATGCAGCAACTAATCAATATGATTCTGCAATATATTATGGAACACAGGTTGTAAAATATTCTGAAAAATTCACTTTTACTGAAGGTTTATTGAATGCCTATAAGGTATTATATCAAATGTATAAAAAACAGAATAACTTAGATAGTTCCTTTAAATATTTAGAAAAATCACAACAACTTAGTGAACAGTTGTATAACTCATCAAAAATTAATGAAGCTCAAAATATTGCACTTGGCGAAGAAACAAAAGCGAAAGAATTAGCTGAACAAGAAGCAATTCAAAGAAGGAAGCTGATTATAACATCAATCTGTTTGTTACTTTTTGCCATAGGCATTTATATTAATGGAAAGCGTAAACAAAGAGAAAGATTACGAAAAATTGAAGAAGATCGAAAAAATAATGAATTAGCTGCTGCGAGAGATTTACAACAAAGTATGTTGCCTAAAGAAAATCCTAAGAGATCAGATTTGGATATCGCTACTTTTATTCGATCTTCCACAGAAGTGGGTGGTGACTATTATGACTTTTTCCCACAAACTGATGGTTCTTTATTTAGTGTTTGCGGAGATGCTACTGGTCATGGTGTAACTTCAGGTATGATGGTGTCGGTTACTAAAGCAGGCTTAAATGGTATTAGCCCTGTTAAACCAAATAAGATATTACAGAGATTAAATGGAGTGGTAAAGAGAATTGATCTAGGAACTTTAAGAATGAGCTTGAATATTGCCGAAATCACTCAAGACGAAGTGTATTTAAGTTCTGCCGCGATGCCTCCTATTTACCTATATAAAGCTGTATCCAATACTATCGAGGAGTTTATGAATAATGGCCTTCCTTTAGGAGGATTAAGAGACGAAGAATTTGTATTAGAAGCAAGAAACTTTGAATCTGGGGATGTATTGGTTCAATTATCTGATGGTTTACCTGAAGCGCCAAATTCAAAAGGTGAAATGTATGATTACGATAGATTAAGAGCATTAATACAAACATCTTGTCATTTAACAGCTCAGGAAATTATCAATGTATTGATTCAATCTGTTGATCAATGGTTAGAAGGCAAACGTAATCCAGATGATATCACTTTGGTAGTTACTAAGAAAAAATAAAGCAAAAAGCAGATTATGAAAAAATATCTTATTGTAGCTCTCCTTCTAACTACATATGTTGGATTTTCGCAAAATAAGGAGTACAACTTTGAAGTTGATCAAACGAAAATTGGTTCATTCAAGGATAGTATTAAGCTTGTAAGTTTAAATCCTCAAAATAATGATGAAGCTGTAGAATTATTAAAATGTTCGGGTTATTATTTTTTCAGGAATGCGGATAGTTCAATTTTTTATTTTAAAATAATTGAAAACTATACTAATACGCACGATTTTAAATTATTACAAATCTATTCGCATTTATATTTAGCGCAAGCTTATCTAATGATGAAAAGTAATTATTCGTTAGGCACATATTATGCTAATCTTGCAAAGAAAGAAGTCGATGAATATAATTTACATGTTCCATTTTTCGATACTGCTATCCCAGCTCTTTTAAACATGTGCTATGCAGGTCTTGGAAGTTATAGTAAGGTTAAAAAGGAGCTAGATAAAAAAGGTTCAACTATAATGAAAGAAACCCTTTTGTCTAAAGATTTATGGAACCCCGTAGCTATGTTAGCTAATGATTATAAAGGGATAGCAGAATATGATTCAGCCTTAAAATATGGCTTAATGGCTGTTGATTATAATAGAAAAGCACCTGAAAATAAAAAGTATGGCTTTACTTATTTTATTGTTGCAGATACTTATGTAAAAACAAAACAATACCAAAAAGCTATTGATTATTTATTCGAAGGAATGCCCTATTTAATGAAAAACAATTTTGCAAAGGATATTGCTCAAGCTAAATTGGTCTATGCTCAAGCATTTTATGGGTTAAAAAAGTATGATAGTGCAATTTATTATTCTAATGCATCTAATGAAATGAGTAATAATATTTCATTTATTGACGGCATTTTACATAGTAGTGAACTATTATCTAAGATTTATGAAGAATTGAATATTAAAGATAGTGCGTACAAATATTTAAAAATTAGTAGTGGAATTAAGGATATTTTATCAGATAAATCTAAAGTAAATGAAATTGATAATATTATCTTGAATGAACAGTTAAGAGAAAAGCAAAAAACAGAAGATGCCGTAAGAAGAAAAAAGTTAATTATTGGCTTCAGTTTATTTTTTGTAATTGGATTTTCGAGTTTAATAATTTACAATAGAATAAAGCAAAAAAATAGAATTCGTCAAATAGAAGAAGATCGTAAAAACAAAGAATTACAAGCAGCTAGAGATTTGCAAATTAGCTTACTTCCAAAATCATCTCCTAATCGTAGTGATTTAGATATAGCAACCTTTATTAGATCATCAACAGAAGTGGGTGGTGATTATTATGATTTCTTACCTCAAGAAAATGGCAATATATATTCCATTTGTGGAGATGCCACAGGGCATGGTGTAACATCTGGTATGATGGTATCTATCACTAAAGCAGGTTTAAATGGTATTGATGCTTTAGCGCCTAATATTATTTTACAAAAATTGAATAAGGTAGTTAAAAAAGTGGATTTAGGCACCTTAAGAATGAGCTTGAACATTGTAGAAATTTCTCAAAATGAATTAAAAATGAGTTCTGCAGCTATGCCTCCGACATATCTGTATAAAGCTGGTGCTAATTCAGTAGAAGAAATAATGCATAGCGGACTTCCATTGGGCGGCTTAAAGAATGAATCTTTTGAACAAATAACAAGAAGCTTTGAAACAGGAGACGTTTTGATACAAGTTTCAGATGGTTTGCCAGAGGCACCTAATTTAAAAGGAGAAATGTATGATTATGATAGATTAAGGGCTTTAATACAAACTTGTTGTCATTTATCGGCACAAGACATAATAAATGTACTTATTCAATCTGTTGATCAATGGATGGAAGGTAAACATAATCCAGATGATATCACATTAGTGGTAACAAAGAAAAAATAAAATTTATAAAAACGATTTAAATCAAACCAAGAAGATGAATACAGTTATTAGAATTTTATGTTTAGCTCTTATTAGTATCAATGTGGCTTTTTCTCAGGGCCCGAACGTGGATTTTTCTAAAAAACCACCTAGTTTGGACTCTTTGTTTCCTAAAATCGCTGCTGAGAAAAATGATAGTGCTCGTTATTATTTAACCATGACGGCCTTGACTATTTCTGAGACTAATCCGGTGGAGGATATGCATAATTCTGAGAAAATTTTATTGTATGGTCAAAAGAATAACGATTTAATATGTCAAGGACTTGGTTACTCTTGCCTTTCTTATGATTATATAGCTTTTGGAGACCAGGTGAAGAGCTTGAAATATGGTATTTTGGCAAATCAGGTTGCTGAAAAAGCCAATGATGACAGATTGAAAACATTTGGAAAAGGTATGTTAGCGCTTTCCTATTTGACAATGGGAGATTTTGAAAAGGCTGTATCTTATAATAAGGCAGCAATGGAAGCGGGAACAAAGTACACTCCAGATATAATATACGTTTGTGTAGTTAATGATATGGGTACTATTTATTTAGCAATGAATAAGGTTGACTCGGCATTAATTTATACTCAAAAAGCTTATGAATTAGCTATTAAAACAGGAATCAATTATTGGTTAACTTCTACCTATCTACAATTTGGAAGTATACATCAAGCTCTGAACAATCCTGCTTTAGCTTTGAATTATTGGAACTTAGCGCTGAATGAAGCTAGAAGAATTAATTCTCCTAAATTTCAAAGTATCGCTTATAATGCCATATCAAAATATTACTTTACAAACAATCAAATTGATTCGGCAAAGCTTTATGCATCCAAGGCAATAGCTAGTGTAAGAAATACTGCATTTAACACTTTGAATGTAGAGCCGGCTAAGTTATTATTAAATATTTATCGAGATATTAATATTGATAGTGCATTTAAGTATTCAGAAATTTATAGAGCAGCAAATGATAGCTTGTATAACATTAAAGCGCTTCAACAAGCTCAATTGATGTCTGTTGAAGAAGAATCTCGTCAAGAACAATTGAAACTAGAAGAAGAGCAGGCGGATGAGTCACGCAAAATGAATTTAGAATACACTTTTATTGCACTTGGAATAATTAGCTTCTTTATGCTATTTATTTTATTTAGTAGAAAGCATATCACTAATACTAAAGTGATTCAATTTTTAAGTGTGGTTTCATTATTAATTGTGTTTGAATTCTTGAATTTATTAATACATCCGATTTTAGAAAAAGTGACACATCATTCACCATTTCTAATGCTATTAAGTTTGGTTGCATTAGCTGCATTGCTTATCCCAATGCACCATAAACTGGAGCATTGGGCTGTAAACAAATTAATTGAAAAGAATAAAGCAACAAGATTGGCTGCTGCAAAGAAAACTATCGACGAATTAGAGAAGAAGGATTAGATTTTTTATAAGTTAAGTAGTATAGTAAGAAACCAGAGGCAATGGTGACTAAGCCCAGAATAGAGAAAATTCTGAGTATCCAATTGTTTATATTGTCTCTGTTTTCATAATCCATCACATGCAACATCCATAAAAAATCGAAAACCCTCCATTTGTTATTTCTTAAAGTTTGTACAGTTCCTAGATTTGCTGCCACATACACTGTGGTGTGAATATTCCCTTCAAATTTTACTGCATATGCAGGCAATGGCTTTTCACGATATTCGTGATGACCATTGGTATTGGTGATAAGGGCTACCGAACTCGGGGTAGCATTGACATTTAATCTACTTTGAGCAATTAATATTGCTTCCTCTTTGCTAATAGTTGATTTTGTAATGCCAGTGTTTGTATTAACTAATAGATGCTTTACAAAACCATCATTAAAATATCCTATTTGATAATAAGAAATTCCAAGAATATCAACCACCTGAACAGACTTAACCGAATCTAATCCTTTATTGTATTTGAGTTTATTGATAATGGATGAAAGTGAAATTTCACTTTGACTGATTTTTAAAGGAGGCTCCGCTCTTCTAATGTTGTCCCCTCTTATTTCTTTAATATTTGTCCAGCTAAAATACAAGCCTCCAAGTGTCCAGAATAAAAACTGAACACCAAAAAATACGCCTAGATATCGATGATATTTACGGATTAACTTTTGCCAATGTGCTTTATTCATTTTGAGTATAGATGAATACCAATACAGTAGCTGATAATAGCTTTCTGCATTTGATATAGTTTAATAATTAAAAAAGTGACCTTGATAATTATTACTATACTGTAGGCGGATGAAAAATAGGTCCTATATAATGGGAGGAAAAATCACTAGTATAAAGATTAAAACTTGGATTATGATCTAAAGAAAATTCTGAAATTGACGGGAAAAATGATTTAGAAGAAAGAACCAATTCTGATGTATTAAATTTTGGTGCTGGAGTACTGGTTTCTGATTCGCCTTCTTGTTTCTTTATCTTCTTTAGCATCTGACATTTTCCATTACAATGCATTTTTGGTTTAGCCTTATTAACACAAGATTTTTTGTATACCTCTAGATTTACTATATAATCTGCCATGACCAAAGACCTAGAGAAGGTTTGGCATAATAAAGCGGTAAAAAGAATTATGGTTGCAATTGACTTCACTATGCAAAAATATTAAAGAAATTGCACAAATAAAATTCTGTGCACTAAACATAAATAATATGTAGTGTTATTTTCAACTTTTCTACTGTTTTATTGTTAGTACAATACAAATAAATCCATTGCTTTAAATGCCAAAGACAGCATTCCTTATTCTACCCAATCAATTATTCAAAGAAAATCCAATATTGGAGCTAGGGGCAAAGGTCTTTATTATAGAAGAGTGGCATTTTTTTAATCAATATTCCTTTCATAAAGAAAAACTTGTCTTACATAGGGCTAGTATGAAATATTATGAGCAATATCTTAAAAACCAAGGGTTTGATGTTGTATATATAGAAGCGACTCAAGAGCAAAACAAATGTGAACTATTCATAAAAGATGTATGTGCTCATAATTTTAAAGAACTACGCCTATTTGATCCAGTGGATAATTGGATTAAAACAAAAATTACAGATAGTTGCAAACAATACGACATAGAGGTTATTTTTTATAAAAATCCAAATTATTTAAATACACTTAATAGTGTCGAAGCTCATTTTAATAAAAAGAAGACCTATTTTCAAACTGATTTTTATACTTGGCAAAGAAAATCTAGGAATATATTATTAGAGTCAGATGGGAAGCCGGTTGGAGGTAAATGGACCTTTGATGCAGAGAATAGAGCCAAGTTTCCCAAAAAAGAAAAAGCACCATTAACTCCCACTACTAAAAATAATCCCCATATAGAAGAAGCAATTGAATACGTAGAGAAATACTTTAGCACAAACTATGGTATTTGTAATACAGAACATTTATTTGCTATTAATTTTAAGGATGCTGAAGTATGGTTAAATGTGTTTTTGGAAAATAGATTTGAACAATTTGGAATTTATGAAGATGCCATCGTAGCAAAAGAACTCGTATTACATCATTCTGTTATTTCTCCAATGCTTAATATTGGACTATTATGCCCTCAGCAAATAATAGATAGCGCATTAAACATTTCTAAAAGAAAATATATCCCATTAAACTCTTTGGAAGGTTTTATAAGACAAATAATGGGTTGGAGGGAATTTATAAAAATTGTTTACGAAAGAGAAGGCACCAAACAAAGAACCAGAAATTACTGGAACTTTAAAAGAAAAATACCAAAAAGTTTTTGGGATGGTACAACTGGTATTGATCCTATAGATATTACCATAAAGAAGATATTAGAAACTGGTTATTGCCATCATATAGAAAGGTTAATGGTATTAGGTAATTTTATGCTTTTGTGTGAGTTTGATCCAGATGAAGTGTATAAATGGTTTATGGAAATGTTTATAGATGCTTATGATTGGGTGATGGTGCCTAATGTATATGGCATGACACAATTTGCAGATGGAGGACTCATGACTACTAAGCCCTACATTAGTGGAAGTAATTATTTAATGAAGATGAGTGATTATGAAAAAGGAGAATGGCAACATGTTTGGGATGGCCTTTTTTGGCGCTTTATGCATGTACATAGGAATTTTTTCTTGAGTAATCCAAGAATCGGTATGCTGGTACATACTTTTGATAAAATGACTAAAGAAAAACAAGATGTACATTTATCCAATGCTAACCAGTTTTTACAAAAATTAGATAAATCTAAATAATGGATTATTCCTTCCCCACAGACTATCAGCAAATACTTAACAGAGTAGATAATATTAATCCACTCAAGTATGCAAAAACGAGGAATTTTATCAATGGACAAATAACTTACCTCTCTCCTTATATCTCTAGAGGAGTTATATCTAGTAAGCAAGTTTTGAATTTAGTATTAAAAAAAGGGTTTAGTTTATATGAATCAGAGAAGTTAATACAAGAATTAGCATGGCGTGAATACTTTCAAAGAGTATGGCAAGCAAAGAAAGAGCATATTTGGAATGACCTAAAACAAGATCAATCAGATGTCCTACATCATAATATGATTGCGTCAATACAAAATGCACAAACCGGTATCGATATTATTGACAAACAAATTCTTCAATTGTATAAAAACGGATATCTGCACAATCATATAAGAATGTACCTTGCTGCTATATCTTGTAATATCGGTAAAGCACATTGGTTAGCCCCTTCAAAATGGATGTATTATCATTTATTAGATGGAGATATAGCTAGTAATAATTGCAGTTGGCAATGGGTTGCTGGAGCGTTTTCTTCTAAGAAATACTACTGTAATCAAGAAAATATCAATAAATATTGTTTCTCAAAGCAAACTCAAACATTTTTAGATAAAACATATGAAGATATAGCTGAAATGGATCTGCCTTCGGAGTTAATGCAGAATCAAGCATTAGAATTAAACACTTTATTGCCTGAAACTATAATGTCTATAATAGATACAAGTATACCAACACTAATTTATAATTCATATAATGTAGATCCTTTATGGAGAAAAGATGAAAAATATAATAGGGTTTTATTGTTAGAGCCATCTCATTTTAATCAATTTCCTGTAAGTCAAAAAGTCATCGATTTCATAATAGATTTATCACATAATATTGAGGGTATTAAGATCTATATAGGCGAGCTGGATGCTATAAGCAACATATATAAAGATGCTCTACAAGATCCTCAAAAAAATATTATTTCTAAAGAACATCCTTTATTTGAATATTACCCTGGAATAAAGGATGAAAGGGAATGGATGTTTCCAGAAGTCACAGGATATTACCCCTCTTTTTTTGCTTATTGGAAAAAATGCGAAAAAAGGCTTAAAGTATTAGCTAGATAATTGCCTATTTTTATATCATGAAAAAGAAAGTTTTAATTACGGGAAGTACAGGAATGATTGGAGGAATTTTACTTAATTTATGTTTAAATAGCGAAGAGGTAAATGAAATAATAGCACTTGTAAGGAAACCAACTGCAATTAGTCATCCAAAATATAGTGAAATTATTGTTGATGATTTTTTGAACTATGAAAGTCAAGCTCATTTATTCAATGATATAGATATTGTTTTCTATTGTCTTGGTGTATATACTGGTGCTGTTCCAGCTGATGAATTCAGAAGAATCAATGTTGACTATCCCTTTAATTTAGCTAAGGCCATAAATGTCAAATCACCCAATGCAGTATTTTGTTTGCTAAGTGGTCAAGGGGCCGATAGATCTGAAAAAAGTACCATGCAGTTTGCTAGAGACAAAGGCGCCATTGAAAATGTTTTATCAGCATTAAACTTTAAAGCATTTTATACTTTTAGGCCAGGATATATTTATCCAACTATAAAAAGGAAAGAACCTAATTTCTTTTATGTGTTATCAAGATATGCTTATCCTATACTAAAATTATTAGGCAATAACATAAGTATTACAGATCAACAACTTGCAAATACAATGTTTGAGGTTGGCTTGAATGGGTATCCTACAGAAATTCTAGAGAACAAAGACATGAGACGCTTTATAGAGAAGGCTTAGATATCCTTTACATGTTTTGCAGGAACACCAGCTACAATAGTATTATTGGGCACATCTTTGGTTACTACAGACCCTGCAGCAACCACGGCGTTTTCTCCAACTGTTACTCCGGGTAAAATAGTTGCACCAGCTCCAATCCATGAGTTTCTTTTAATCACAATTGGCTTACAAATCAATGTCTTTCTATTATTAGGTTCGATAGGATAGTTCTCGGTAACCAAATTGACTTTAGGGCCTATTAGAACATCGTCTTCAATAGTAATACCTCCTAAATCTAAAAAAGAGCAAGAATGATTAATAAATACATTCTTTCCTATTTTCGTGTGCTTGCCAAAATTAATATAGAATGGTGCAAATATTCCAGTTGTTTCATCAATTTGGCTTCCTATAATTTCACTAAGTTGTTTTCTGATTTCAGCTACATCGCACATTGCATTCATTAAAGCCACCTGTTTTAAGGTGGCGGTAACTACTTCCATGAAAACACCATATTGAGGATGGTCCTGACGAACTTCACCGCCAGTTTTCATTATTTCGAAAATATCTTTTTGGATTGTCATTGAAAATTTTATGTTTTGCCTTAATTAATTTCGGATCTTAAAATTTTCATCAAAGATTCATTATTTTTTTTAGTTTTTATTAAACTTGTTCGATATATAAATAAATAGTTATAAAATTTTTGTAGTTCGTAAATGAATTCATCTGATTGAAGTATTGTTTTTGTTTTGTCTAGACTATACATAAAATTTTGATAATGAATCTCATCATTTAATTCATATGTGTTTGAGAAATTCTGAAATTCTCTAATTAGTTTACCTAATCCAATCGGGAAATAATTATTAAAAACAATCCCCGCTTGATCAAAAAACTCATTGCCAGCCTCTGTTGCCTTAAAGTCAACTTCGTAATATGTTGCAAGACTATTTTTTAATTCACCCTCATCCAAATTACTTAATAAGCCGCTCGATTGCATATTTTTAAAGGAACTGTTATTCATATATAGAGTAGTGGAATAAGCAATTAATTTTGGAGTGCTTTTTAAAGAGTCTATTAATTGGTTAAGACTTATTTTATTCTTTTTTGCAAGAAATAATAAATTATTAACTCTATTAAATCTATTGATACAGCTATCCTCGACCACCAAAACCCTAGCTATCGAAATTGAGTCTGCTTGTAAATCTTTTAAAATGGCAATCTTATTCTGCTCAATGCGATGATTGATCACCTGATGTTCTCTAAGATTTTCTGCAAAAAAACCCAATGTTACGGCAGCAAATAACATTATGAACTCTGTAATATACTCTTTCCAATTTTTGGGCTTATGTGAATGATGATGTACTTCCATGATTATTTAATTTCTTCTTGAATTAATTTTATAAGTTCTGTGGCTTTTTCTTTTTGTGAAACGGCCATTGCTCTGTAAACATATAATTGACCTGCATATATCATAGCTGTATTTGAAAGCTTGACAAATTCAGAATGGTTATTACTTATGAATTTGCTTCCAGTTTTATTTTTTATCAAATTAAGTTTTTCATTTATTAATGAAATATTTGATCTGCTATTTAAAACATCTCCCGTATAGTTAAATACTTTTGCATATAGAAGATTGTTTTTTATGGCTAATAAATTTTCAAATGTATGCAATACGCCTTCCTCTTGCCCTTTAATTCTTGATTGACCTTTTATATAATCTTTAATTTTTTCCGAAAGATTGTTATTTTTAATGAGTCTAAATCCTCCAGCATTTTTTAATTGATCAATAGTGCCATCTGCATATTGTAATACAATTTCAGTAGCAAACATATTTTCAGACCATAGATAAATACTATCCGAATACGTTTCCATCCATTTATCTTTATATACTAATTCTGACACCTTAGAACCCCAATTTACAACATCATACATATTTCTCTCTTTAATACTTATATCTGCAGAGTCGATTTTTAGATCCGAAATCAAACTTACTAGATAATCATGCTCTTTGTGTCTTTCTGCTCTATATTCTAAGTATGATTCAGCCATAAATCCAGCAAATACTGCCATGAATAGCATAAAAAATTCAGAGATATATTCTTTCCATTTTTTAGGATGATGTGAGTGATGATGTACTTCCATTTTAAATTATATTGAGCTACAAGATATTTTGTAAATTACTTCTTTTCATATTAATTAATTGAAAGAATTAGATGAATTACCTATCCAATGACCTTTTTTTATTTCTAATTTGTTTTGGCCCAATCCATAACCAAAATCCAGTAGCTGTAAATAAGAACAAAGCAATACCCATAATTGAAGTGTATACTAACTTAATCCATTCTCCATTTATCTTGAAATAGTTGTCAAGATAAGAGCCATCGTGTAAATCTTCAAAGAAATCTGATCTACGTTGACTAATTTGTAAAACAGCGCCCGATTGACCATCTAATTGAATCTCCCAATAATTGTCAGTATAGATAAATTTAACTATACCCTTATCTTTTCTAATATCAATTCGGTCCAAATTTGTACTTAATGATTTATCAACTTGGGAAAGCAAAACACTGTCAGAGATATGCAATAATGCTTTTGTTGTTTTCCATGTATCCAAATTTGTTGAAATGCCTTTTGCAGTTGCAGGGAGTATCCAACCATTACTATTTTTCTTCCATCCTAGCATTAAACCAGTAATAGCTACAATAAAAAAGAATATAAATAAAAAAGCTCCCATTGTTCTGTGGATCTTTCTTGCAATACGTAAAATAGCTACTTGCATATCTGTCTATAAGAATTAGAATAATTTAAGCCCAAAATAACCAATTGTTGTGAATATAGCACATCTTAAAACCACTCCTAGGCTACACCAAAATACCATTTTGTTAGTTGGGACATTAAATCCCACGCCAATTCCAATACTTATAGGCGCTCCAACAGACATTGTGCCCAATAAGCCTAAGCCAATGACGCCATATTTTTGCCAAATTTTTAATGCTATACCTGGTTCTTTTGAAGCTTTATTGGCTTTTGGCTTTCTTATTTTATTTACCCATTTTTTAATTAAATCTCCAAGATAGGCTGCTACAAAAACACCAATTAAACCGCCAAAAACAGTGTATGAAAAAATTTCAATTGGGTTTAGTTTAAAGGCAAATCCTGCAGGAATTGCTGCATATATTTCAAAAGTTGCAAGGCCAATCACACTTAAAATCTTATAAATCATTTATATGCTAGTTTTCTGCTTCGGCACAAAGGTAGTTGTAAATTATTGGTTTAGCGTTTATCTTCCAAAAACACAAAACTTGTCCCTACATCATTTTTTTGTCGTCATACAATTTATTATATTGTACTATGATTAAACTTCTGATGCCCTTTTTGCTCATTGTCTTTTTTGTTTTCTGTGTCAAAGCCGCTCCTACTAAACAAGGCGAATACCAAACGCATGATGCAAATAAAATGATTGTTCCAATTGGTGGAAATACATGGACCATCAATGGGGGTAAAGTAACCAATATGGGTTTAACCGAGTGGAAGTCTACTATAACTAAGGTGAAAGCCTATGTTTATCTTTCTCAAAGCGGCACAATTCACCTATCTCTTAATATGAATCCTGGAGGCAAAAACATATTGAAGGTTACAATACAGGGCTCTTCCAAAGAATTAACAGTTGAGGGAAGTGAAGTAAAAGAATTTTATGTTGGTAAGTGGGAGCGTATTCAGCCTGGATATGTAATGATCGAGCTTCAGGGTATTTCAAGGTCTGCAGATAATTTTGGAACTGTAAGTTCGATTGGCATCAGTGGAACTTCAATTAATAGTGAAACAGCATTTGTGAAAGATAATATGGATAATTATTTCTATTGGGGAAGAAGAGGCCCATCTGTTCATCTTAAATACACCATGCCAGCTTCAGAGATCACGGAATTTTATAGTGAGATTACTGTTCCCAATGGGAATGATGTTATCGGCTCTTACTTTATGGCCAATGGTTTTGCTGAAGGATATTTTGGCATTCAGGTTAATTCATTAACAGAGAGAAGAATTCTTTTTTCTGTATGGAGTCCTTACAATACTGATAACCCAGAAAGTATTCCGCAGGAATTAAAAATCACGATGCTCAAAAAAGGGGATAATGTACATGCAGGAGAATTTGGTAATGAAGGTGCAGGAGGACAGAGCTATCTTGTATATCCTTGGAAGTCAGGAGTGACTTACAAGTTTTTATTACGTGGACAGCCACAATCAGATAATTCAACCACCTATACTGCTTATTTCTTTGCACCTGAGCAAAACAAATGGATGCTTATCGCTAGTTTCAAAAGGCCGAAGACTAATACTTATCTTAAAAATTTCCATTCTTTTTTAGAAAACTTTATACCTGAAACTGGAGAACAAACAAGAATGGCCATCTATGGAAATCAATGGGTCAGAGATACTAATGGAGTATGGGTTGCAATATCTTCTGCAAAATTCACTGCTGATCAAACTGCAAGAAAGCGTTTTAGATTGGACTATGCTGGCGGAGTAAAAGGAAATGCTTTTTATTTAAAAAACTGTGGATTCTTCATACCTAATACAGCCATTGAAAGCCAGTTTAATATCGAAAAACCTTTAACACCTCCGGTTATTGATTTCACAAAACTCCATTAACTTGTAATGTTTTGAAGAATATTGTTCTTAAACATACCCCAAACAAAAAGGGTCTATACTTTTGACAGCATAAACCCTTCAATATATTGATTTTGGACTGGCAATTTTTTTTATTCCAAATCATATTCTTTTTTAATTAATTCAATCAACTCTTTTTGATATACTTGTAATCCAAAATATGCCATTTTCCCATTATTTATGTAATCTTGTTTATAGGCAAGAATTGAATTTTTAAACTCGAACATTAATGATTCTTGTGTTTGAGATTCAATTGGAATTCTATATTTATTCATCATGCTATCAATATATGAATTTGCAGTCATTGGAGCTGGCGTATAATTATATTTACTAAATATTTTCGAAATAATTTCTCCAGTAAAAACCTTATTTCTTAATCTAACAGTATTTTCGTAAAATGAATTGTGTTGCAACTCAATATTACTAATGACGTTATAATAAAACTGATCATACATAATTATTTTATTGGCCACCTTTTTATTGTGAATTAAGCGAAACCCCCCTGCATTTTTTAATTGAGAAGTGGTTCTGTCATTATATTTAAAGCTCCATGGGTTAAGAGCTTCGTTAATGTTCCTGTAAATTTTTCTATAATCAGAATTTTTAATCGGAAAAGTAATTGCATCAACTACAGAGTCAACACTGCTATGTGATAATTCAAATTCATTTATCACTGACTTTAGAATTGGTGTATCTGATCTTAGGTCTTCAAGCATGCTAACCATATATTCCTTTTCTAATTCATTTTCAGCCATATGCTCTCTGATATTTTCAGCAAAGAATCCTAAAGTCACTGCTAAGAACAACATAAAAAACTCCAATAGATATTCAGCCCATTTCTTTTTATGTGTAGGATGGTGTGGGTGATGTACTTCCATATTATATTAATGAGAATATTTTTTTTCAATTAGTGTAAGTAATTCTTTTCCTTGTTGATTTAGCTGAATTTGATATCGTAAACCAAAAACAAGTCGTTCCCTTCTAAAATGCCATGCTTTGGCTATTCTATTTATTTGTTCTTTTGTAAATTTTGTATTCTCTAAATCCTTTTTAATTTCAGCACCGTAAATTTTATTATTTTCGTAACGTCTTGGATTCACTATAGAGTCCATTTTAGTCATCTTTTTCAAATTACTGTCACTTATATATTTATAAAAAGACAAAGGCAAAATTTCATCTATTGTATTTCTAAACTTATTATTATAATGATCAGTTTCATTATCCATTGACCTTATTTCGGCATAATCAGCGTTTTCCTCATACCTTATCATGCTTTTTAAGATCTCTTTATCTTGAATATATCTTAAGGCACCCGAACTTTTCATTTGTTCGAAAATTGTTTTTTTGTTAATAAAACGGTACATCTTTAAATCTAAATTATCAGCTAGTTTCAATAAATCAACTTGCCTTTTACCAAATCCGTTATCAAACGACATTGAGTCGTAATAGTGCGATAATCTTTGATTATTTATGATTAAAGAATCTAATTGCTTTTGATTTTCTTTAACATCGCTTATAAATGCGTGCATTAACTCTTCGGATCGCTCATCTTCAATATGTTTTTCTCTTAAGTTTTCAGCAATAAAACCCATACTAACTGCCAAGAAAAGCATCAAAAATTCAGTAAGGTACTCCTTCCATTTTTTTGGATGATGAGAGTGATGATGTACTTCCATTGATAAAATATATGTAATTAAATATTAATGATGTTTGGCTTCTGTAGAAGCTAGAATTTTACGTGACTGCTCTAATAATGGTTGAATAAAACTTTGATTATCGTATGATTCGAGTAATATAGCAGTTGTAACTACAGACATGTAGTCAATCATATCAAAAGATTCTTGGTGGTTTAGTTTTTTTACTGATAAATATGGATTTTCAATATTTTTTTTCCCATTTAGAAACCCTGTAACAACTTTATAATTGTCTTCTGGACGGTCATACAATGTAATAAAATGCTTCTGGTTGATGGGTTCATAAAAATCATACATATGTTGTAAAAATCTTTGTCTTCTAAATGCCAATTTTGATAGTTGGATTTCATATTCCTTTAATTCCTCTACAAATTTACGGTCTGAAAAGAAACGAAGTGATCCAGTGCTGATTAGCTGCTTGTAGGTTTCTTGACGTGGTTCCCAAGCACTCTTGCCCGACAAAATTGAATTATATTTCTGCATTGCAGGGATCTCTTTTTCCCAATTTCCTTTTTTGTAAATAACAAGGAGACTATCATAATATTGTCTCCTTGATTTATTTTGAAAATCAAGTTTTGATAATTGTAAAGAATCAAATATAATATCCTTTCTAATATCTTGAATAAACTGTTCTTCTCTCATTTTTTCAACATAGTGTTCCCTATAATTTTCTACAAAAAAACCAAGTGTCACTGCAGCAAATAACATTACAAATTCAATAATGTATTCTGACCATTTCTTTTTATGGGTAGGGTGGTGTGGGTGATGTACTTCCATATTTTTATATTATGGTTGAAAATAAGATAATGTTTGCAATTCCACTCCTTCAGCTCCATTAACCCTGTTTTCCCTCTAAAAAAACAAAACCTGGCCCAAACTTGGCCAGAACTTACCACAAACAAAAAGGGTATATGCCATTGACAGCATAAACCCTTGATAATGTTGCCTTTCGGCTGTGGGCCCACCAGGGCATGATCCAGGGACCCCCTGATTAGTATATTAGTTCTCAACCTCCACTATCATTTCAATTTCTACTGCCATATTTAGTGGTAGTGCCATCATCCCCACTGCTGACCTTGCGTGTTTGCCCTTTTCCCCGAAAACAGCCACCATTAAGTCAGAAAAGCCATTGATTACTTTGGGTTGGTCTGTAAAGTCCTCGGTACTATTAACCATGCCCAATACCTTTACGATTCTTTTTACTTTACTTAAATCCCCAATGGCATTTTTTAAGTTTGCCATCATATTAATACCTGTAATTCTAGCCGCTTCTCGGCCTTGATCAATCGTTAAGTCCCTTCCTAATTTTCCTTTAACCATTCCCTTGTCAGCATCATTAGGCCCGGTTCCTGAGAAATAAATAAGGTTACCCGTTCTAACATAATTTACATAGTTAGCAATCGGTGAGGATTGTAGTGGAAGTGTAATACCTAATGATTTTAAATTCTCTTCAGGAGTTTGTGCAATACCCAATATGCTGAAAGTTAAAAGCGAAAGTAGTAGGTAATATTTTTTCATTTTGATTAGATTAAACTAAGTAAAACAATATTGATAACCGATTTTTATTCTTCTTTTAAAGCGTGATTTTCTATTAAATATTTTCTAACTAGTCCAAGCAGTTTAACACAATCTTCTTGAACGGGTTTGATTTGGCTCCTATCAGTCGAATTTTTTATTGTGCTTAACATACTTAATACAGCAAGATAATTATTCCAATCAAAATTATTTTGATCAACTAATGTTAGCCCTTCAGGAGCTGTAATAGGTGCAATCACTTTATCACCTTTAATTTCAAAATTATCAAAATTGCTTAATTCCTGAGAATACTTGTAATTAAATTTATTTATAGATAAGGGGTCAAAGTAATTATCAATATAGGCATATTCTCTTTGCTCCCTTTTTTTTAATTCAGCAGCATTATTTGCATAGTATTGAATTTCTTGTCTAAGTTTTTCATCTTCGATATAATTTATCGCACCTGAACTTTTGATTTGATCTAATGCCATTGTATTCATAACAGGCATTACTCTAATGGCAATAAATGAGTGAGCAGCATAAAGCGTTGGAATGTCTTGATCAAGTTTTTTCTGATCGTATAATCGACTGATAATTTTGAAACATGAATCTTGTTTACTTCTAATTATAAGCATATTTGAGAAAGCGAGTGAATCGTTTTTTAAGTCCTTGTATAAATTTTGCACATTTGCAATTGCCTTTTTTTCTTCAATGTAATGATGTCTAACATTTTCAGCTGCATAGCCAAGCATTACTGCTACAAATATCATCAGTCCTTCCGTCAGGTATTGTTTCCAGGGTTTTGATTGATGCGGTAGGTGTGAGTGGTGGTGTACTTCCATTTTGATTACATTTTATTTTTATTCTTCGTTCAAACTCTTGTTTAATAATTCACTTAATTCTTTATTTTTTCCCTCAAAAAGTTTCATTAGGTATAGATATATCTTAATTCTGTCAATCGCCTTTTGATTATAAATAATAAAATCTTTACTTAGTATTGATTTTTCAAAAAGTCCATTTTCTTTATAATATTTTTTTAAAACCGCTACTTTATTGGAATCTGTTCTTTCAATGATGTCTGCAATTATTCCACCAGGTCTAGGCAATGTATTAACTGCATAATACTCAGCAACATCATCAAGTATTTTATTGTTATCATTTAATTTAGCTCCATAAACTTCATAGTAGTTTGAAATAGTACGCTTTAGTTCGATTGAATTAATGTTACTAAAACTACCACTTGCAATAGTATTTTTATAGGATGAATTATTGATATAAAATGAAGTTCCAAATGTAAGACTGTCACTTATTAATAACATTTTATCTAAATATTCATTCTTGGGTAATTTATTCACCTGATATTCAACAAATACATCGTTGAGTTTATTTAGATAAACAGAAGCATCCTCATATTCTTTGATTCTATCTTGAAGCAGCAGGGAGTCTTTCTTTAAATCCAGTATGATGGATTGTAAATTTTGCTGTGTTTTGTGTTCAATTATTTGATGCTCTCTTACATTCTCAGCAAAAAATCCAAGCGTAACGGCTGCAAAAAGCATTACAAACTCAGTGATATATTCTTTCCACTTTTTGGGATGATGTGAGTGATGATGTACTTCCATATTTTTATATTATAGTTGAAAATAAGATAATGTTTGCAATTCCACCCTTTCAGCTCCATTCACCCCTGTTTTCACTATAAAAACACAAAACCTGGCCAGAACTTGGCCGAGAATTACCCCAAATAAAAAGGGTCTACGCCTTTAACAGCATAAACCCTTGATAATGTTACCTTTTGGCTGTGGGCCCACCAGGGCATGATCCTGGGACCCCCTGATTATGAGGGTTTCTTGTGATATTCCATACCTTTTCTTTTATTGATAATCAATATGATACAAGATTGAAATAGATTTATATTTCTCATAATTCACTTCTTTTAACCCATTTTTGATGAAAACCTGGCCCGGAACTTGGCCGGGATTAATACTGTAATTGGCTCAGCTATTTTTGCAACCGTTCCTTTAAACCGTCAACTACATAATATACCATTGGGACAAGGAAAACTGTAAGAATAAGAGAGGAGAGTAAGCCTCCAATAATTACCCATGCTAATCCATTTTTCCATTCTGCGGCAGTACCGCTTGCAAGTGCAATTGGTAACATACCAATAACCATTGACAGGGTAGTCATTAATATTGGGCGCATTCTTCCCTTGCCAGCAATTACTAATGCTTCTTTATAATGTTTCCCTTGTAGTTTAAGTTGATTGGTAAAATCAACAATTAAAATTGCGTTCTTAACTACTAATCCCATAAGCATAATCAAACCTAATAAAGCAAATAAACTTAAGTTGTTCATAGTTAAATTAAGCGCTAAAAAAGCACCAATTGCCGCAACTGGTATGGAGAATAAAACCACAAAAGGGTACACAAAACTATCATACAATGCTACCATGATTAAATAAATCAGTAAAAACGAAATAACCAATACTGAACCAAGTGCGCCAAAACTATCATCTTGTCTTTTAATGTCACTTCCCCAAGTCATTTCTAATCCTGCGGGAAGCGGGTTTAATTTTAAATAAGCTACAACATCATCTGCTACGGTGCCTGATGGCCTGCCTAAGGCATCTGCAGTAAGCGTGATTGCAGGCTGTCTATCTTTTCTTTCTAATAATGTTGGCGCGTTTTCTTTTACCACATTTCCAAACTGAGCAACTTGAACCGGTGTCCCGTTAGGGTTAATTAAATTCAATTCTTTTATGTCACTTACATTTTCTCTGTTATGTTCGTCAACCCAAATTCTAATTGGATATTCAATTCCCTTTTCTGTTAAGGAAGCATCATTATTACCGGAAAATGCAGTTCTTAAATTCATGCCTACATACGCTGTGGTTAACCCTAGTCGTTGCATTTTATCTTTATCGGGCACTATTTTATATTCCGGACTTCCTTCTTCCACAGAAAGTCTCACATTATCAGCACCTGGAATTTTTTCAATAATCTCCTTTAATGCAGTCCCTGTTTTCATTACCAAGGCGTTATTACTCCCGCTTATAGTTAGTTCAATGGGAGCTGACCTTGGGATTAAACCCAATGAGGCCATTGAATAGTTAATACCAGGGAATGAATTTCTTAAAGAGTCTCTAAGTTTTTTCATAAAACTTTCGGTAGGGACATTATTGAGTAAATCTTTTGATTTTAACTGAATAGTGAATTCTGTTTTATTGGGAGAACCAACACCTAAGCTTCCAATACCAGTACTAGGCCCACCTACATTACTGAATACGGTAGCTACTTCTGGTTTTTGTAAAATATAGTTTTCAATATTTTTTGCAATAAGGTTGTTCTGTTGAATTGATGTAGATTTATCAAATTCAATATTGAGTCTAAATTTTCCTTGATCCCCTGTAGATATTAGCTCTTTTCCAATTATACCCTGTTTTACAATAGCCAATGTCATCACAAAAAGTAGTAATACAACTCCCGTAAAAATTAGTTTGTGTGATAAAACCCATTCTAATTTTCGACCATACCAATTTGTGAATTCTTCTAACTGTTTTTCAAACCAAAGTAAAAATCGGTTAAAAAAGTTAGTAGGTAATAAATTTTCCTTTACTCCAATGCGGGAAGCTAGCCAAGGGGTAAGCGTAAATCCTACAAGTAAACTAGTAAGTGTCGAGGTGACCACTACTACTGAAAACTGTTTTAACATGTCTGCAACAAACACCTGCAAAAATAAGATAGGTAAAAATACTACCACATCTACTAACGTGATTGACAATGCAGAAAATCCAATTTCCATACGACCATCCAAGGAAGCTTCTCTCTTAGGCTTACCCATGTCCAGGTGACGTTGTATGTTTTCTAAAACAACAGTTGCATCGTCTACTAAAATGCCTATAATTAAGGACATTGCTAATAATGTCATTAAATTAAGTGTATATCCTAGTAACCACATTACCGCAAAGGAGGTGATTAAAGAAGTAGGGATTGCTATTAGAACAATTAGTGAATTTCGAAAACTGCGTAAAAACAGCAGCATGACAAGTGAAACTAGAATTACAGCTAATATTAAATCAAACACTACCGAATTCACTGCGGCAATGGTATTGTCCGTGCTGTCATCGGCAATTGTGAAATTTACTCCAGATAATTTATATTGGTCAGCAATAGCAATAAACTTAGCGCGTACCAATTTTGATACATCAACTGCATTTGCATCACCTTGCTTTTTCAAAAGAATACCTATACCATTTTTACCATTATAACGACTTACTGAACTAATTTCCTTCACTCCATCTGTAACTTCCGCAACATCTTTTATATATACTGGATTGCCTGGCAACGGCATTGAAATTTGAACCATTTTGATATCATCTAATGTCGAAAATTTACCTATCAAGCGCACTGAATTATTTTCCCTTTCTGTAAGTACTTTACCGACAGGAAGGTCCAATCCAGACCTGTTAATACTTTCAACTACTTGACCAATTGAAATTTTGTATAATTTTATTTTATCTTGATTAATTTTTACTTGTATTTCTCTTTCTTCCCCGCCTAACAAAGTAATTTCTGCGACTCCCTTTATTTGTTGAATTTGAGGCAAAAATTCGTCCTTCATTTTTTGATAAAATTCGGTACTAGTCAAATTGCTTGTTGCACTAATTGACATAATTGGCAGGTCATTAGGCGATACCTTACTCATAACTGGGCTAAGTATATCTACAGGTAAATCTTTCCTTATATTATCAATGTAGCGTTGTGCATTTTGCATTGTTTTATCCAAATCGGTACCATATTTTAAATTGGCAATTATAACCGATGCATTGGGTAGGGACTTTGTTACCAAATAGTCAACTCCTTCTAAATTGGATAATGCATCTTCAATTTTTCTGGATACAGATGTTTCTACTTCTTCGGGTTCTGCACTAGGGTATGCTGTTTTAATCACCACTACCGGCTGATTAAAGTCTGGCATTAGTTCATAACTTAAGTTTTTATATCCAATAACACCCAAAAGTGTAAATACACTAAATAACACTATGATAAGGGAAGGTCGTTTAATAGAAATGTCAGTAATATTCATAAAATATTTTTTATTTAATGGTAACGTTAGCACCATCGTAAAGATTAATAAACCCATTTGCCACAATTACATCGCCAGCTACTATTCCACTTGCGAGTAACACCTGATTTTGTAACGTTGACTGAATTAAGACATCCTGTTTAATTGCTTTTCCATTTTTTACTACATATACCTGCGGATTAGTAGCGCTGCCAATTACAGCGGAACTTGGTATGACAATTCCTTTAGCACTCCTATTATTTTTTACGATTACTTTACCAAACATGCCAGCTTTTAACCTTAAACCCGTGTTATTAATTTTGAATTGAATTGCATAACTATTACCAGCATTTGCCTTGCTTCCAACCATATACATTTTACCATTTATGAATTCGTTTTGCATTACGTCTTGGGTAATGGTGTAGCTTTTTCCAATTTGAAATAAGGCTAAATCGGTTTCGGGAATATTAATAGTGAATTTTAAGACAGCAATATCTGTAATTTGAAGTAGTGGTAAGCCAGGAGCCGCAAATGCTCCTTGTTCTGTTAATTTTGCAGTGACAACGCCCGAAAATGGTGCTTTAATGGTTGTTTTTTGTATTTGTTCCGCTAAAGTTGCCTTTTGAATTTTAGCTGCTTTCAAAGCAAGCAATGTTTTTTCTAATTGCACACCTTGTATTGCGTCGGCTTTAGTCAAGATAGTATAGCGTTTTACGTCTAATTCAAGCCCTTCAATTTGAACTTCTATCCCTTCTAATTGAAGTTTTAGTAAACTGTTGTCTAATTGAATTAATGGCTGACCCTTTTGTACAAAATCACCAACATCAACAAAAACGGCATTAATCTTACCTTGTAATTCAGCACTTAATTTTGTTTCTAAATTCGGTTCAAATGTTCCTGAAAAGGTGGAAGGGAATGCAACTTCTTGTAAAACAACCGTATCCGCAATTACAGCAATGGCTGCCTCTTTGTTAAACTGTATTATGTTTGTTTTGGCTAATTCTTTATTCTTTTTTAAACGTACCACTACTAAACCTAATAATATGACCGGAATAGTTATGTATAATATCTTTTTTAGTAAACTAGTTGAATTTTTCATTTTGCTGTTATTTTTTTGTAGATATGTTTCCTTTAATTTTCTTTAATTCTAAGTCCGCCTTCATATAATCGATAATGGAGGTTAAATAATTATTCTGTGCTTCTCTCAAAGCGTTATCTGCCAAAAGCAGTTCAGTTAAATTTGCCACACCTTCTTTCAACTGAATCACGCTTTGGTTATATATTTTTTGCGCCTGCTCTATTTGCTTATTGTTTGATTCAACTAATCCCAATGTAACTGACTTTTGTATTACTGCGTTTTGCGATTGCATTTCGTTTTGTGACTCAGCTAAACTTATTTGCAATTGACTATTTTTTATATCTAGTTTCTTTTGTGAAATTTTGCGATTAGTAATTGTGCCATTAAATATTGTGTATGAAAGCTGAACACCAACTAGGCCTATAGGGAAGAATTTTAAAAAATCGTTAGGCTTTACATTATAACCAAAGCCTGTAGTGCCGTATGTTCCATATAATGCCAATGTTGGTAGTTTTGAATACTTAAGGGTTGTAAGTTCATTGTTGAGTAATTCAAATTGAGTTCTTGCTAATTTAATATCAACACTATTACTATAACTAATGTTATTAGTTGACTGAAATACTATTACAGGATCAACCTCAATTAAACGCTGTAATGAAATGCCCATTGAAAACTTTAGCATATTTAATACCTGTTCATATTTGCTAACTATATTTATTTTTGCGGTGGTTAATTGAGAAACTTGCAATTGAACCCTACTTACATCGCTATTCTTTGCTAATAATTGTTCATACAATAATTGAATATTCTTCAATAGTATATTTGAATTAATTAAATTCGCGTCCAAAAACTTTTCTTGTTGTTTTAAAATTTGTGCATTGTAATACAAATTTGTAATATCATAAAACAACTGGTCTTCATTTTTTTGGTATTGTAGTTTACTAAACACTGTTGCAATTTTAGCCGTTGACACAGTATTGTATAGTACAGCATTAAAAATTGGCATACTAAGCTGTAAGTTTGCATTTATATTAGTAGGTACTCCAAATTGCGCCTCTTTAAATTGCCCTACCGGTCCTCCAAAAATTGACGAAGGCATTAATTGGTATGGCAAATTTGTATAGTATTTGTATTCCCCATTCATAGCTACTTTAGGGATTAAACTAGCTTTAACTTCTTCTTGCTTTTGCTCACTTATTGTAATAGAAGTACGACTAATTGCTAGTTGTTTGTTATTCAATTGTGCAGTGTCGAGGCATTGATTTAATGACCACACTTGCCCTATTGCTAGATTATGCAACATGGTAAGGAATAGCCAAAACCCAATTAAGCTAAATGTTTTTATTATTTTCATTTTTTTATTATTATTTAATTTGTATTATTTCTAAAATCGACTTTATATAATGCTCTCCTTTTAATGTTAGATCGAACTTGAAATTCGCTAGTCTCCATTTATACATTAGTAATCTAAATCCTCCCATAATAATATGTGTCAATTCTTCTGTAGCTACTTTGCTTGTAATCACTTTTTGATCTTGGCCTGCTTTAATAATTCCAACAATATGTTTTGATTTTACCTGCATAATTGCATGAATACACTTATTTATTTTCTCACTTTCTTCAAGTAATCCATCTGAAAAAACCGATATCAAGAAATGCGGATTTTCTTTAAAAAAGGCAATTTGATTTTGAAACAATACCTCAATTTGCTTTATTGGTAAATCTGTTTCCTTTGTAGCGTTACTCAACCTTTCATCCATAGTAACTGCTAAATAATTTAACATTGTAATTATTATGGCTTCTTTACTTTCGAAATGCCTATAAATGGCACTTTCGGTAAACTTCATTTCCTTAGCTAAATTTTTTATTGTCAAGCCATGAATGCCCGATTGTGTTAGAATTTTACCGGCTGCTTGTATAATTTCTAATTGCCTTTTTGAGATTGAGTCCATTTTTATAGCTTTGTTAGTAAGTGTTCACTAACAAAGGTACGCAGGTCATTTATTGCAGGGGCATGACTTTGGTCATATATGGTTCTTAATTACACTGCGAACACAGCTATTTTAAAGTAAACAGGCTTTAAATGTTATTGTGTGGTATTATTACAATAAGGTTGACTTATTCTAATCACACCCCCACTAACCTCTATTATCCTTGTAGTGGTGCAAAACTTGGCCCAAACCTGGACTGAATTATTTATATAAAATATTGATATTATTTTTAATTCATTAATATCTAACTGTGTTCTTTCATGAAACTACAAAACACAAAATTCTGAATTGCACCAGCAGGAGTAATATGGTCTTCTCTTTTACACTCTATATTTTCAAAATTGGCTTTTTCAAATTTCTCTTTCATTCCATTTTCGTCGTACTGTTTTATTTCTAATCCACTACATTTTTTAGGACCATCTACTGAAAAAGTGCCAACAATT
>JBJOIU010000007.1:0-49914 GCA_046046935.1 Bacteroidota bacterium
TTGTGCCAATAAAACTGACCAATCTTTTGCGCATCGCTATGGCGCCAGCATCTGTATAAGTAAGACATAATATATTGTCAGGAGCGGTATCTGTTTCCAATAAGATTTTTCCTATACGGGCACCAAGTATTTGTGTCTTACCAGTACCTGGGCCAGCTATAACCATTACTGGTCCTTCAATAGTATCTACTGCTTGTTTTTGCGCTTGATTTAAGTCTTTATAGATAGCATCAAATGCCGCTTGCTGTTCCGCTCTAGTAATCATGGGTTAAAATTAACTGCTTTATACCTAATTCTTACAACAAAAACCTTCAAGTATTGTTATAATGGTATGTCAAAAGTATACACCCTCCATACCTGCCAAGAAATGCCCATAAGTTTGGATGCGGCTTGGGATTTTTTTAGTAGCCCTGCCAATCTTGCAAAAATCACCCCATCTCATATGGGATTTGATATTATTAGCAAGCATCATGGAGAAAAAATGTACCCAGGTCAAATAATAGAATATACAGTTAAGCCAGTTTTAGGAATTCCTATGTATTGGATGACTGAGATTACACATGTGAAAGAAGGTGCCTATTTTGTAGACGAACAAAGATTTGGTCCCTATTTGATGTGGCATCACCAACATCATTTTAAAGCCATCCCTGGAGGGGTTGCTATGGAAGATATTGTTCATTATAAAATACCCATGGGCTTTTTAGGGGATATTGCGAATACCTTATTTGTAAAAAAACAATTACAGGGAATCTTCGATTATAGGTTCAAAGCTGTTTTGGACTTATGGGGTGCTTACAAGCCTTAGCTTTCCGCTGCTGAAAGTTTTTTAAAAATACTTGGGTTTAATGTGTGGAGTTATGTTAAAAAGCATAAACTTTGTTGTCAATTTATTACTTGCTTCATGGCACATACAAATGGCGGACACGCACAGAAACTTTCTGTAGCTGGATTAATTGTAACTCTAGGTATAATTTACGGTGATATTGGAACTTCTCCTTTATACGTATTCAAATCAATCATCAACAATAGAACCATTACCGAGCAATTGGTTTATGGAGCTATTTCTTGTGTGTTCTGGACCCTGACTTTACAAACTACTTTTAAATATGTTTTCTTAACGCTTAGAGCAGATAATAGAGGAGAAGGAGGGATTTTCTCTCTTTTTGCTTTAATCAGAAGATATGTAAAGTGGATTTATATTCCTGCAATTATTGGTGCGGCAATGCTTTTAGCCGATGGTATGATTACTCCACCTATCTCTGTAGCTTCCGCTATTGAAGGTTTGGGTGGCGTGAAAGGTTTGGAAAAAATAATTGTGCCAGGAAATAATTTAACAGTTGGTATTGTTGTGGGTATTATTTCTGTAATATTTTTCTTTCAAAGATTTGGTACAAAAATTATTGGATTTGCATTTGGGCCTATTATGTTGATTTGGTTTTCTATGTTATTTGTATTAGGATTTCTTCAAGTAATTGAACATGTACAAATTTTAAAATCAATAAACCCTTATTACGCTTACGACTTACTAGTTAACTATCCTCAGGGCTTCTGGTTATTAGGTGCGGTATTCTTGTGTACAACCGGTGCGGAAGCTTTATATAGTGACTTAGGCCATTGCGGTCGTCAAAATATTCAAGTAAGTTGGATGTTTGTAAAAATTGCTTTAGTTACCAGTTATATGGGACAAGGAGCTTGGTTGATTCAACATTTAGGAGAGACCATTCCAAATGTGAACCCGTTTTTTGAAATCATGCCACATTGGTTCTTATTAATTGGCATTGGAATTGCTACATTGGCAACTATTATTGCAAGCCAGGCTTTAATTAGCGGCTCTTTCACTTTAATTAATGAAGCCATCAGTTTGAATTTCTGGCCAAGAGTGACTGTTAAATTTCCAACCGATCAAAAAGGACAAATTTATATTCCTTCTCTAAACTTTTTATTGTGGGTAGGTTGTATTACAATGATTCTTTTCTTTAGAAAAGTAGAACATATGGAAGCTGCTTATGGCTTCTCTATTATTATCACGATGATCTCTACGACCATTTTAATGAATTTTTATTTATTGAATGTAAGAAGATGGGGTCATTTTCCAGTAGCCATTATCATTGCTATCTTTAGTGTGGTTGAGCTATCTTTCTTTGTGGCTAATGTTATTAAGATTAAAGAAGCCTATATCACTTTCATATTTTCTTTAAGTATGATTTTTGTGATGATGATTTGGCATCGTGCAAGAAAAATCACTAATAGATATTTGGATTTTGTTAAGTTGAAAGATTATTTACAACAACTAACAGATTTGAGTGCAGACAAGGATGTGCCCAAATATGCTACTCACTTAGTGTATTTAACTAAAGCGAATAATCATAGAGAAATTGAGCATCGTATTATTGATTCTATTTTGAATCGTAAGCCTAAGCGTGCCGATATCTATTGGTTCATTCATATTGACAGAACCGACTCTCCTTATGGAATGGAATATAGTATTCGCGAATTAGTGGATGATAAAGTTATGCGCGTGGATTTTAAAATTGGTTTTAGAATTCAACCAAGAATCAATATTTGCTTTAAGAAAGTAATGCAAGAATTGAATGAGTGTCAAGAATTAGGTATTTATAGTAAATACGAATCTCTAAAGAGTAAAGACTTCCATACTGATATTACTTATGTTATTATTGAAAGCTTCTTCTCTATCGAAAATGAATTATCATTCAGAGAAGACTTTATTATGGATACGTATTTCAATATCAAGCAATTGGCGCAAAGTGATCAAAAAGCCTTTGGTTTAGATAATGACATGACCATTGTAGAGCATGTGCCATTGATCATTAAGGCCAATCAAAACTTGAATCTAAAGCGTGTGTTTGAATAATCCTAAGGGATTGCTATGTACTCGCTGATTTGATTTTGCAATCCAATGGCTATTAACCAATATTGATTTCCAGCTTTTCTATTAATGCCTAAAGCATTTAAGTTGACCATTTTGCTGTCAGCGGCAAGCATGCTTGCTATGCTATAAGCACCATCTTCTTTTTGAATGATGGCAAAAGATTTTACCATACTATTCTTAGGCATATTGATTTGAAAACTGGTTGAAGTTTTCTTTTCTATATTGGGTGCAGCCATTGTGTATTGAGGCACAAGTGAAGGTATAATGGCTGGATTCTTATAATAATGCTGTTGTAAACTATCGTTCCATCCATTGGGGTTATTCTTAAAACTATTACTACTAAAATATACACTACCACCTGTATTTGGTAATGATCTTAGTTTATTGATTTGATAAGGTATTTCGTTTGGATCTCTCCAAGTGCTATTGCTCCCAGCTCTATATATACCATGTCCAATATACAATGCTTTTCCATACACATGATCGTTCCACCATTGAACCAATTCATCATAATCTGCTAATGCATGTCCATGTTCCCAATACAATTGCGGAGTTACATAATCAATCCAGCCTTTTTCTAGCCACAATAAAATATCCGCGTATAAGTCGTCATAATTGGTTTGTCCAGCTCTGGTAGCACTGCCTCTTGGGTCTTTTGATTTATTTCTCCAAACGCCAAATGGACTTATGCCAAATTGTACACCTGGCTTTATTTTTCTAATAGTGGCGTTCAATTGTTTGATGATAGTATCGCAGTTACTTCTTCTCCAAGTTTCTTTATCTAGTCCTCTTGCATTTTTCAAGTAGGTAGCTTGATCTGGAAAATCTTTATTAGGTACTCTGTAAGGGTAGAAATAATCATCCATATGTATTGCATCTACATCATATCTTTTTAAAATATCTGCCACCACTTTATTGGTATGTTCCCAAACCTCTGGTAATCCTGGATTAAAATATTTCTTTCCCTCGAAATTAATAAACCATTCTGGATGCATTTTGGATAAATGACTTGGAGCTACACTAGATTTATTGATATTGAAAACTGCTCTATAAGGATTGATCCATGCGTGAAATTCCATACCTCTTTTATGCGTTTCTTCAATCATAAATACTAATGGATCATATAAGGGCATTGGTGCTTGTCCTTGTTTGCCCATTAGGTATTCGCTCCATGGTTCTAAGGCGGAAGGGTATAAGGCATCACCGGCTGGTCTAATCTGCATTACTATTGCATTCATGCCATTTTGCTGATGTCTATCTAATAAGCTTATGAACTCTTCTTTTTGTGCTTCGTTACTAAGGCCTCTTTTACTAGGGTAGTCAATATTTTCTACTGTTGCTATCCATACGCCTCTAAATTCAAAAACATTTTTATCTGATTTTAAAGGTTGTGCATTTATAGAAATAAAAAAACCTACACAAAGCAGGCTATAGATAATTTTTTGAATCATTTTAATTTATTTTGTTGCATCACGCAATTGGTCAAGTAGTTGATTCATTGCAATAGCTTCTTTTTCGCTTATGCCTTTCATCAATGCGTCTAAATGGTTATTGAGTAAATCTAGTTTTTCTAGTACAGTAAATCCTTTTTTAGAAAGTACCACATCCACTAATCGCTTGTCTGTTGGGCATGTATTTTTTTCTACTAATTCTTTCGCCACTAATCTGTCAACAATCCTACTTGTATCACTCATTTTATCCAACATTCTAGCTCTTATTTGTAAAGTGCTCAAAGGCTTTTCCGCTCCACGAAGTATTCTTAGAATATTATATTGTTGTTGAGTAATATCTTCTTGAGAAAGTACACTCGCAATTTTTTCGTTCAACCAATTGGCTGTGTACATTAAATTGATGCCAAGTTTCTGGTACTCGTTTCTGAAATTGGTTTGTTGTATGTCTTGCTCTATTCCCATACTATTTGCGGCGCATTATTTTCTGATACAATGGCAAACTTGCTATTACCCCTGCTGCATCTGACAACATATCCGACACTTCAAAGCCGCGAGAAGGCACAAAATACTTTTGATAAAACTCCATTGCAATACCATAAACTATACAAATAATCATGGTAAGTGCTCTTGCTCTTGTTGTCTTGAAGAATGGAGTTTCTAATTGATCAAAATGAAATAATGCAGCAAACATTAAAGAGCCAAATAAAATAACATGTACTATTTTATCCTGTCCCCAATAATTCATTCTTGGAAGATTATTGCCAGGTAAGCTTAACATGTAAAAAATAAATACAATTTCGGCTATCAGCCAAATGCTACTTAATTTTTTCATTTTTTATACTAGTGAACCAATTGAGCATACGCTTCGCTTGTCAATAAAGCTTCTACGTCTGCTGGATTGCTAACTGTAACTTTCACCATCCATCCTGCACCATATGGATCTGTATTCACTAATTCTGGTTGTGCTGCTAATGCTGGATTTACTTCAGCTACTGTTCCCGCAACTGGTAAAAATAAATCACTTACAGTTTTAACTGCTTCTACTGTACCAAATACAGCTTCTGCTGATAAACTAGATCCCACTGTGTTAATATCGATATATACGATATCACCTAATTCAGATTGAGCAAAATCTGTAATACCAATAGTGGCAGTATTGCCTTCTAATTTGATCCACTCATGATCTTTTGTGTAACGTAAGTCAGCTGGGAATTGCATATGCTATTTTTTAATTGTTGCAAAGATTGGTAAAAATCACTAAAAAAACAATCCACTAGAACTGATTGTTATCAAAATAAAGCAAAATATGGTCTTTCAAAAAGGCCTCTTGCTCGATCATGTTCATTATAGGCAGGTTTTTAAGCTGTTTGAAGTGTGGCCAGCCCTCTTGGTCCTTACCCTCTATAATATAGTAATCACTGCTAGATAAGATGGTACAAATAGCCACATGCATTAAATCTTGTTTTTGCTCTTTGCTGATCTTTTCCTGCGACAAGCCTGTTTCTTGTAAGCCTATTAAAAACAAAATAGCTTCCACATCTGGCTTCTTGCCAAAGCGTTCCATTAATTTTCGCTCTAAATCCCACCATCTTGTCTGAAAATCATCCACTATTGATGCCATATCCCTTTTTTTCAATTTATGTGGCAAAGGTAGGGTATATCTAGGCGTTGATAAATGGTTTGATTATCTTTGCCGAAATATTTTTATCATGTTACAGGTTAGTTATTTGCGTGAAAACACCGATTTGGCCAAAGAAAGATTAGGGGTAAAACATTTTCCTCAACCTGGATTGGTGGATACGGTGATTGCTTTAGACGACGAAAGAAAGGCTTTACAAGCTGGATTTGACGATTTGCAATCTAAAGTGAACGCGGCTTCCAAAGAAATTGGAGCTTTAATGGCTAAGGGAGAAAAAGATAAGGCAGAAACGCTTAAACAAGATGTAACAGGTTGGAAAGCTCAATTAGAGCCTTTCAAGACTAAAATGACCGAAGTAGAAGCTACTTTACAGCAAGCAATTGTTCAGTTACCTAATTTACCACATCCATTGGTGCCTATTGGCAAAACCCCGGAAGAAAATGAAGTGGTTAAAACAGGCGGCGTGGTTCCTGCATTAGTGGAGGGAGCAAAAGCCCATTGGGATTTAATTAAGCAATATAATTTGGTAGACTTTGAAACTGGCGCAAAGATCACAGGCAGTGGCTTTCCATTATACATTGGCAAAGGAGCTAGATTTCAAAGAGCATTGGTACAATATTTTTTAGATTTCAATACTAAGGCTGGTTATACAGAATACCTTCCTCCATTTATGGTGAATGCAGCTTCTGCTTTTGCAACTGGTCAATTACCTGACAAAGAAGGTCAAATGTATCATGCAACTGAAGATGATTTTTATTTGATACCAACTGCCGAAGTGCCTGTAACCAATGTGTTTCGCGATACCATTTTGAAAGAAACAGATTTACCCATAATGATGACCGCATACTCTCCATGTTTTAGAAGAGAAGCTGGAAGTTTTGGTAAAGAAGTAAGAGGATTGAATAGAGTGCATCAATTTGAAAAAGTGGAAATCATTCAAATTGTTCATCCAGATAAAAGTGAAATAGTCTTAGACGAAATGGTTGCTCATGTTGAAAATTTATTAATTAGTCTTGGGTTGCCATACCGTATTTTAAGACTATGTGGTGGTGATATGGGTTTTGCATCTGCTATTACTTATGATTTTGAAGTATATAGTGCTGCACAAGAAAAATGGTTGGAAGTAAGTAGTGTTTCAAATTTCATGAACTACCAAACCTATAGAATGAAGTGTAGATTCAAAGATGCAAATGGTAAGATTCATTTTACGCATTCTTTGAATGGTAGCTCTTTAGCATTGCCAAGAATATTTGCAGCCATTGTAGAGAACTATCAAACCGCTAATGGTATTGCTTTACCTGAGGTATTGAAGCCTTATTTTGGAGCGCAGGAGTTAATTTAAAGATCGCTTAGTTTTATACCAATTGCAATTGGAGTCATTTGTAAAACACTTTGTTTTTCATCAAACAAATTGGTGTGGCTATAAGAACCGTAAATGGTGAAGTCGCCAAAACCAAGTTCGCCAATTGTGGCAATTCTCCAATTATTTAAATTGAATGTACCGTCGTATTTTTCTTTGCCCCTCTCTGCACTAATTTGCTTATTCCTTGCTTTTAATAAATAACCAGCAGACATACCAACACTTGCATGTAATGGTCTTCTGGCACCTGGACTTAAATTGAAATTTAATTTCACTGGTACGGTTAAATATTTTACAAATAATTTATTCTTGCTGAACTGAATATCGTCATACTTCATTTTCCTAAATTCATCTTCTCTGAAGCTGGTATTTCTCTCAAACCTAAAGTTGAACATCTCAAATCCTACACCATATTGTAAACTTGCAAAGTTTTTGATCAGTTTTACTCTTTGTTGCACAAACCAAAGATTTACATTGCTTGATTTAAGATGATTCAAAGCCATACTTTGTGAACTTGCATATGCTGGCGGATCGCCTATAGGAGGGATGAGACTATTAGGGATTGCTGTGTATAATAGAATAGGTGACTTGTCAATATAATTGGCAAATCCAAAATCCCAATCAAAATAACTTGTTCTATTGTCTATATTATTAAACTTTCTAGTAGTTCTATAACTAATCTTTGCCGTTTTTCTTGGCATGTATTTTTCTACTTCAACAGTATCATTGATAGGCTTTACAATGACTAAATTACCCACTCTGATAGTGTCTTGTGCATTTACAAGATTAAACAACACTAATATATTAACAAATAGAAAATATTTTTTCATGTAATTGTTGAATTTGCTTTAAGCGGATTAAAATTTTCCGAAACGAATACCTAGGGCAAATGGATAATTAAATTGCTTTGATAATTTACTATCATATAAATTGGTCAAACTAACTGAGGTATACAATTTTACATTGCCGATACCCAATTCTCCAATACCAGCCACTTGAAAATCGTTTAAGTTAAAATTGCCATTGTATTTTTGTTTCTTGCCGTCAATTTGCTTGTTTTTTGAATTCATTAAATATCCAACGCTCAAACCTCCAGCTATATTAAATCCTTTTTTAGCAGAATTGTAGTTTAATAAAACAGGAACAGTTAAGTAGCTGGTATATAATTTGTCTTTCTTGAAAGTCTTGCCTTCTAAATACACATAAGAAGCCCCAGTGTTTCTATAACTTATAGGTTGTTCAAATCTAAAATTATACATATTCACACTTAAGCCATATTTTAAGTTCCAGTTGTCTTTTAACTTATATTTTTGTTGAACGATCCATATATTCACATTGCTAGATTTGCCATTATTTAATTGAAAGCTTTTTGCAGTCATAGCTGGACCAACAGCTGGATTGGTGAATTGAGACTGCCATTTATAACTTGTTACATCCACATAATTAGCAAAACCTAAATCCATAGTAAACCATTTGGTGTTCACTTCTCTTTTTTTGGTTTTAATTCTTTCAATTTTGATTTGTGTATTTTTAAAATCACCCTTGTCAAGCATGGTTTGCCAATCTTTTTTTGCACTATGGTCTTGAGATTTGATAATTAAGAAACTACCAATTTTTATGGTATCTTGATTCATTGAAACAAGTGTATCTTTTTGTGCGTATAAACCACTCGTGATTAAAATAGCTAATAGTGGTAAAATCAGTTTTTTCATAATCGACTTATTATTTATTTTTTTCGTTTTTATTTCTTTTAAAAATAGCGCCTAATCTTCTAGTAATACCACGGAATTTATCTCCGTCTAATTCTATATTACTAAAATGTATTACACGATCATTATTATCTGTGTTAATTTCTTCAAAGCTTTCTTTTTCAATTCTCGTCTCCGCCACTAAACTACTATTATTTTCCAAGTTTAAAGACTCGTTCTTATTAGTTTCTACAGCGCTTTGCTTGAATTCTTCTGTTTGGGCAGCAATGACAATTGGTGCCGCTGTACTTGAAGAACTTATTTCAATTGTAGTAGACTGTTCTTGCGTTCCTACTTGATTCGGCTGCTTATAAGTTTTAGTAGAACTTGCTGTAAATTGTTTCTCTGATTGGATAAGGGAAGGGGCTGTTTCGCTTTTTGGTATATCTATTTTATTTTGGCTAGCAATTACTGGCGCGTTGGAGATGGACGGAATGGTCTGTTGGTTTACTCCAATAAATATCCAAATAGCAACTGCAGCAATGGAAGCATAGGCTACATAACGCTTTTTAAAATCAATAATTGTTGCAGTAGAATTAGTTTGCTTATATAAAGATTTTTTGAATGCTGGATCCAACTGTGCATTCATTTCTTCAAATCTGTACAAGAGCTTTTTGTCAGTATACTCTATTTCTTCAGGATGAATTAGTGTATTTTGTAAAGCTGATAATTCTTTGGCATATGTTGGATTGGCTTTAAGAAAAGCATCTACTGCTGCTCTTTGCGGAGCAGTTAATTCATTGTCGATATACAACAATAAATAATGTTCGTAGTTTTCTTGATTCAATTCCATTTATGCACTTACTTTTTGTAAATGAACTAATTTATCTTTTAGTAGTAATCTTGCTCTATGCAGATACACTTTAACCTGGCTTTCACTTAAATTCATAATCTCGCCAATTTCTTGATAACTATATCCCTCATAATCTTTTAAGAGCACCAAACTTTTTTGAGTTGGATTTAATTCGTTGATGGCCTTTAAAATAGTTTGTCTTAATTCGTGTTGTGGTTGATAGATTACTTCTTTAGAATCTATATCTTCTATATCCGTACTCGCATATTTTTTAACCTTACGAATATGGTCAATCATTTGATGATAGGCTATTGTAAATAAATAGGACTTTATTTTTAAAGGATCTACTGTAGCTCTATTTACCCATAGTTTTTCGAAAGACGTTTGAACAATATCCCTAGCGTCCTCTTCATGCTGTATATTTTTTACAATAAAGCGGTATACGCCATCTGCGTATTGGTCCACTGCGTTATTGTATGCTATATCGGTCATGCGATGAAATAAGGATGTTTTGTCTATAGAACGCTTATAGCCTCAATATGTTACAGCCAACTAGTAATTAATTACCTGTTCTTGGATATTTTGAGGTAATTCTCTCCATTCGTACTGTTGATTTCTTAATTGAGGCTCAAATCCAGCTTCTTTAATAGCTTCTTGTATGGTTTTATAGGTAAATCTATGTGGAGCACCCGCGGCACTTACCACATTCTCTTCTAGCATAATGCTTCCAAAATCGTTAGCGCCTGCTTCTAAACAAACCTGTGCTGTTGCTTTACCCACTGTTAACCAACTTGCTTGAATATTTTTGATATTAGGTAACATGATTCTGCTTATTGCGATCATCCTGATATACTCTTCTGTAGTAGTTAAATTTTGTACACCTCTGATTTTAGTTAATAAGGTATCCACGTCCTGGAAGGTCCAAGGTATAAAGGCCAAAAATCCGTTTGCATCTTTTGGTTTTCTGTCTTGTGTCTCTCTTATTTTAACCAAATGTATAAAACGCTCTTCTAGTGTTTCTACATGACCAAACATCATTGTTGCACTGCTGGTAATATTTAATTGGTGTGCTGCCGCCATTACTTCTAACCACTCTTCTGCACCACATTTACCATTAGATACTAATCTTCTTACACGATCAACCAAAATCTCCGCACCCGCGCCAGGCAAGGAATCCATGCCAGCTTCTTGTAATGTTTTTAATACATGTGTATGCGTATGTCCGCCTAATTTAGCAATATGCGCAATTTCTGGGGGCCCTAAAGTGTGTAATTTTATGGTAGGGAATTCAGACTTAATCTGTCTAAATAAATTGGCATAAAAATCTAATCCTAATTCTGGGTGATGCCCACCTTGTAATAATAATTGATCTCCTCCCCATTCGATGGTTTCCTTAATTTTTTTTCTATAGGTATCCATGTCCGTAATATATGATTCTGGATGACCTGGTATTCTGTAAAAATTACAAAACTTACAATTCGCTATACAAACATTGGTCGTATTTAAATTTCTATCAATCTGCCAAGTTACTTTACCATGTGGCACTTGTTTTTTTCTTAATTCATTCGCTACATAAGTTAACTCTGCCAATGGGGCATGCTCAAATAAAAACATTCCTTCTTCTACTGTTAGATACTCAAAATTCAAGGCTTTTTGATATAAGTTATCCAATTGCATGTGCTATAATATTAGACCGCAAAGTTAATATATCTACTATACAATGATTTGACTAATTTTGCCCTTCTATGATACAATTTGATCGATTTACATTAGACAATGGCTTGAAGGTTTTGGTGCACCAGGATACTAGTACACCAATGGCCGTAGTAAATGTTTTATATAATGTGGGTTCTAAGGACGAAAACCCCCACAAAACAGGTTTCGCGCATTTATTTGAACATTTAATGTTTGGAGGTAGCATCAATATTCCAGAATATGATGAGCCATTGCAAAGAGCGGGCGGAGAAAATAATGCATATACTACAAACGATCTAACTAACTACTATTGCCAATTGCCTGCAGAAAATATTGAAACGGCTTTTTGGTTAGAGAGTGATCGTATGTTGTCTTTGGCTTTTAGTGAAAAGAGTTTAGAAGTTCAGCGTAAAGTAGTTTGTGAAGAATTTAAGGAACATTATATCAATAAGCCTTATGGTGATGCATGGCACAAGATGCGCAACTTGGCTTATACTATACATCCTTATCAATGGATGACAATTGGAGCTTCTTTAGAACATGTTGAGCAAGCGACTATGCAAGAAGTGAAAGATTTTTTCTTTCAATTTTATAGACCCAACAATGCCATATTAGTAGTTACAGGGAATGTCACTACAGAGCAGGTTAAAACATTAGCACAAAAATGGTTTGGTCCAATTGAAGCGGGCAAACCTTATCATAGAAATTTACCAGTAGAGCCTAAACAAGAAAAAAATAAATCTTTGGATGTTCGAGCAGATGTGCCGATGGATATGTTGATGATGACTTGGCATATGGGTGGAAGATTTGACGAAACTTATCATGCGACAGATTTAATTACAGAAGTATTAGGGGGTGGTGCTAGTGCAAGATTATATGAGTCTTTAATTAAGAAAAAGCAATTATTCTCTAGTATAGATTGTTATCATTTTGGAACTGTTGATCCAGGATTGTTAGTTATAGAAGGGAAATTAGTGAAAGGTGTTAGCATGTCTGTTGCAGAAAAAGCAGTTTTAGAAGAAGTGGTGCATATTACCAATACCTTATTGGATGAAAAAGAAGTGGAGAAAGTGATTAATAAAACAGAAAGTATTATTTGTTTTGAAGACATGAGCATTATGAATAGGGCGCATAGCTTAGCTTTTTATGAATTATTAGGAGATGCACAATTAATGAATACCGAACTAGCTAAATACCAAGCGGTGACACCAGCGATTATTCAAGCCACTGCTCAGGCTATATTTACAGAGCAAAACAGAAACACCATTTACTATTACAGCAAATCATAAATCATGGCATTAGATAGAATTAAGGCACCCTTTATAAAAGATGCTGTTGACTTTGATATTCAATTAAAACCTTATCAAAAATATACTTTAGACAATAGTGTAGAAATATATGCATTTGAAGGTGGTTCTCAGGAAGTGATGATGATGGAGATGGTTTTTTATGCAGGCAATAGTTATGAAAAAAAGAATTGGGTTGCCGCTGCCACTAATTTTTTATTAAAGAATGGCACATCTACTAAAACTGCTTTTGAAATTAACGAAGCTTTTGAATTTTACGGTGCTTACTTGAATAGAACTTGTTATAACGAAACAGCAACGATCTCTTTACATTGCTTGAGCAAGCATTTTGAAAAAGTGATACCAACAGTGAGTGAATTAATTACAGATGCGCAGTTTCCAGAACAAGAATTAGAAATTTATCAGAAGAATCAAATTCAAAGATTAACCTTGAATTTGAAAAAAGGTGATTTTATTGCGAATAGATTAATTGATGAATATTTGTTTGGTATCGAACATCCTTATGGAAAGTATTCAACAGAAAAAGATTTTAATAATTTAACTAGAGCAGATGTAGTTGATTTTTATAATCAATTTTATAAAGAAGGTAAGGTGGTTATTTTTATGGCGGGTAAATTTCCCGCAGCTACTATTGAGTTGTTGAACAAGCATATTGGTAGTTTGCCATTAAATAGCAAAGCATTGCCTGATTATCATCATCCTATTATTGCAGCAAAAGAGAAAAAATATAGTGTGGTGAATGATGCAAGTTCTGTACAAGGCTCTATTAGAATTGCAAGACATTTTCCTAATAGACATCACCCCGATTTTGCGAGTGCTCAGATCTTGAATAATATTTTTGGTGGATTTTTTGGATCTAGATTAATGAGCAATATTAGAGAAGATAAAGGATACACTTATGGCATACATAGTTATTTGCAGAACCATATGCAGGAATGTGCTTGGATGATTAGTACAGATGCAGGTAAAGATGTTTGTAGAGCAACGATTGATGAAGTGTATAAAGAAATGAAGATTTTAAGAGAAGAATTAGTAGAAGCAGATGAATTAGATCTTGTAAAGAATTATATGTTGGGTTCTTTATTGGGCGATTTGGACGGTCCTTTCCAGATAATTGGACGTTGGAAAACCTATATCTTAAATGGTTTAACCGAGGCTTATTTCTATAATACCATTCAAACAGTGAGGTCTATTGAGCCTATAATCCTTCAAGATTTAGCCAATAAATACTTGAAAGAAGAAGATTTTTACGAATTAGTGGTCTACTAGCTTCTGTAATAAAAAATATTTTAAATCCTACATTATTGAAAATCAATAGTTTAGGATTTTTTTATTTATAGAACTATAAAAAACTTGGTACTATGTGATGCATAGTACCTTAAATCTCCTTAGCTTTGTGGTATAAATTAACATTATGGATATTCAAAACACACAAAGTCAAATGCGCAAGGGAGTTTTGGAGTTTTGCATATTGTCCATCATTCAACAAGGGGAGGTGTATCCAAGTGATATTGTTGAGCAAATGAAAGCGGCCAATCTGCATATACTAGAAGGTACTTTGTACCCTTTACTAACTCGTTTAAAAAATGCGGGTTTATTAAATTACCGTTGGGTAGAAAGTGTAAGTGGTCCCCCAAGAAAATATTTTGTAATGACTGAAGAAGGAGAAAAAGCCTATACAGTGTTACAAGCTACATGGAATGAAATGGCAACAGCTGTCGAAACCATTATAGCACCTAAAGTAAACCCCATTGTTAACGATGCACCTGCTGCTGAATAAATAAATAATAATGAAAAAAGTAATCAATATAAATTTCCAAGGTCGTATTCTTCCTATCGAAGAGATGGCTTATGAGAATTTAAAAAACTATATAGAAACCCTAAGAACATATTTTGAAAAAGAAGAGGGTAAGGATGAAATCATCAACGATATTGAATGTCGAGTGGCTGAATTATGTGAAGACCGATTAAAGAAAGGTGCAGTATGCATCACAGAAGATGATATCGATCTGATTATTGCTAGCATTGGCCGTCCAGCTGATTTTGAAGCCCAAGATGGATTTGAAGCACAGGATACTTCTACAAATAATTCATACAATAGTTCTGCAAATACGGGCCAACAAAATTGGGGAAATGAAAGACCAAAACGTTTGTATCGTGATGAGCAAAATAAAGTATTAGGGGGTGTTTGTAGTGGTATTGCAAATTATTTTGGATTAGAACCATTATTGGTTAGAATACTTTGGATCTTCTTAATTGGCGTTAATATTCTGGGCTATTTAATTTTATGGATTGCTGTACCAAGTTCTTCTGTAAAAGAAGTAGGTGGTGTTAAAAAAAGATTATTTAGAGATATAGATAATAAAATAATTGGTGGTGTTGCTTCTGGTTTGTCTAAATATTTTGGCATTCAAGTATGGATTATTAGAATCTTATTCTTGATTCCATTTATTCGCTTTGTAGTTAATTTTAGACATATGCATTTGTTCCAATTTTGGGATGCGCCAGATTTTCCTAATTTTTTAGATATTACATTTAGTCCAGGTTCTGTGTTTGTATATATTGTTTTGTGGTTGGTGATACCTGAAGCAAGAACCAGTGCAGACAAACTAGAAATGGTTGGAGAGAAAGTAGATTTGAATAGCATTAAAAATACTATCCAAAACGATATGGAAGGTTTTAGCAAAAGAGCACAAAATTGGGGTAGTGATTTTTCAAAAAAATCTAGATCAGAAAGAAAAGAAAATACTTCGAATACTCGTAATGAGTATACTGACGCTACGCCAGAAAGAAGAAAAGGAATTGTTTATTTTATTGGAAGAGTCATCACTATTTGTGTTAAGGCCTTTGTATACTTTATTTTAGGAATAGTAGGCATCTCATTATTAGCAGCTTTATTTGGTATTGGTGTTGCAGCAACTGCGGTGATGCCTCTTAGAAAGTTCTTATTAGAAGATGGAGCGCAAACCTGGTCTGTATTTGGTGCATTACTGTTATTTGTTTGGGTTCCTATTTTAGGTATTGTAGCTGCAGTAGTGCGCAAATTAGCTGGATATAAAAAAGCGAATATTTGGGTGAGATCTAGCTTTGTAGCTTTATGGGTATTGGGCTGGGTTGCTTTATTCTATTTTGGAAGTAGCTTGGGTCATAGTTTTTCTAAACATAATGTACCTGAAGAACAAACTATTGCTTTAGCTAATCCTGGAGTGAATTATTTAGAAATCACAGCATCTCCTAAAATGAAGTATTATGAGAATCATTGGTTTCAAATAAGTCCTTTTGATGCTTTTGCGGATGAGGATACAGTATTTGTAAGAAATTTAAGAATTAGAATTGTTCAATCCAAGACCGATAGCTTCCAAGTAAAGCTTGTTAAGTTAAGCAATGGCAAAAGCATTCAAGAAGCTAATGAATTAGCAAATAAAATCAACTTTGATTTAACGCAACAAGATAGTTTGGTATTCTTGGATAGAGGTATTGCTATTAATAAGAAAGATAAATTCAGAAATCAACATATTATTATGACCATTGCTGTTCCAGTAGGAAAGCGCATTAAGATCACTAATAAGGGTTGGTCTCAAACCAATGTACGTATCAACAGTAGAGGAATGCATACAGAAACCTTTGATCGCATTTCATCAGATAATGATTGGTATGATGAATGGAATGAACCATGGGATAATGAATCTTTTTCTTATGAGCGTGGTGTGGAATATAAAATGACAGAAACAGGATTAGAAAAAATCAAGAGAGATGACGATGCAGAAGTGACATATAATGATGATGAGGATCCAGATAAAATGGAGCTAAGATTAGAAGAGTTGAAAAAAGAAAGAGAAGCCTTGGAGAACAATTTAGAGAAGTCTAGAGAAGACAAATTAAAAGAATTAGAAAAAATTGATAAAGCTTTAGACAAAGAAAATAAAGCCATCAAAAAATCTACTCAAAAAATTGAATTGAATAACTCAACAAATCAAAAAGAATCTAAAACTTCTGTTTTCCCAAAAGTGGTGAATAAAGTGACCGATTTACAATGGGTATTAGAAAGGTTTACCTATTAATTTTGTAGGTTTTAAGTAAGATGATTACGCCCCTTCTATTGCAGAGGGGGCGTTTTTTTTGTACCTTTGAGCAAATTATATAAAGATGAGTGAAATCTTAAATACCCCATTTACTGCAAAGCATGTAGCATTAGGTGCAAAAATGGCCCCTTTTGCAGGGTATAATATGCCGATTAGTTATACAGGTATTAATGTGGAGCATGCTGCAGTAAGAAATGCTGCTGGTGTTTTTGATGTGAGTCATATGGGTGAATTTATTTTAAGAGGTCCAGATGCATTGGATTTAATTCAACGTGTAACCTCAAATGATGCATCTATATTAGAAGATGGAAAAGCACAGTATAGCTGTTTGCCTAATACTACTGGTGGTATAGTAGATGATTTATTAGTCTACTGCGTAGAGAAACATAAAGTATATATGTTAGTGGTAAACGCTTCTAATATTGAAAAAGATTGGAATTGGATTAGCAGTTATAATACTAAGGGTGTGGAGATGATCAATATAAGCGCTAAAACAGCATTGTTAGCTGTACAAGGTCCTAAAGCAACTCAGATTGTTCAGAAGATGACAGATATAGATGTATTGAATATGCCTTATTATAGTTTTGCGAAAGGAAAATTATTGGGCATTGACAATGTATTAATTAGTGCCACTGGCTATACTGGTGCAGGCGGAGTTGAAATTTATTTTGAAGATATGGATGACAATGCTAATAAAGTATGGGATGCATTGTTTGAATTAGGTGCTGAATTTGGTATACAGCCAATTGGTTTAGGTGCTAGAGATACACTTAGATTAGAAATGGGCTTTTGCTTATACAGTAATGATATTGATGATACAACTAGTCCAATTGAAGCTGGCTTAGGTTGGATCACTAAATTCACGAAAGAGTTTACTAATTCAGCTGCTATAAAAGCACAAAAAGAAAATGGCGTTGCTAAAAAGTTAGTAGGATTTGAAATGATAGATAGAGGTATTCCTCGTCACTATTATATTATTAAAGATGCCAATGGTAATGAAATTGGATCGGTAACTTCTGGTACACAAGCACCTAGTTTAGGGAAAGCAATTGGATTGGGATATGTGGCAACAGAACATGCAAAAATTGGATCTGAAATATTTATAGATATTAGAAATACCCTAGTAAAAGCACAAGTGGTAAAGTTTCCTTTTAAGTAGTTTACTTATATAATATTATCATGAAATGGGGGCAATTGCCCCCATTTTTTGTATAGATAATTACTATGTTTTAGTGTATTGCTTTCTTAGATTTTTGTTGTTCAATAAAAATTATCAAAATGAAAGCAATTAAAAACAAAGTACAATTGATTGGCCATTTAGGTGCTGCTCCGGAAATCAAAATTTTTGACTCCGAGAAAAAAGTAGCTAATATTAGCATTGCAGTAAATGACCGATATAAAAATGCAAAAGGAGAGTGGGTGGATGAAACGCAATGGTTTAATCTGGTTGCATGGTCTAAGTTAGCTCAATATGCAGAGCAATATCTTTTTAAAGGTTCAGAAATTGCTATTGAAGGTAGAATTGTCAATAAGTCTTATACGGATAAGAACGAAATTAAAAGGGCTAGTACTGAAATTGTGATTTCCGAAATTTTATTATTAAGTAAAGCAAAAGATAAAATTTAATACACTAAAAAATGAGTCTTGTTGTATCTTTGCAGTTATGAGTGAAACAAAAAAGAAACCAAGTTTACATACCATTTTATCGCCACAATTATTAGACCTATATGAGGTGAATGATGCTATAGTGGTAATTATTGATGTGTTTAGAGCCACTTCGACAATGGCTACTGCCCTGTATAATGGTGCGTCTAAAATTATACCAGTTGATTCTGCAGAACTATGTATTGAGATGGGAAAACAAACTGGTGGCATTACAGCTGGAGAAAGAGATGGTAAAATTATTCCTGGTTTGTCTTATGGAAATTCTCCTTCTGAATATCCAAGATCTTTTATTGAAAATAAAACTTTGGTAATCACTACAACGAATGGCACTAAATTATTGCATATGGCATTAAAGCAAGGTGCCAAAGAAGTTATAACAGGCTCATTTCCTAATTTGACAAAAGTGGTTAATTTCTTAAAAGAACAAAATTCAAATATTATTTTAGGTTGCTCTGGTTGGAAAAACCGATTCAATATAGAAGATACATTATTTGCTGGTGCAGTCATTGAAGAAATTAAAGACCAGTTTACTATTCACTGTGATAGTAGTTTCATGGCCAATCAATTATATAATATGCATAAAGCAGATATGCCTAATTATATTAAAACCTTAACACATTGGCATCGTTTGGCTGCATATGGGCTTGAAGATGACATGCAATATTGTGTTTCCAAGGATGTGGCCCCTTCTTTACCTATTTTCAAGAATGGCGCATTGATTGACTTAAAATAGCCCACAATGTTGTACATTTGCAAATTGCCCTTTTTGAAGGGTGATTTGTATTTATTATGGCATTACCCTATTTAGTTAAACATATATACAGTTACGGCACCGAAGAGGTGATTAGAAGAGGCAAGCGCATTTTTGCTTTAAAAAACATCGAATTGGTGAAGTTTGATCCATTAATTGGATCCATCAATTGTCGAGTAAAAGATGACGGATATAGTACCTTCTATAAAGTAACTATTGAGAATTTCAAAAACCCTGCCACTTTATCTTTAAGATGTGGTTGTCCTTATAATTTATCTGAGGTTTGTAGACATAAAGCTGCTGCATTATTTTTTATCCAGGATTTAATGGATAAGAATATGTTGGAATATCAGTCCGAAGCTTATAAAACCACCCACACCTTACTTAGAACAAAAAATTTAGATCTTAAAATGATCAAAATGCTTTGTTCGAAAGATACTTTCGAGAAAGCAGAGAATACTTTAAAAACGATTAGACCTCATATCTTAATTAGTGAGAACGAAAGAGTTGAAGCAGAGGTAGATTACAATGGCAAAAATCATAAAATTATTATTCAAAAAAATGAAGAAAGATTTTTTGATACATCTTGTGATTGTTTGTCTGAAACAGCTTATCCGCTTTGTTTACATAAGACCATGCTTTTATTGTTATTGTTTCAATTAAAAGGTGCGGATTATTTTGACTCAATCAGAAATTGGGATAGAGAAAAGAATAAATTATTAGCCTTATATGGTTATTCTTTGAAAGATGATTTGGAGAACAAATTTGAGTTCACTTATCAGGATGGCAAACCTTTCTTAAAATTATTAGATAATTCGATTCAAAGAATTAACCAAGACAATGGTATTAAACGTCCTGGCTATACAAAGCCACTTCCTATTGCGGATATTGATATCCAAGAACCTAAGGAAGAAAAAATTACACATCGTTTTGGATTAGTGATGCAAGAAGACACGAATAGTTATCCTTATATTAGTTTCAATATTATTAAAGGGGAAGTTAATGAGGAAGGCACTTCTTTTATTGGCAAAGTAGAGAAAGTAGATTTAGCAAAGTTGGTAATGCCTACCTTGATGAATGAAGATGATAAAATTCTTTTGCAGTTAGTTAAAAAATTGCAACCTGCTGAAATGGCTAAATTCTTAAATAAGAATTCTCCTTTTCAAGGTTTTTGGGATACTATTTTACACACAGACGAGGCTAGTCTTCCTGAAGAGACAAAAGAATTAATGCAAGAGTACTTGCAACCAAAAATCGAGAAAGTTTGGAGAGACTTATCGGAGCATCCTTTCAGTTTCTTTATCCCTAATAATAAACCGTTTACGACTGCGAATCTTCAGAAAGCAGATTTAGTATATCAACCTATTCAGCCTAGTTTCAAAGTTGAGAAATTAGAAGATAAGTATATGGTATCTGCTCAGGTGTCTATTGCAGCTGGTAAAATCGGTATCGAAGACAATCAATCCAAATCACATTATGTTTTTCAATATCATCACGAATGGTATCATTGGAAAACAAGAGAAGATTTAATGTGGGTGGAGCGATTCCTGCCTAAGGGTTATCAAGAAGTGGCTTTCGAAGACTGGTCAAGTTATTTGCAAAGTACATTACTGCCTTTAGCGAAGCAGTATGTAGTTGAGTTTGATAATGTAGTTCAAGAAAAATTAAAAGGCATCGAACCTAGCTTACAAATATTCTTAAGAGAGAGTAATGATTTCTTATTCTTCGAGCCTTTATTTGTTTATCAGAATATTATTGTAACCAAAGATGATAATGCAAGTGTTATCCAACAAGAAGGAGATAAAATTATAATTCTTGAAAGAAATTTTGCAGCTGAAAGACAATTAATGTTGGTTATAGAACAATTACACTCTGGATTTGTGAGACCCAACGAGGGTAATGTATTGGCACTAAAAGGAGCGGAGGTTCTAAAGAATAATTGGTTCTTCTTATTTATAGATACTTTACGTGAACGTCAAATACCATTATTTGGTACTGAGTCTTTAAAACAATACAAGTTTAATACTGCGAAGCCTGCTACTAGATTATATATTAGTAGTAATACAGATTGGTTTGACGCTAAAGTGGAAATCTCTTTCGGTGATCAAAAGGTTTCAGTACAGGATATTAAAAACATGTTGACTAATAAGCAACAATACATTCCACTAAAAGATGGTAGTTTGGGTGTGTTGCCAGAAGAGTGGATTCAGAAGTATTCTTTATTGTTTAAAGTGGGAGAAGGGAAGACAGATAATTTAAAATTAAGCAAGTATCATTTTTCTGTCATTGATGAATTATATCAACAAAGAGATGAGACTGAATTAATTTTCCAATTGGAAGGGAAATACGAAAACATTAGAGAGAAATATACAATTGCAAATATTGATCCACCAGCGCATTTGACAGATACTTTAAGGCCATATCAAGTGAGTGGTTTCCAATGGTTGAATTATTTACATGATGTTCAATGGGGTGGTATTTTGGCAGATGATATGGGTCTGGGTAAGACTATACAAACCTTGTCCTTCTTGCAACATTTAAAGGAGAAGAACGGTAGTTTATTCGCAATGGTTGTTTGTCCAACCAGTTTGATGTTTAACTGGCAGAATGAATTGAAGAAATTTACGCCTTCGTTGAGTTTTCAGATTCATCATGGAGGCAGTAGAAATAAAACACAATTGGTGAATAAAGAAGTAGAAGTAATTATTACTACTTACGGAACTCTAAGAAGTGATATCAAAATATTTGCAGAATTAGCGTTTGATTATGTGATTTTGGATGAGAGTCAAGCTATAAAGAACCCAACTAGTAAAGTGACTAAGGCAGCTTCTTTATTGAAAGCAACCAATAGATTGTGTTTAAGTGGTACGCCACTTCAAAACAATACTTTTGATATTTATGCGCAAATGAATTTCTTGAATCCTGGCATGTTAGGTTCAGTAGAATTTTTTAAGCATAATTTCTCTATGCCTATCGACAAGTTTGATGAGCAAGAGCAAAAAGAACATTTAAGAAAATTTGTTTTCCCTTTTATTCTAAGAAGAACAAAAGAACAGGTAGCAAAAGATTTGCCAGAAAAACAAGAGATGGTATTGTATTGTGAAATGGGTACTGCGCAAAGAAAAATTTACGAGGCTTACAGAAATGATTATAGAGATAAATTATTGGGAATGGTTGAGGAGAAAGGCTTACAAAAATCTCAATTATCTATCTTACAAGGTTTAATGAAACTTCGTCAAATTTGTGATAGTCCTGCGATTATCAAAGATGAATCTTATCCTAATGAATCTGTGAAGTTAACAGAGTTAACGCGTGAAATAGTTGAAAACATTGGCGATCACAAAGCATTGGTCTTTTCTCAGTTCTTAGGTATGCTAGGCTTAATTAAAGAAGAGCTAACCAAATTAGGAATTGATTATGAATATTTTGATGGATCTAGTACTATTCAAGAAAGAGAGAGAGCTATTGAGCGTTTTCAAAATGATCCAAAATGTAGAGTATTCCTTATTTCTTTAAAAGCGGGAGGTGTAGGTTTAAACTTAACTGCTGCTGATTATGTGTATATAGTAGATCCTTGGTGGAACCCAGCAGTAGAGCAACAAGCTATTGATAGAACGCATCGTATTGGTCAGACTAAGAATATTTTTGCATACCGTATGATTTGTAATGATACAGTAGAGGACAAGATCTTGAAATTACAAGACAGAAAAAGATCTTTGGCAAAAGAGTTAATTTCCGACGAAGAAGGATTTGTTAAATCTCTTACCAAAGAAGATATCAATTATTTATTTTCTTAACTCAGCAGCTGCAATATTTGCTTTTGGGTTCTTCGCAAATTCTGCTTTACATTCTGGTGAGCAAAATCCTATTACTTTGTTTTCGTAATGTGCAGTATCACTAATGCCTGCAGTAACTGGCATTCCACAAGTTGGGTCTTTTTTATTATCTACCATTGCAACGGTATATGCTGGTATAGCTGTGGTGTCTTGTTGAACAGCCATTGTAGTATCAACAGTATTTGCTGATTCTTGATTAGCGGTTCCACAAGCAGCTAGGCTAAGAATACTTGCCGCTAAAGTGATTTTGTATAGATTTTTCATAGGGTGAATGTAGATTTAGGTAAAATTACGACTAGTTCTTCATTCTAAAAACTAACGATTATTCATATTGCAGGCTATTAATTCTCTTTTATAGCCTATTTGTCTATTTTATTTTATATTTTTACAGCTCATTAGCTACACAAGATTTTATCAGTGAAACAGGACAACTTACATATCTTATTGACATCTGCTTTTTCAGCAGCTGTTCCTGTTTTGAATAACCCGATTAGGTTACCACAGTCATTGCGACGTGGATTCTGATAGGACGAGCAGTTGGCAATTGCCCCTATCAGTGGAAAAATCCCCGGAAATTGCATTCAACGCCAGAATTGTCATTTTTTTAAATTTTATTGATCATTGGAACAGAAAATAATCGTTCGTGTAGCCCATAGTGGCGATATTTCATATGCTAAAGACATTACAGATGAGATGGAATCATCTGCAAAAGCAAGAGGTACAGGAATTGCAAAAAGAAGTCCCGAATATGTTGCTAAGAAAATTGATGAGGGTAAATCAGTTATTGCCCATACTGAAGACGGAACCTGGGTAGGTTTTTGTTATATCGAAGCATGGCAACATGGAGAGTTTGTAGCAAATAGTGGTTTGATTGTGGCTCCTGCATTTAGAAAAAGTGGGATTGCAAAAAAAATCAAACAAACCATTTTTCAATTATCTAGAGAGAAATATCCTAATTCTAAAATATTTGGCTTGACTACAGGTTTAGCTGTTATGAAAATTAATAGTGAACTTGGATACGAGCCAGTTACTTATAGCGAGTTAACGGATGATGAAGAGTTTTGGGCAGGTTGTAAAAGCTGCGTGAACTATGAAATATTAAAAAGCAAGGATAGAAAAAATTGTATGTGCACGGCTATGTTGTATGAGCCGAAAAAATAAAAAATTATGGAGAAAGTTGTATTAGGATTTAGTGGTGGATTAGATACCACATTTTGTGTAAAATACTTGACAGAAGATAAGGGTTTAGAAGTGCACAGTGTTATTGTAAATACAGGTGGCTTTACAGAAGACGAGTTGAAAAAAGTGGAAGCGCATGCATATGCTTTAGGCGTGAAAACACACACAACCGTAAATGCAGTGAAAGGATATTATGATAGCATCATTAAATATTTGGTATATGGGAATGTTTTAAAAAATAATACCTATCCTTTAAGTGTGAGTGCTGAACGTTTAAGTCAAGCATTGCATATTGCTGAGCATGTTAAAAAAGTAGGCGCTAAATTAGTAGCGCATGGTAGTACTGGTGCTGGTAATGATCAAGTGCGTTTTGATATGATTTTTCAAATCATGATTCCAGGTATAGAGATCTTAACACCTATCAGAGATTTACAATTAAGTAGAGAAGCGGAGATTGAATACTTGAAAGGCAAAGGAGTGAATATGAACTTTGAAAAAGCAGCTTATTCTATTAACAAAGGTTTGTGGGGTACAAGTGTTGGAGGTAAAGAAACACTGAATTCAAAAGGAATGTTACCAGAAAGTGCATGGCCAACGCCTATGACCAAAGAAGGTACTTCTGAAGAAATGGTTATCAGCTTTGAAAAAGGGGAGATCAAAAAAGTTAATGGGCAAGCTTTTGCTCATCCAACGGAAGCAATTCAATTTATACAATCTATTGCTGGTGCTTATGGTATTGGTAGAGATATTCATGTGGGAGATACTATTATTGGGATTAAAGGACGTGTAGGGTTTGAAGCTGCTGCACCAATGGTTATTCTCAAAGCACACCATGCTTTAGAAAAACATGTATTAACTAAATGGCAATTGTCTTGGAAAGACCAATTAGCTACCTTTTATGGTAACTGGTTACATGAAGGTCAAATTTTAGATCCAGTGATGCGAGACATAGAAGCGTATTTAACAAGTTCGCAAGAACAAGTTACTGGAGAAGTTTTTGTTCAGCTAAATCCATATCGTTTTCAAATTATAGGTATTGAATCTGATAATGATTTGATGAGTGCTAAGTTTGGCAAGTATGGTGAAATGAATACTGGATGGACAGGTGCTGATGTAAGAGGATTTACCAAAATATTTGGTAATCAAACCGGTATTTATCATCATGTAAAAAAATCAAACAAGAAATAATTTTAAATCTCATTCAAATGCAAAAAGTAAATATTGGAATTGTAGGAGGTGCGGGTTATACAGGTGGTGAATTGCTACGTGTATTATTACGCCATCCTAATGCGAATATTATTTTTGTGCATAGTTCTAGTAATGCAGGAGAGCTAGTGAGTAAAGTACATACCGATTTATTAGGGGATACCGATTTGGTTTTTGCTACTGAATTAGATCAAGCTATTGATGTATTATTTTTATGTGTGGGACATGGTGATGCTAAAAAGTTTTTAGCGGCCAATGAAATTAAACCTAGTATCAAAATTATTGACCTTTCTCAAGATTTTAGATTAACTAGTACAGCTTCTATTGGAGATAGACATTTTGTTTATGGCTTACCTGAATTACAAAGAGATTTAATTAAATCCGCGAATGCTATTGCAAATCCAGGTTGTTTTGCAACTGCAATTCAATTAGGTTTACTTCCTTTGGCTTCTAAGGGTTTGTTGCAGGATGTGTATACAACGGGTATTACTGGTTCTACTGGTGCAGGGCAAGGTTTATCTTCAACTAGTCATTTTAGTTGGAGAGCCAATAATATTGGTGCATACAAAACATTGAATCATCAACATATTAACGAAATACATCAAAGTCTTTCTTTATTACAAGGCAATGCGAATGCAGCGGTAAGCTTTGTTCCATGGAGAGGTGATTTTACAAGAGGTATTTTTGTGACTTCGGTTATTACAACAGATCTGAGTATTGAATCATTGTATGAATTATACCATCATTTTTATGCAGATCATGCTTTCACTTTTGTTTCTACAACCAATATAGATTTAAAACAAGTAGTGAATACCAATAAGTGTCTAATACATATAGAAAAACAAGGCAATAAAATAGCTGTCCACTCTGTAATTGATAATTTATTAAAAGGTGCAGTGGGACAAGCGGTTCAAAATATGAATTTAATTTTTGGTCTCGAAGAAACAACAGGACTAAAGATCAAAGCCAATTATTTTTAGATTCCATTTAAAATCAACATCATGTCATTATTCAATGTATATCCTTTAAACCCCATAGCTATCACTAAAGCACTAGGATCTAGGGTTTGGGATGATAAAGGACAGGAGTATTTAGACATGTATGGAGGCCACGCTGTAATTAGTATTGGACATACTAACCCTCATTGGGTTAAAAGAATTGAAGATCAATTACATTCAATTGCATTTTATTCTAATTCAGTGATTATGCCCATTCAATCAGAATTAGCCAATGCGATCAACGAGATTAGTGGTAAAAAAGATTTTCAATTATTCTTATGTAATAGTGGGGCGGAAGCCAATGAAAACGCTTTAAAATTAGCCTCTTTTCATACTGGAAGAAAAAAGATCATTGCGTTTAAAAAAGCCTTTCACGGAAGAACTTCTTTAGCAGTTGCTGCAACTGACAATCCTAGTATTGTTGCGCCAGTGAATGAGTCTAATAATATTATCTTTTTACCCTTGAACGATGAAGTTGCATTGGAAGCATGTTTTGCAACTAATGGAACCGAAATTGCGGCTGTTATTGTAGAAGGTATTCAAGGTGTTGCAGGCATTCATGAAGCAAACAATGCATTTTTACAATCTATTAGAAAACAATGTGATCAATTTGGCGCTATTTATATCGCTGATAGTGTGCAATGTGGATATGGCAGATCGGGTAAATTCTTTTCACATGATTTTGCTGGAGTGAATGCTGATATTTATTCTATGGCTAAAGGCATGGGTAATGGTTTCCCTATTGGTGCTATTTTAATTGCGCCACATATTCAAGCAAAATTTGGCATGTTGGGTACAACATTTGGTGGTAATCCTTTAGCATGTGCCGCCGCGTTGGGGGTTATTGAAGTAATGCAAGAAGAAAATTTAATTCAAAATGCTCAAATACAAGGTGAATACTTAATGAATGCTTTGAAGGCTATGAAAGGAGTGAAAGTAGTGAGAGGAAAAGGCTTGATGATTGGATTTGAAATGGAAGAAGGTTTAGAAGATCTTAGAAAAGTATTGTTAAATGAATTCAAAATATTCACAGGTGAAGCAAAGCCCAATGTCATTAGACTTCTTCCATCTTTGGCGATTACTAAAAACGATATTGATGTATTTTTAAAAGGATTGCAGGACGCTATTGCGTATTTGCAACTAAAAAAATAGGAACCTAGCAATGAAACAATTTATAAGTACAAAAGACGTAAAAGATATCAATGCTTTGGTTCAAAAAGCTTTGAACTATAAGGCTAATCCTTTTTTGGATAAACAGCTTGGTGCTAATAAAAGAATTGGATTGCTTTTTTTAAATCCAAGTTTAAGAACAAGAATAAGCACACAGGTAGCTGCTCAAAATTTAGGAATGGAGCCCATTGTATTCAATGTTGATAAAGAAGGTTGGGCCCTAGAATTTACAGAAGGTGCTGTTATGAATGGTACTACAGTTGAACATATTAAAGATGCTGCCCCAGTATTGGGAAACTATTTTGATATTTTATGTATTAGAACATTTCCTTCATTATTGAATAAAGAAGAAGATTATAGTGAAAAAATTATCAATCAATTTATTCGTTATGCAGGTATTCCGGTAGTAAGTTTAGAGTCCGCAACTTTACATCCTCTTCAATCTTTAACGGATATTATTACCATTAAAGAGACTATGGCAAGAGATAGTTCTTTTGATAAGAAAAAACCAAAAGTGGTTTTAACCTGGGCACCACATATTAAATCAATTCCTCAATGCGTCGCGAATAGTTTTAGTCAATGGATGAATGCATGGGGAGAGGCTGAATTTGTGATTACCCATCCAAAAGGATATGAATTAGATACTGCCTATACAAATGGTGCTACTATATTGCATAATCAAGAGGAAGCATTAAAAGACGCAGACTTTGTTTATGTAAAAAATTGGAGTAGTTATGAAGAATATGGAAAAGTATTAAGTACCGATGAACAATGGATGTTGACGAATAAAAAACTTGATACTACAAACAGTGCAAAAATTATGCATTGTTTGCCAGTTAGAAGAAATGTAGAATTAAGTGATGAAATATTAGATGGCAAAAATAGTTTGGTAACAAGCCAGGCTTCTAATAGAGTATGGGCTGCACAATCGGTTTTAGCCTCCATTTTGGAAGCACAAAAAAAATAATATGAGCTCAAATACAGATACTGAAATACTATATATAATTAAGATTGGCGGCAATATTGTAGATAATCCTACATTATTGACTCAATGTTTAAAGGAGTTTGCTGTCATTAAAGGCAAAGCTATTTTAGTGCATGGTGGAGGTAAAGTAGCAACTCAATTATCAAAAGATTTGGGTATCGAGCAGCAAATGGTAGAAGGTAGAAGAATTACGGATTCAGGTACTTTGAAGATTGTTACCATGGTGTATGCAGGATTAATTAATAAGAATATTGTGGCTGAATTACAATCTATGGGAATGCAAGCAATGGGCTTGACGGGCGTAGATGCTAACTTAATAAAGGCGCATAAACGTACCCAAGCATCAATTGATTATGGTTTTGTAGGAGACATAGATGAAGTAAACACGCAATTGATAGATAGTTTATTACAACAAAATATCAGTGTAGTAGTAGCGCCTATTACGCATGATGGTAATGGGCAATTATTGAATACCAATGCGGATACAATTGCACAATCTATTGCCACTGCAATGGCTAAACAATATAAAGTGCATTTGATTTATGGATTTGAAAGAGAAGGTGTTTTGATGGATGTTAATGAGCCAGGTTCTGTCATTCAACATATCAATCGTTCAAAGTACCAAGAACTAAAAGAGCAGAATATTATTTTTGAAGGTATGTTACCTAAGATAGACAACGCATTTGTAGCATTAGCTAATGGAGTAGCTTCTGTTATCATTGGTAAAGCAGAAACAATGAATGCATTAATTAGTGGAACTTCAGGTACAACAATCACTCAATCATGACCAGTCAAATAGATATACAATTTGTAGAATCACTTCAAAAAGAAGTAATTCAATTATTAAAAAAATTAATTGCTACACCTTCTTTTAGTAAAGAGGAAGCAAATACTGCATCTTTCATTGACACATTCTTACAAGAACATGCTGTAAAAACTAATAGAGTTCAAAATAATATATGGGCTACTAATCTATATTTTGATTCGACAAAGCCAACCATACTATTGAATTCTCACCATGACACAGTTAAGCCCAATAAAGGGTATACATTAGATCCATTTAATCCAATTGAGCAAGATGGAAAATTATTTGGATTAGGAAGCAATGATGCAGGGGGCTGTTTGGTTAGCTTGATTGCGTGTTTTTTGTATTATTATAATAGTGTTAACCTTCCATATAATATTTTATTGATTGCTTCTGCAGAAGAAGAGATTTCTGGATTAAATGGCATTGAATTAATATTGAAAGAAGTGCCTACTATTGCTTTTGGTATAGTGGGAGAGCCAACTTTATTAGAAATGGCTATTGCAGAAAGAGGCTTGATGGTTTTAGATGTGGAAACAACTGGTATTGCTGGGCATGCTGCAAGAGAAGAAGGGGAGAATGCTTTATATAAAATTTTACCAGATATTGAATGGTTTAAAACTTATCAATTTAATAAAGTATCAGACTTATTAGGAGCAGTTAAAATGACTGTAACTGTGATTGAAACGGAGAATAAAACACACAATATTGTCCCTTCTTCTTGCAAAATGGTTGTTGATGTGAGAGTGAATGAGTTATATAGTTTCGAAGAAATTTTATCAACCATACAAGCTAATATTCAATCAACAGTAAAACCTAGAAGTTTAAGATTAAGGTCTTCGGGTATTGCATTAGATCATGTGTTGGTTCAAGCAGGATTAAAATTGGGTAAAGGATATTATGGTTCTGTAACTACATCAGATAAAGCACTGATGCCTTTCCCGGCTTTAAAAATGGGACCAGGCGATTCTGCTAGAAGTCATACTGCGGATGAATTTATCAATTTAAAAGAAATCGAAGAAGGCGTTTTAACCTATATACAATTACTTTCAACTATTTTTACAACATGAGCAAGCTTTGGCAAAAAAACAGTAAAGTAGCAACATCGGTAGAATCATTTACTATCGGAAACGATCAGACAATGGATTTATATCTTGCTGCATTTGATGTGCTTGGTTCAATTGCACACACTACCATGTTATCTGAAGTGGGATTATTAACTGCTGATGAACAAGTTCAATTAAAAAATGCCTTGATTGAAATTTTTGAAAGTATCGAAGCAGGTCATTTTATTTTAGAACCAGGTGTAGAAGATATACATTCTCAAGTTGAAATTATTCTGACACAGAAATTAGGGGATATTGGTAAAAAAATTCATAGTGCAAGAAGTAGAAACGATCAAGTTTTAGTGGATTTGAAATTGTTTTTAAGAGCTGAAATTATATTATTGACTAAATCGGTTCAAGGATTTTTTGAATTATTGCAATCTAAAAGCGAAGAGCATAAAAATGATTTACTACCTGGATATACCCACTTGCAATTAGCTATGCCTTCTTCTTTTGGCTTGTGGTTGGGGGCTTATGCAGAAAGCTTGGTAGATGATATGACGATGTTACAAGCTGCATTTACCGTAGTGAATAAAAATCCTTTAGGTTCTGCTGCTGGTTATGGTTCTTCTTTCCCCATCAATAGATCAAGAACCACTGAGTTATTGGGTTTTGAAACGTTAAATTACAATGTTGTATATGCTCAAATGGGAAGAGGCAAGGCAGAGCGTATTACCGCTAGCGCAATGGCTAATATTGCCGATACTTTGGCAAGACTTAGTATGGACGCTTGTTTATTTATGAATCAGAATTTTGGCTTTATTAGTTTTCCAGAAGAGTTGACTACTGGTTCAAGTATAATGCCACATAAAAAGAATCCAGATGTTTTTGAATTAATCAGATCACATTGTAATAGAATAAAGGCCTTGCCTAATGAAATTATGATGATGACCACTAATTTACCTTCAGGATATCATCGTGATTTACAATTATTAAAAGAGCATTTATTTCCTGCATTAACACAATTAAGATCTTGTATTGAAATGGCGGGGTTGATGATCCAAAACATGGAAGTGAAAAAAGATTTATTAGAAGATACTAAGTACCAGTATTTATTTAGTGTGGAAGAAGTTAATAAATTGGTAAATCAAGGAATGCCATTTAGAGATGCCTACAAAAATGTAGGTTTATCAATCGAAGCTGGTAATTTTACCTATTCTACTAACTTAGCTCATACCCATGAGGGTAGTATAGGAAATCTTTGTAACGAAGAAGTAGCTAAAGAAATGCAGAAAGTAGTAGCTTTGATGCCTGTTGAAAAAGTGGAGACAGCACTAAACAAATTAATTAACCGATAGAAAATATAATATGAAAAAAGGATTATTGATTTTGGGTTTAATGGCAACAATATTTGTAAATGCACAAACTAAAAAAACATCTACTACTGTTACAAAGCCTAAGTTAGCTATAACTTATACAGCTGCACAGGCTATGAAAAACACCAAAGATAGTGCGTCTTATGCATTAGGGTATAGAATTGCTCAAAGTATGAAAGGTCAAGGATTGCAAGAAATTAACATGGCTATTTTTGAACAAGGTTTTAAAGCAGGTATAAAAACTGCTTCTATTATTCCAGATAGCTTATTAGATATTTGTATTAAAAACTACCAAGATAAAATGATGAACGAAAAAATCGCAGTGAACAGAGCTGCAGGAAAAGCATTTTTAGATGAAAATGCAAAAAAACCAGGTGTTGTAAAAATGACAAGTGGTTTACAATATTTAATTTTAAAAGAAGGCACTGGTACTGATAAGCCTACTTTAAAGAGCACAGTAAGATGTCACTATCATGGCACTTTAATAACTGGAGAAATATTTGATAGTTCGGTTCAAAGAGGTGAGCCTATCAGTTTCCCATTAAATGGGGTAATTAAAGGATGGCAGGATGCTGTTCAATTAATGACTGTTGGAAGCAAATGGAGATTATTCATTCCTTCTGAATTGGCTTATGGTGAAAGATCTGCTGGAGCTTTAATTGGCCCAGGATCTACCTTAATCTTTGATGTTGAATTATTAGAGATCAACTAGTCTAAAATAATCTACAGAAAAGCCCTGAATAGTGAACTATTCGGGGCTTTTTATTGTGATTAAATGGTAATTTTGTAACCATAATGAATATCCATCTTATGAAACTTAAAGCAGTTGTTTTTATTGGTTTTATAGCCTTTGTTTCGGCTTGCACGCCCAATAATGTCCAAACCGATGCAGCTATTGGTAAAATCTTAGACAGTGCAGGAATGTATGGAAGTTTTGCATTGATGGACAATGGTACCGAGCAATTCACCATTCATAATCTAGCTGCATATAAAGATTCGGCAGTAGCCCCCTTAAATAGTTTTTACTTGGTTCCTGCTTTGATTGCTGTTGAAAAAGGAATAATGACTAATAATACAAGTACTTGGATAAATTTTGATTCTACAAGTGCTTATCAAAATCTAGTGGCACAATTAGGTAGACCCACTTTATTGAAAGCAATAGATTCTTTGCATTATGGAAAGGGTATAGTAAGTGCAGATATGAGTCAATTTTGGTCCGACAATTCTTTGAAAATTACTCCTGACGAACAATTAGGATTGATTAAAAAATTATATTTTAATCAATTGTATTTTCAGAAGCGTTCACAAGAGATTGTTAGAAAAATGCTGTTAAAAGAAGATAATGCTAGTTATAAGCTAAGTTATATTGCCAGCACTAATAATAATCAACATTGGATTATTGGATATGTAGAAGAGAATAAACATGTTTATTTCTTTGTTTTATCTACCAAGTCAATTTCTACAGAAAATACCATCAATAAAAATGTTGAGCTACTTAAATCTATTTTATTGCAACAAGGATTTTTAAAGGGCAAGCGTTAATTTTCATTTATTAAAGTTATATATGCAATACTACTGTAACACTTTAACCAATTATAAAAGATTTATCACTCGTGAAGTAAAAGTGGGCAATCTAATTATTGGCGGGGGTCATCCAATAAGGGTACAAACGATGACTACCACAGATACTATGGATACGGAGAAGACAGTGGAGCAGGTTATCAAATGTATTGAGGCTGGAGCTGAGCTTGTTCGTATTACAGCTCCAAGTAAAAAAGAAGCAGAAAATTTAGCTCTAATAAAAAATGCACTAAGAGAAAAGGGGTATCATACCCCATTAGTTGCCGATATTCACTTTACACCTAATGCTGCTGAAATTGCTGCTAAAATAATTGAAAAGGTAAGAGTGAATCCGGGGAACTATGTTGACAAAAAGAAATTTGAACAAATTGATTATACTGATGAAGAATATGTAGAAGAAATAGAGCGTATCAGAGAAAAGTTCTCTCCATTGGTTCTAATTTGTAAAGAACATGGAACTGCAATGAGAATTGGAACCAATCATGGTTCTTTAAGCGATAGAATCATGAGCAGGTATGGTGATACTGCTATTGGTATGGTAGAAAGTGCAATGGAATTTTTAAGAATTGCTAGAAGTTTGGATTATCATCAAATAATCTTGAGTATGAAATCTAGTAATCCACAAGTAATGGTTCAGGCGTATAGATTACTGATTCAGCAAATGCAAAATGAATTTGGAGAATCTTATCCTTTACATCTGGGTGTTACAGAAGCTGGAGATGGTGAAGATGGTAGAATTAAAAGCGCTATTGGTATTGGAACATTATTAGAAGATGGCATTGGTGATACTATTAGAGTGAGTTTAACAGAAGATCCAGAATTAGAAATTCCAGTGTGTAGAGATATTGTAAAAAGATATAATGGTCAAATAGTTAATAGCTTAAGTATTCCTAGTATTGATAAATTACCCTATAGCCCTTTTGAATATAAGAGAAGAAATACACATGCAGTTGAAAATATTGGTCATCAACAAGTGCCTGTAGTGGTTGCAGACTTAAGTAAGCTTAAACATATCGATAGAACTGCCTTAACAAGTATTGGTTATACATATAATGCTACTACAGATAAATGGAGTATTGCAGATGCTGCAGCAGATTATGTTTTTGTGGGAAATTTGTCTATTGACTTTGATTTGCCTGGAACTTTAAGAATTATACAAAACGCCAATATTTTTAAGCCTACTACTGGAGAACAAAAATATTTGCCTTTATTTGATTCGATGGACTATCTAGCTGCTTCAAATAAAAGTGCAACTATCAATTTTGTAGCTTTAGACGCTTATTCTTCAAATGCTACTATTGCAGATGAGCAATTATTGGCATTGGCAAAAGACCCAACTGTAGTGTTTTGTATAAGTAGTACTGTTCAATTTGCAATGTCTGCTATAAGAAGAATGATGGTTAGACTAATGGATTTGAATATTAGTACCCCTGTAATTATAGTGACAGATAGTAATTGGATTACTATTGACGAGCATTTAATTCATTATGCAACCGAAACAGGAGCATTATTTTTAGATGGTATGGGTGATGGTATTTGTCTTGGATTATCTGAAGAGGCTTATGCTAATGCTTCTCAAAATTTCAGTAATGTTTCTGGAAGAAATTATGTTCAAAATAAAACAGTTGAACAGTTTTTAAACGCAACCGCATTTGGAATTTTACAAGCGACAAGAACAAGAATTTCTAAAACCGAATATATATCTTGCCCAAGTTGTGGCAGAACTTTGTTTGAATTACAAGAGACTACTGCAAAAATTAGAAAAGTAACGCATCACTTGAAAGGCTTGAAAATTGCTATTATGGGTTGTATTGTAAATGGTCCTGGAGAAATGGCTGATGCCGATTTTGGTTATGTTGGAAGCGGTGTAGGAAAAATAACTTTATATAAAGGAAAAGAAGTGATGAAGCGTAATATTGATAGCGCTATTGCGGTAGACGAATTGATTCAATTATTAAAAGAGCATAATGCTTGGGTGGATCCACAATAATAATCTTTGATCATGTATTATATTTTTTACGCTTTTTTCTATTTGTTGTCTTTACTACCTTGGCGTGTATTTTATATAATTAGTGATTTTTTTGCCTTTATCTTACAATTTGTAGTTAAGTATAGGGTAGCTGTTGTGGCTAATAATTTAGCCATTGCATTTCCAGAAAAATCGGAAGCGGAGAGAAAAAAAATCGCTACTGCATTTTATAAAAAATTTACAGATTCTTTTTTAGAGACGATTAAGTTTATCTCTATTTCAACTGCTTCTTATGAAAAGAGATTTACTAGTAATGTTGAAGTATTAAATGAATTATATACTACTGGTCAGAATGTGCAAATTATGGCTGGGCATTTTTTCAATTGGGAATATGCTAACTGGGGTGTTGCGAAATATGGTAGCTATCCTTTTATAGCAGTATACATGCCTCTGAGTAATACTTTTTTTGACCGCTTAATTCTACAAATGAGAGCAAGGTTTGGAAGCATTATGATCCCGGCTACTCAATTTAAAAGCCAGTTTCATCAATATGCCAATAAAGGGGCTTATGCAATGGCTTTAGCTGCAGATCAAAATCCTAGCAATCCAATGAAGGCTTTTTGGGTACCTTTTTTTGGCAAGAATACACCATTTGTAAAAGGACCTGAAAAGGGAGCTATTTTAAATAATACAGCACAAGTTTTTGTACATTTTTATAGTACAAAAAGAGGGTATTATCATATGGAATATACCTTAATGACCACCACGCCCAAAGCCTATAAGGAAGGCGAGTTAACTGCTATGTATGTTAAAATACTAGAAGAGAAAATAAAATTGGAACCAGCTAATTATTTATGGAGTCACCGAAGATTTAAATACGATTATGATGCCAGCAAACATGCTGCATTATTAGTTTCTTAATTTTCTTCTGCTTTTGGAGGTGCTTTTGATGTTATAATGGTAAAAGAATCTTTTAGTTCTTGTACCGCTTCCCATCCACCGTTAACAACTCTATTATTATGAATTCCTTCTTTCTTTAATAAGGTTGCTGCTATACTTGCATCTTCACCATTATCACTTATGATATAAATATTGAAATGCTCGTCCAATTCTGACATACTACCTGGGTCTGCTAATTCTACTAATGGAATATTTAATGCATTTTTGATATGCCCTTGATGGTATCTTTCCTCTTCTCTTATATCTAGTACCATCAAGAACTCATCAAATGGAATGTCCATTGCTAGTTCATCGATGTCTACGTCTATTAAAATATCAAATTTATTTCCTGCCTCTACCCAACTTGCATATCCATTTATTAAAACGCCTTTGTAATTAGTAAAGCCCAATTTCTTAAATAAAATATCGGCCTCATTATCTGCACCTGTTGGTGCAACAATCACTATTGGGCTATCAAGTTGTAGAAAGCCCATGGCTATTAATTTACCTAACTGATGTTTTGGTGCATGAATAGCATTTGGAATATAACCTGTAACTAAATCTTCAAAAGGTCTGGTGTCTAAAATAATCACCTGATCTTCTTCACTGATCTTCTTAAATTGTTCAATAGATAATAACATCAAATAAAATTAACCAACTAATTGTTCAACAAATAAATTCACTTGTTCTAATCTAGCATAATCAACTAAATAGAAAATAAATTTTCCTTCGCGAATTGTAACAACAATTCCTGCTCTTCTTAAAATTGCTAAATGTTGTGATGCAACAGATTGTTCTAGTCTTAGTTTAACATAGATTTCTGTAACGGTCATTTTTTGATGCTCGTCAATCAGCTTTAAAATTTGCTGACGTAATTTGTGATTCAAAGCTCTTAAGATCATTGCAGCTTTTTTACTGTGCAATAAATCTACTTTGAGTGGCTCCTTGCCATTGGCAAGTTGCAGTTGGGGTAAAGATTGGTTCATGACAATTCTTGATTGGGGGTTAAAAACTAAAATTGCCTTACAAAGTTAAGGCATTAATATTAAACATAATAATTTATTATTATATATTAAGTATATATATTTAATTATTGCTACAGCCTGGTATCTAGGCTTATTGCTATTTGCCTGTTTTAGGAGGAATACTATAGAATTCTTTGATATAGGTAGGGCCAACATAGGCTAAATCCTCAAATTGAGATTTCTGCCATTTTTCTAGGCCCAATTGAAGCATCTCTTCTACACTATAAGTGGCATCTAGAAATCTTATATTAGTTTCTTCTATTAGTTGACTCGCTTTTGCTACTCCAGAACCCACGCAATATACCTTCCCATCTTTGCTCAAATTGCTTAAATAAGCTGCATCTAATATGATTGCTTCTTCTGCCGTTAAAGCATTTTGATCTTGATCATATATAGCGCCAAAGACTTCCATTCTTCTAGCATCTATCATGCTGAATAATTTGTAAGAAGTATGTTCGCTTATTGGTATTTGTTTTTTTCCTGCTTTAGCTAGTAATGTTAAACTAGATAAGCCTATTAAGGGCTTGTCTAATGCAAATGCAATGCCTTTAGCACTAGCCAAGCCAACGCGCATGCCTGTATAGCTTCCTGGCCCAAGAGTAACTACAATGGCGTCTATTTGCTTTAATTCAAATGCATGTTCTTTGCAAATAGTTTGAATCGTAGTTTGCACAAAACCAGCATGATTTTGTGTTTCGGTATTGTGCACTTCAGCTATAATCTTATTGCCAAAGCTTAATCCTATCAAAGCTCCTTCTCCTGTGGTATCTATATGTAATAATTTAGGCACTATCTTTAATTGTTTTGCAAAAATAGGTTGGTCAAGTGATAGAAAAATAAGAAATTGCAATTCTTAATCAATTATTATGTCAAAACAGATCATCGAATCAAAAAAAGTACCTACTCCAATTGGTCCTTATAGTCAAGCAGTTATAGCAAATGGGTTTTTATTTGCCAGTGGTCAAGTAGCTTTTGATCCAAAAACAGGCGAATTAGTATTATCTGATATTGCTTCTGAGACAAAACAGGTGATGGAAAATATTAAATCTATTTTGGAAGCTGCAGAATTGACTTTCGCTCATGTTGTTAAAACAACTATATTTTTAAGCGATATGAGTTTGTTTGCTCAAGTGAATGAAGTGTATGGTGCTTATTTTTCAAAAGATTTCCCAGCAAGAGAAACTGTTGCTGTAAAAACATTACCTCGTAATGTAAACATTGAAGTAAGTATTACAGCTGTGGTTAATCTATAAAATATTGGTAGCTAGTCGCTAATTCCCAATTTTCCTGGGGCTTCAATATATGGAGCCCCATTTTATTATTAAAACAATTTGGAGCAGCACTTAAATTTTCTATAGCAATACTCATTCTGTCATCTGGTGTATAAATTTGCAAATACGGGTAATTGCTTTCAGGCCTTACAATAATTTTTTCATTTTCATATTGGATGGTGCAGCTAGGGGATTGTTCATCTATTAACCAACAATCATCTAAATGTAGTTCACTAATTTTGCTACTTTCATTAAATGTGTTGTCTTCTATTATTTTACCAGTGGGTAGTAAATATTGATTGTATTCAATTCTTCCTTTGTTCTTAAATTGTAATTTGTATTCATTCACTTTAGCGCCTAGTGTGAAATAAGGATGCCATCCATCCATTATAGGAATGGCTTGGTCATGCTGATTCATTATGGTTGTTTTTACAGTAACTATATTATTAATCTTAATAATCCACTCTAAGTGTATGGTATATGGAAAGGGATAGCCTTTGTCTGTCCCTTGGTAATGGTGAACTAATAGTACAGATGCGCTATCGCTAGTTACTTGGGTAGACGCTATTGTATAAACAGCATCATATAATATACCATGCAAAGCATGCTCACATAGGTAGAATTTTTCTATTGTATAAGCTTGATCAAGATGTTGGTATTGACCCATCTCTAGTCTACAAGAAAAGGGACTCATTTTGCCACTTTTAAAACCGTTCATTTCAAAATTCCCCCAACCCTTGTTAAAATCATTTCCATTAATGATGGACTTCTTTCCACCTACTATCCATTCATTTAAGATACCCCCTTTGGTACAGATTTTTATGCTGTTTCCATTGCTGGTATCCTTAAGGGTTACCTCTTCAAAAAGAGCAATAGCTGTTATCTGTATTTCAAATGACATTTATATTGGATTAATGGTAAATCAAAACTATTCTATTAACTTTGAATCATAAAAATAAAATATGCGCTATCCTTTATTTTTGACTTTTGTTTTAATTGCTTTTGCAGCGAATAGTCAATTTGTGGTGAGTAAATATGATAGTACGCTAAAGATTGGGAAAGCGGGTTATAGAATTTCCTGCTTTAATAAATTAGTGGACCGTAATATTTTAAATCTAAGACCTATTGGGTTTAAGCAAGAAGCAAGAGAAGTTTCTTTTGAGTTAAAGGGTACGGTGACAGGTGCTGAAATTGATGATTTGAACTTAGATGGATTCCCAGATTTATTAATTTATTTTTTAGATAAAGATAGTAAGCCGTCTATCCTAAGTGTTAGTTCCAAAAATAATGAAAGTTTAATGCCTATTTATTTTCCAGACATTACCAATGATATGGTATTAAGTAAAGGATATAGAGGAGGGGATGAATACAAATTGATTGAAGGTATTTTATTCAGAAAGTTTCCAGTATATGAAGCAGATACTGCAATAAAAAAACCTACGAATAAGGTAAGACAAATTATGTATAGAGTAGTAGAGGGAGATCAGGGTACTTGGAAGTTTAAGGCTTTCAAAAATTTTGATATGACTAAAGAGTAGTTACTTTAATTATTTTAGAAACCTTTTGTAATCATTATTTTCCCTACTCCTTTTTCATTTCCTATATCATCTCTGACAAATACCAAATAAATACCAGTGGCTACATGCTTTCCTTCATATGTTTTTCCGTTCCATATAGCTTGACCTCCTAATGCCCTTGTTTGATAAACCAATTTGCCATTAATATCTGTTATTTTAACATTGGCATTTTCAACTAAATTTCTAATACTTATTTGTCCATCATAATTAGGCGGAACAGGATTAGGGTATATAAATAAATTATCTTGACGAGCTACTTCTTTCGTTGCAGTTCCTCTATAACTTACTAATTCTTGATTGGTTTGAAAAAACACTTCCCCGTAATTTGGTTCAATAGTTATTTGAATTATACTGTCTGTTGGTAATGGGCTATTTTCTTTTGTAAAATGTTCAAGGATGGTTAATCCATCTTGGCTGACAAGCCAGGCCCCATTATTTGTACCAATCCATTTTCTATTAGCAGCGTCAACTGTAATGCAATTAATAATTTCTCTTTGAAATAAATAGGCATTGAATCCATTATTTTGAACAATAGGCAAATAGGCATTACAGGCTTCTTTACTAAGGTCCCCGCAATTAAATATTCCAATACCATTGTCGGTTCCAACCCATATTGCGCCAGTTTTATCTTCTACAATACTGCTTACCTTATTACTTGGCAAATTGCCATTGTTAGTACCTGTTGTTTTTTGAACCCAGGTACTCGTATTGAAATTGGCGTCAGATTGAAATATATAAAGACCTTGCATTGTAGGACTAGCTATCCAAATTTGTTCTTGTTGATTGGCTATTAATTTAACTGCTCCATTAAAGCTTAAGCCAGCAGGCAAAGAGTAAGTTTTGGTATTATTATTTTGTATGAAACTTAATCCTTTTTGGTTATTCAATATCCAAGCTTTACCATTTTTAGAGAAGGCTAAATTATTAATTGATCCTGCATTATTTGCTTGAATTAATTGTAATTGATTACCATCAAAACTATACACATTATTTGTGTTAGCTAGCCAAAACAATGAAGTGTTTATATCGGCACTGCTATAGTCTATATTTGGAATTGAATTATTTTGAATGCTATAATAATTGGTCCATCCCTTTTCTGAATAAGTTGCAAACCCTATATTGTTATTGCCAAAAGGGAAAATCAATAATTCTGAATTAGCCGATATAATTCCCTTTATTGGTTTGCCCGGTCCTCCAATAGTAATCCATTTGTTTAAATTGGGAGCAATGGCAACACCTCTCAAGCTGTCTGTTATTATTTCAATATTGTTATTAGTAGTAAGCGTACTTAATTTATATTTATTTTCTACTTGAGTATAGTCTTTATTTGTCCAGGTTTCTTTTATTTCATGTAGCTCTAGGTCAATAACTACGATTCCAAATGCGGTTTCTATAAATGCCAAGCCTGCATTTGTCTTTATTTGGTTAATTTTCTTATTTGTATATAAGTTAGTGGTTTTTATATCGTTGATTAAGAATACTTGGTCGCCTTTTACAATATCAATAGCGCTATTTGTATAAGCAATAATTAATTGTTCTGTTTTTGTATCCCATGCTATATTTTCAACACCAATTTCGTGTAAGCCACTTGATTTGCCAATATACTCCAGTTGTTCAGTCAACTCATCATAGGCGATTAATTGATTTTTAGTAGCCAAATAAATTCGGTCACCTTTGATTGCCTGTTTGATTGCTGTATTAACATAGTGCTCTCTCCAACTGCCTAATGCTCCAATATTATTTTGTGCATTCAATGAATACATAATGAAGCTGCAGTATATAAAGAGTATTGTTCTCATTTTATAAAAGTGCACTATAAATAAGTTCTTGAATATTTGGTCTAAGATTTAAACTACTAAAAGCTTTATTATCTCTAGTAGGGTAGACTCTATTGGATAAGAATATATACAATAATTGATTTTCTGGGTCGGCCCATACACAAGTGCCTGTAAATCCAGTATGTCCAAATGTGCTAAGAGACACAGATTTGCTTGGATAAGGTTCTTTTAAGTTTATATTGTCTTTTTCTGGTTTATCAAAACCCAAACCTCTTCTACTATTAGAACTATTATATGCTGTATATGTTTGTATAGTAGATGCATTTAAGTATTGTTTGCCCTCCCAATTCCCATTATTCAATAACATTAAGTAAAGCTTTGCTAAATCAGTGGCATTACTAAATAATCCTGCATGGCCTGCAATGCCCCCCATTGTAGAAGCGCCTTCATCGTGAACGGATCCTTGAATTAATTCATTTCTAAAATAATTATCTAATTCAGTCGCAGCTATATTTTCTTTGTTGGTTTTTTGTAGTGGTAAAAAACCTGTACTATTCATTCCTAATGGTTGATAAAAAATTTGACTTGCATAATCATGCAAATTCATTCCCGATACCTTTTCTACTATCTGGCCAAGGAAGATAAAGTCATTATCGCTATAAATATATTTTCCATTTGCAGTAACTGGACTTCTTAATATTTGTTGTTGAATTGTATCCATCCAATAATTTGCTAAAAACTTTGTGGGTGTAATCATTTGTTGATGTACCGGGTCGGCAGTATTGGTCACCAAGGCAGTTTTCAAACTACCATCAGTGTTTAATAAACTTTCATAAAATTTAATATAAGGGTATAAGCCTGCTTGATGCAGCAATAAATCTCTTAAACAAATATTTGCTTTGGCATTTCCCTTTACCCATGGCAAATAATCCCCGATAGTTTTATCAATATCTATCTTACCTTCTTCTACTAATTTCATAATTGAAACAGTAGTAGCACTTACTTTTGTTACAGACGCAAGATCATAATAAGTCTGATTGCTTACTAAAGGACTGCCTTCTCCAGCAATATTTCCATATGATTTATTAAAAACAATTTGATTATTCTTTGCTACTAGTACTTGACAGCCCGGAATGGCTTTTTTTTTAATTGCATCAAATACCAGTGAATCTATTTGTTCTAATTTATTTATATCAATTGAGCTAGTCTTTTTTTTTGAAGATTTGAACTAGTTATCAATGGAGTAGAATGACCTGCCCCATAGTTTAATTGGTTAGTTACTGTTACCGGAAGCACCCCTTGAGCTTCTATCTTGCCCTCTAGCCATAGCATTACTGCTTTTTGAGATGGGGAATGATCTTCATAGGCGAATAAAATATTTTCAATAGACGGGAAATCGGCAACTGCATATGGATTACCTAAAATAATATGCGTCCAACTCTCATGCCCAGTTTTATTTAAGAATTTTAATAAATTAGTTGGGATTTCAAAATGATTGGCTGGTTTTCTGTTGTAATTATGTAAGCCTACAATTACATGATCAAATCCTATTAATTGCTTTTCAATGTCTGCTAAAGCGGCACTATCTAAACCGTCTGCAAAAAATACATTTGCATCATATCCAACACTAAGGGCACTGCTTAAATGATTTGCCTTTGAAGTATTTAATGCTAGATAAGCAATTCGCTCCCCTTTTTTTATTGCTTTTCTTTGATTCGCTTTAAGATAAGTCAATGATTGTTTAGCCATTGCTTCTTTTATTGTACCAACAGATTTATTGAGATCAGCAATTATATTCAAAGTGTCAATACTTTTCAACTGACTCAAGCCATACTTATATTTGGCAGCTAATATTTTCTTAACTCTAGCGTCAATATCTTTTTGGCTTATTCTCCCTTCAGTAATAGCTTCCTTCACTCTTTTTATCGATTGGCCTATATCTCCAGGCAAGCAAAGCATATCATGTCCTGCTAATATTGCCTGTACATTTGCTTCACCTTCCGGATAATAATTGCTAATTGCTTTCATGTCTAAAGCATCTGTCACACTAATCCCTTTAAATCCTAAATCTGTTTTTAACACTCCATTCACTGCTTTTGCAGATAAAGATGTAGGACGTTTTTCTGCATTATCAATAGCTGGCACAGACAAGTGCGCAACCATTACAGATTCTATTCCTGCATCAATCAATGCTTTGAATGGTGCTAGCTCCATACTATCCAACGCATCTCTAGATTTAGCTACCACCGGGATATCATTATGAGAATCTACACTCACGTCGCCATGACCCGGAAAGTGTTTAGCAGCAGCCATTATGCCATTGTCTTGCATTCCTTTCATATAAGCAATACCATACTCAATCACTGTTTTTTTATTTTGTCCAAAACTTCTGTCATTAATCACAGGGTTAGCAGGATTATTATTGATATCTACTACTGGAGCATAGTTCACTTGTATTCCTAATCTTTTACATTGTTCTGCAATTGCTGCACCCATTTGGTATACCAATTGACTATTAGGCATCGCCCCTAATGAAAGTTGTCTTGGGAACATTTCTACACTATCTAATCTCATGCCAATGCCCCATTCTGCATCGATAGTTATTAATAAGGGGGTTTTTGCAATTTTCTGGTAATTATTCGTTTGAATAGCTTGTCTTATTGGACCACCCTGAAAAAAACATAGACCTCCAATATTGTATTGTTTGATTAAGTCTGCTAATGAGTCTACTTTTTTTGCATCCCAATTACTATGCGCACGAAGTACCATTAATTGAGCAATTTTTTCATCAAGGCTTAAAGACTTAAACTGGTGTTTTATCCATTTTTTTTCAGCCTTTGTTTGTGCATCAAGATGGAACTGGGTGCTTGTTAAAATAATAAGGAGTAGCAAGATTTTTTTCATAGGTCTTTATTTGTTCCTGCAATTTAAGGATAATAAAAAAGCTTACCCAAACAGGGTAAGCTTTTTTATAGTTATTTGGTATGATTATGCTTCTGCTTCTTCCTCTTCTGTTGGCAATACTGGTTCTATGTTATTTGCCTTTAATTGACCAAACCATTTCACCATTTTCTTCATATCGCTAGGATATACGCGTTCGAAGTCCATTTTAGGAAATACTTTCTTAAAGTAAGCAGTTACTGCTTTAGGATCTTTTTCACTTGGTAAAGCCTCTTTTGATTTTCCCATGGCAAGAAAAACTTCTGCTAAAAACACATTATCATGCGTTGTATATACTTCAATGCTTTCTAAATGTGAAAATTGATGTACTCTAGAACTCACAAATTGAGTAGCTCCTGTTTCTAGAGATTTTGCAATAGCGCCATCGTTTTTGCTTGTTACCATTTCGAATAATCCAGATAGGCCAGAAACTGCCATTAAGTTATTGTATTCCATAAAGTTCTATTTCGTTTTTTTACAGGCGCAAATTACTGAAAAACCCTCAATTTTCATTTTTTAAACTACCTTTGTTTATCATTAAAAATCAAGCTTATGCCCGGTTTTGAATTTTTTGGAGAAGAGGAAAGAAAAGAAGTAAATGATGTCTTGGAAACAGGCATTTTAATGCGTTATGGATTTGACGGACCACGTAAAGGAATCTGGAAATCCAAAGAGTTGGAAGCTGCTGTTTGTAAGACATTTGGTAGTGGGTATGCTCAATTGACATCAAGTGGTACAGCTGCTTTGACTACAGCAATGGCTGCCATGGGAATTGGGGCAGGAGATGAAGTGATTATGCCAGCTTTTACATTTGTAGCTAGTTTTGAAGCTGTTTTGAGTATGGGTGCCGTTCCAGTACTAGTAGAAATAGATGAGACTTTAACCTTAGATCCAAAAGCCGTTAAAGAAGCTATTACGCCAAAGACTAAATGTATTATGCCTGTGCATATGTGTGGTAGTATGGCAGATCTAGATGCTTTAAAAGCAATTTGTGATCAACACGGACTTATTTTATTAGAAGATGCTTGTCAAAGTATTGGCGGAACTTATAAAGGGAAACATTTAGGAACCATTGGACATGCAGGAACATTCTCATTCGATTTTGTAAAAACAATTACTTGTGGGGAAGGTGGCGTTGTAATGACTAATGATCAAAATGTTTATACAAAGTGTGATGCCTTCACAGATCATGGGCATGACCATTTAGGGGTAGACAGAGGAGCAGATTTACATCCGTTTTTAGGATATAATTTTAGAATTAGTGAATTACATGCAGCAGTTGGTTTAGCTCAAATAAGAAAATTGGATACATTCTTAGCTATTCAAAAAAAGAATAATCAAATTTTAAGATCTTATATGGAGCAAGTGCCTGGCATTAGCTTCAGAGTAGTGCCTGATCCATCTGGAGATAGTGCAAGTTTCTTATCTTGGTTCTTGCCTTCTCAAGCACAAATGGAGAAAGCTATTGAAGCATTAAAAACTGCAGGTATTTTTGCAGGCAATTTTTATTGGTTTGCTAATAATTGGCACTATATTAAGAAATGGGATCATTTGAAAAATGTACAAAGCTTGTATGCTTTAAATGAGGCTCAACAAAATGCTTTAAAGAAATTGAGTACTACCCAATTTCCAGCAAGTGACGCTATTATGAGTAGATGTGTTTCTACGGCTATTAGTCTTACTTGGACGGAAGAGCAGGTACATGCAAAAGGTGCACAATTTTTAGAGGTTTTGAAAGAAGCACTTTCATAATTATATATAAGGTATGTCATTAGGGCAGTCAATGCAGCAAAGACAATTACAAAGATTGTCGCCACAACAAATTCAGTTAATGAAATTGTTGCAAATTCCTTCTGCTCAGATTGAACAGAGAGTGAAAGAAGAGCTTGAAGAGAATCCCGCGCTAGAAATGAATGCCGAATTATTAGATAATGATTTATCAGAAGATACCAATGACGATCTGATCAATGATTTACAAGAGGAAGAAGCCATTCCGGTCGATGAATATGAAATGAGTAATGAGGAAATCAGTGAATACAATTATGATGATGATGGTGAAATTGCTGATTATAAAACCAAAGATGATTACTATCCTGAATTAGACAATGATAAAGTAATTCCTATCAAGGCAGAATCTAGTTTAAACGATCTATTAATGGATCAGTTAAGTATGCTTGATTTAGAAGAAGTGTCATTTAAAATTGCAGAGCAAATTATAGGAAGTTTGGATGATGATGGCTACCTAAGAAGGGCTTTACAGTCTATTGCAGACGATCTAGCTTTTAAACAAAGTATGTGGGTTGAAGAAAAGCAAATCGAAGAAATTTTATTGCTGATTCAAAAATTTGAACCTGCCGGAATTGCAGCAAGAAATTTACAAGAGTGCTTGCTAATTCAATTAAAGAGAAAATTAGAAGATTCGGAAAAAATAGATGTGCTTAAAATGGCCATCACTATATTAGAAAAATATTTTGATGAATTTACAAGAAAACATTACGATAAGATTCAAAAAAGCGTGCATTTAGATGATGCAACAATGAAAGAGGTGTTACATCAGATTATATCTTTAAATCCAAAGCCAGGAGCAGATACTGTAAGTAATAATGAGGCTGAAATGTACATTATTCCTGACTTTACTGTTTTAATTAATAATAATAAACTCGAACTATCTTTAAATAGCAGAAATGCTCCTCCTTTGATTATCAGTGACGACTATAAAATGATGCTGAAAGAATATGAAGGTGGTAAAAAGCAAGATAAGGCACAAAAAGAAGCAGTATTTTTTATCAAGCAAAAAATTGATGCTGCGAAGTGGTTTATTGAAATGATCTTACAAAGACAGCAGACTTTATTGCTTACCATGAATGCAATTATTGAACATCAGGAAGCGTTTTTTTTAAGTGGAGATACTACTCAATTAAAACCAATGATTTTAAAAGACATTGCTTCTAAGACAAAATTGGATGTTTCCACAGTAAGCAGAGTGGCGAATAGTAAATACGTTCAAACAGAATTTGGAACTTACCTACTAAAATATTTTTTTAGTGAATCTTTGACTACGGATAGTGGGGAAGAAGTGAGTACCAAAGAAGTGAAAGCCATATTGGTAGAGTTTATCGATTCGGAAGATAAACAAAGACCATTGAGTGATGACGACTTAACAGATTTGTTGCAAGAAAAAGGATACAATATTGCAAGAAGAACTGTGGCAAAGTATAGAGAGCTTTTGAATATACCAGTTGCAAGACTGAGAAAAGAACTATAATTATTACCAAAAGTATACATGGAAAAAACTACACCCGTTTTGTTAAAATTTGCAGGAAACTTTATTTCTTATATTGTACATCCGCTTTTTATCCCAACCTATTTTTTCTTGTATTTAATGCAAGTATTGCCTTTTGAATTTGTAGGTATTACAGAATGGCAGTTGACATTACGATTGTTTAGTGTTTTCTGGTTGACTGCATTTTTCCCTGCATTTGCGGTTTTTTTAATGTGGCGTTTAAAATTGAGTGATAGTATTTTTTTAAGAACACAGAAAGAGCGTATTATACCTTATGTAATCACTATGTTTTTTTATTGGTGGATGTATTATTTGAGTAGAAATTTTACCGATCAACCTTTAGCGCTAAAATTTTTCTATTTTGGTATTTTTATAGCCACAGCTATTGGTTTAATAGTAAATAATTTCATGAAAGTAAGTTTACATGGAATGGGAGTGGGAGGACTATTAACTTCAGTAATATTAGTTGGGTTTCATTATTCAATAGACAATGCAATTTGGACTTTATTGACAATCATCATCACTGCTTTAGTAATTAGTGCACGAATGCTTGTTAGTGACCATTCAAAACAAGAATTAATTCTTGGGTTGTTCATTGGTCTTCTTACGCAAGTAATGGCGTATTTTTGGGTGATTTAATTAAATATTTATGTGGTACCGCTTAGGGCAGAAAATTTTACAATATAGAAGAACAAGCTTAATCGCTTTGGCGGCAATTACCCTTTTCATGGGTTATTATGCTATTCAAGTAAAATTAAGTTATGAATTCACCAAAGCTATTCCCGAAGACAACCCAACATTTAGTATTTATAAGAATTTTGTACAACAATTTGGAGTAGACGGCACTACCATGGTTGTCGGTTTTCAAACAAAAAATCTATTTACACGAGATAACTTTAATGCATTGGAGCAATTGCAACAATCCATCAAAGCAATTCCCGGTGTTACAGATGTTTTAGGTGTACCAAGTGCCTATGCTATAAGTAAAGACACCATTCAACAAAGGTTTAAAGGAACCAGTATATTTCATGCTCCTTATACAAATGACAGTGCTTTATTAGCAGATAAGTTGGTTTTTGAAACTCTGCCTTTTTATAAAAACCTATTGTATAATCCGGATAGTAGTTCTTATATAATGGCAATAAGCTTTATTCCAGACTCCATCAATAGTGGTGCAAGAACTAAGATCATACAATCTTTAGAACTTAAATTAGACAATTTTAAAAAAGCAACTTCATATGATTTACACGTCAGTGGATTGCCTTATATAAGAACCATCATGGCAGATAGAATTAAAAAAGAGATGCTTTGGTTTTTGATAGGCTCTTTGTTTTTATCCGCTATTACTTTGTTATTATTTTTCAGGTCTATCCCCGCTATGCTAATGAGTTTAGCTGTGGTGGCAATGGGAGTGATTTGGAGTTTTGGTACAATGGTACTTTTGGGCCAAAAGATTACTTTATTAACTGCATTGATTCCACCATTGATTGTAGTTATTGGTATTCCCAATTGTATCTATTTTTTAAATAAATATCATACATCGTATAAAGAAACTGGAGACAAAGACAA
>JBJOIU010000008.1:0-46941 GCA_046046935.1 Bacteroidota bacterium
TGGGGCTGGAGAAGGTCCCAAGGGTTCGGCTGTTCGCCGATTAAAGTGGCACGTGAACTGGGTTCAGAACGTCGCAAGACAGTTCGGTCCCTATCTGTGGTGGGCGTTAGTAAATTGAGTGGACATGCTCTTAGTACGAGAGGACCGGAGCGTACGTACCGCTGGTGTATCTGTTGTGCCGCCAGGTGCAATGCAGAGTAGCTATGTACGGCCAGGATAAACGCTGAAAGCATCTAAGCGTGAAACCTTCCACAAGATGAGTTTACTTTTAAGGGTCGTCAAAGACTATGACGTTGATAGGCTATAGATGTAAAGCTAGTAATAGCAAAGTCGAGTAGTACTAATTGCCCGTAAGCTTTATCTTTTTTTTCTGTTAATGATTTCAATCCAATATGTAAATTATTGTTTTATCAGTCTATTAGTTTAGACACCGATAAAATTACCGTCTTAAGGTGGTTTTGCCGGGGGTGTTCACCTCTTCCCATTCCGAACAGAGAAGTTAAGTCCCCCATGGCCGATGGTACTTGGGTTTTCCTGGGAGAGTAGGTAGCTGCCTTATTTATTAAAGATCCTCATCATTTATTTGATGGGGATTTTTTTTGTCCATACTTTTTTAAAAATTATTTTTTCTTTGCATGCACCATCCAATCCCATGGTCTAGGATTTTTTAACCAGCTAGGTGCTTTGTGGAATTCAGTATTCCATTGATATTTGATCTTTTGGATCTTCTTCACCTTGAATCCTTCTAAATCTAAGAGTAGTTCTAGTTCTTCTTTTAAGAAATGTTTAGTGGGTACATCATCTATATCTGTTACGCCATCTTTGATATATCTAATTTGCTCAATAGCTCTTTTGCCATTTGGAGCGATATCGTTTTTAGCATTATCTATATTGAATTTATTGGCAATGATATGACTAAATATTTTTGACTCTAAACTAGGCACCACTAAAACCAGGTCTGCATTGGGTTTCAGAAAACTAGCCATATGTTCAAAAAACAAATTTCGCTTTTTCAAGTCAGCAGTAAGTATTGCGTTGATACAAATAGCCGCTTCGAATTGTATAGCAGGAATAGTTTTCGCAGACATATCTATGCGCTGATAACTTATATTTTTTAATGCAGTATATTTTTTCTCTGCTATTTGTAAATTCTTATTAGAGATGTCTATAGCATGAACATGCTTGAATATAGGAGACAATACTGGTAGCCATTTACCTACAGCACAGCCAATATCTATGATAGATTTTTTATTTGACGCGAATGACTCTATTGCTTTTACAATATGTCCATTCTTGTCGTTTTTTAAAACATCAAAAATTTCTGTTTCATAAATCGGTGCTATTTTCTCCCAATAAGATTTCTCCATAATATATTTTTAAGCAACTTCTGTTCCAACAGATGCACTGTATAGTTTATAAAAATCTTCTGTACTTAATTGAATATGCATCGCTTCTTTGGCTTGCTTAATTCTTGCAAATTGCGTAGTGCCAATGACTGGAGTAATTCTAGCAGGGTGTGTATATAAGAATGCTAATAATATTTCATTTAGTCCTGTACCATATTGTTTTGACAAGGCTTCTGCACAATCAATTATGCGTTGATGTCTTTCTGTCTTCTCTGTAAATAATCCATTACCCCAAGGAGACCATGCTTGTGCTTTAATCGATTGCAGCTGACATTGATCTAATACACCATTGGTAAAGGAGTCAAGATTGGTTGCGGAAATTTCTACCTGATGGTATTCTACTTTAATATGTTTATTGATTAGATTCAATTGAGAAGGAGTGAAATTAGATACACCAAAAGATTTAACCTTACCTGCGTTTTTTAATTGCATTATGGTTTCTGCAATTTCTACCGGATTCATTAATACATCAGGTCTGTGTATTAATAGGGTATCTATATAGTCTGTATGAAAATTTTTCAATGACTGGTCTACAGATGCTTTAATATGTGCAGCACTAGTATTGTATGATTTTATTTGATGAGTTGGTCTGTTAGGAGTGAGCATTTGTATGCCACACTTGGTAATTATTTTTATCTGCGTTCTTAAGCTGCTATTGTTTTGTAGCGCTTTTCCAAATTCGGCTTCTGTGGTATAATGACCATATATATCGGCATGGTCAAATTCATTCAAGCCAATACTCAAACACTGGTAGATAATTTCTTCGTATTGTTCAGTAGTAAATTGACTGCCCCAAGTGCCCCATCTCATTACGCCTACAATAGGTTGGTGGTTGATTATGTTTTTCATGTATTAAATATAAGAAAAACCACCTTGACTTAGGGGCAAAAAAAATCCCGATACTCACTGAGTATCGGGATGTATTGCAACGAGGTTGATTAATATCTGTTATATTCACCACCACCATTACCGCCACGGTCACGGTTATAACCGCCGCCAGTTCCGCCGCGATTAAATCCACCACCGCCACCACGATTACCACCACCACCGTAAGGCTTCTTGAAAGAAGATCTTTCGCCTTCTGGTCTTGGAGTAGACTCGTTTACGACAATGTTACGACCCAATACTTCTGTGTCGTGAAGTTGAGCGATAGCTGCTTTAGCTTCGTCATCATTTGACATTTCAACAAAACCGAAACCTTTGCTTCTGTTGTTGTTAAATTTGTCAGTTACAATTTTTGCACTTGCTACTGCACCGAATGGAGTAAACAAGTTCTCAAGATCTTCGCTAGTCATATTCCAGCTAAGATTTCCAACATAAATGTTCATGTTCTTTAAAATTAAGTGATCTAAATACCTCCAGGCAAAATACCCTTCGGACTATACGAAGATAGTCATTAATACCCCACCACCAAGTTTAATACTGTTAATTTATGTTTTAGGGCCCTTTTAGGGGGTTAAAACTAACAAAAAGCCCTTTCTGAGGGTTCAGAAAGGGCTTTGAGGGTGATAATCTGGGAAACTTTATCCCAATTTATCCACTACTAAGATTAAGCTTCAGCTGCGATTTCGATATCGATCTCTGTAGTTTGACCATTACCAAAATCAATAGTTGCTTTGTAAGCACCTAATTCTTTGATATCGTCTGCAACAGAAATTCTTCTTCTATCAATTTCGTAACCTTTTTGCTCACGAATAGCTTTTGTAACTTGTAAAGAAGTGATGCTACCAAAAATCTTGTTGTTAGCACCTACTTTAGCAGTCAATTTAACTGGACCACTTGTTAATACAGAAACCACTTTAGTGATTTCAGCTAACATAGCAGCTTCCTTCTTTGCTTTTACTTTTAAACGCTCTTCATATTGCTTTAAATTGGAAGAGTTCGCTTCTACAGCATGCTTAGTTGGAAATAAGAAGTTACGAGCGTAACCGTTTTTCACAGTCACTAATTCGTCCTTACCACCTAAATTGTCTACGTCTTTAATTAAGATAACTTGCATAATAATTGTTTTAGTTCCCAAGAGCCCAGCAATTTTATTTGCTGTCACTCGCCTTGATTGTTTATCGCGAGATTAGGGATGGTTTACTAATTGGATTCTATTTTAATAAATCTGTTACATAAGGTAACAACGCCATTTGACGAGCTTTCTTAACAGCATCAGCCACTTTACGTTGGTACTTCAAAGAGTTTCCGCTCAAACGACGAGGCAACATTTTACCTTGCTCGTTGATGAATTTCTTCAAGAACTCGATGTCTTTGTAATCTACATACTTGATACCATACTTCTTAAAACGACAGAATTTCTTCTTTGGTTTTTCCTGTTTGATCGCTGTAAGGTATTTGATTTCATTCTTTGCCATGATGGTAAAAATTTAATTAAGCCTCTTGTGCTTTGTGAACAGGGAAACCGCCGTTTCTCTTAATGTGGTTGTACTCAACTGCGTACTTGTCAAGTTTAGTAATCATATGACGCATGATTTGCTCGTCACGTAAGAACTGCACTTTCAATTTTTCGTTAATAGTTGCAGGACCAGTGAATTCTAGTACCCAGTAGATACCAGTTGTTTTCTTATCGATAGGATAAGCAAGTGATTTTAAACCCCAAGGATTTGAGGCTACAGTGTCTCCACCATTTTCTTTGATGAAGTCTTGGTATTTTTTCTGAGCAGATTTGAAATCATCTTCAGATAATACCGGTGTGAAAATCACCATTAATTCGTAATTGTTCATTACTTGAATTTTTTGGTTAAATAATTGGTTTTTCCCAGTGGACATTCCTGTTACAGAATGAATCTGCCAAAACAGATTTGGGAGGGCGAAGGTACGCTATTTCAGTGGATTTTCGCCCATTTTTAGGTTTAAAATTACTGAGACGGGGAAATGGTCGCTGAAGCCTGCATTATATTGGTCGCCAGACCAGGTTCTCTTAGGGTAACCTTTGTACCTGCCTTCGGTTTCGATTCTATCTCTTTTATTGTAAACTATTGATTTAGAGTAACTTATAATATTATTAGTGTCCATAAACGCCCTGCTCAAAAGGATCTGATCAAATAAGCTCCATTGGTCATTATAAGCCAGACTACCCAGCCCTTTTTTAAATAATAGGTAAAATGGGTTCTCTAAGGGGATAATTTTTAAAGAGGGGTCGGTTGGATTGTCATTAAAATCGCCCATCATGATAATTTGGGTATTAGTATCTACCGTTTGCAAACTATCAATTAATCTCTTGGCGATTTCGCTTGCCCAGAACCTTCTTCTTGCAGATTCCTTAGTTCCGCCTCTACGACTTGGCCAATGGTTCACTAAAACATGTACCCATGAATTGTCCAACCGTCCTTTTACATATAAAATATCCCTAGTAGGGAAATCATTTTGATGAGCTCCTTCTGACAAACTGATGGGTTTAAATTGAAAAGGCTTGAAATGTGCAGGATTGTATAATAATGCAACATCAATTCCTCTATAATCTCTGGAATCAAAATGAATAATTTGATAATGGTATTTATGAATAAGTGGATCATTTACCAATGCTTCCAAAACCATTTTATTTTCTATTTCTACCAAACCCATCAAACTTATACCGTCTTGTTTTACTTGTTTGCCTAGTTCATAAATAGTTTGTGCAATTCGTTTTCTCTTTTGAATAAATATTGCTGCATTATAACCTTTAGCACTTTGGGGAGTATACTCTTCGTCAATGGTATTCTTTTGGTCTATAGTGTCATAATAGTTCTCGCAATTATAAAAACTAATAATTCTTTTTTGAAGAATAGGTTTGGTTTGTGCAATTGAGTCATAGAATACGATCATCAATATAAGTAATAAAAAAATTTTCATTTTTCTGTTTTATGAATAGCAATCCTACAATTTATCTCATTTTAAAAAATGCGTATTTGCCGAAAAAATTAGTTGACGATTAAAAAGCAATTTGGGCAATGCTATTTATCTATAAAAAAACAGTGCAGGTTTTATTTCTTTTAATTGTATTGCTCATAAGCAGCAAGACAAGTTCTATAGCGCAATCAATGGAAGAAGAGGAGGAGGAGTGGGTGCCTTCAATGCTTCAGTCGAGGACTAGCACCCATCTGCAATTGATGCAGTATGGGGGCTATGGAATAGGTTGGAAATATAGAGGTTTTGATAATCCGTCTGTGCTAGTAATCAATGGAGTCATTTGGGATAGTAAATCTTTGGGCTTCCCATTGTATACAGCCATGACGGGCATTAATACTTTGTCTAGAACCGAATACATTCAGTCTTTTCCATTTGTTATGCAATTTGCAAATATCAATGCAAGTGAACACACAAAACAAATAACTGTTTCAAGTAGGTTTCAATCAATTAGTGGAAGACAATTCAATCAACTTGTATGGAGTAATGGTCTGCGAAAAAAATCCTGGGCCACTATGCTCAAAATACAAGAAGAAAAAACATTTGTACAAGATCCAGCGCTAGGAAAAAGAACTCTTTTGGGCATCCTCTTTAGCGCCGAAAAAATGCTTAGCGCTAATGATCGATTTGGTATTGCATTTTGGTATAATGCCATACAACAAACCAAACAATCTCCTTCTGTATTAGAAGCAATTCAACTTTCTGAAAATAAATCATACAATCCCGGATGGGGTTGGGATAATGGACAATTATTATTCCCAAATACAAGGCAATCTAATTTGCCTATAGGGCAGATAATGTATACAAGAAAAATGAATACCCGGCATCATTTGCAAATCAGTTGGGCGATGGCTTTAGGTAAACAATCGGAAGATGGCTTAGACTGGACTTCTGCGAAAGACCCAAGGCCAGATTATTATAAATACTTGCCTTCTTATTATAGTGATAGTTTGTTGCAAAATAAAATGAAGCAGTTGTTTCAAGACAATCCTTCATCACTTCAATTGGATTTTGATCAAATGAAAAAAATTAATCAATCCAATAAAGAAGGCAAATCTTTTTATATTATTAGTAGAGCACATGATGCTATTAGCTTGTTTCAACAAGCAATTAAATATCGTTATAATTGGAGTGATAGACTGCAAATCTCATTTAGTTACAATGCAAGCTTTTCTGCTATCAAAAAATCAAATACCATTTTGAATTTGTTGGGTGGAAAATATTATATGAATTATAATAGTTGGGTAAACGACGAAGGAGTAGATGTTTTTCAACATAACTTAACAAAACCTGACCAGCATATTGAAGAAGCTGGAATATGGGGGCCCCAATTTGCTATTAAAAATGTGGATCATCGATTTGGATTGCTTGGCACTGCTCAATTTGCTAAATGGGAATATCGGCTTGGCCTTGGCTTTGGTATTCGCTTTTTTCAAAGAGAGGGGTATAATCAAAACGGATTATACCCTGAAAGCTCTTTTGGGAAATCCATATGGTATAAATTCCCATCTAATTTTATTCATTGGGAAACGGTATATAAGCGAAATGCTAGGCTCTATTATTCAATTAATGCCTTTGCACAAACATTGGCACCAACATGGAAAGAGGCGTTTTTAAATATTTCGATGCAGGATAGGTTATCCAAATTTCTATTGCCAGCAGAACAATCCGGATTGGATATCGGCATACACTATCAAGGAATTTATTTTAAAACTGATTGGCATTCCTATACTTATTGGCAAAAAAACAAAATGGACAATACTAGTTTTTACCATGATTATTACAATGCTTTTGTAATTGGCGCTTATGGTTATTTGCATCAGATTCATCATGGCATGGATATGGGCTTTGAATCTAATTTTAATTCAATCATTAATTATCAAATAGCATTTAGTTGGAATGGCGCTAAAATCATTAATAATCCGATTTATGCTATCGAACTTTTAAATGACGCATATCCATTAGAGTCCGGCAATCTGCATTTAAAAAATTTACCATCATCTACAAGTCCATCCTTTATTGCAGCTACTGGATTAATTGCGCAACTGTCAAATTCTTTTAGAATAAGACTTACTATGCAAATGGGTTGGGAGAGATACATCGCATTAGATTACTATAGACGATCTTTTTTATGGGAGAAAAAGTATAAAGAACAATATCCTACAAAAGAATCACCCATACTAACTAAAATTTCAAATGGGCTTATTGGTCATTTTTTTTGTAATAAAAATTTTCAATTTAATTCTATGCGTTTTCGGCATCGCGTCAGTTTAAACTTACAAGTAAATAATATTTTCAATACCATTATTCCTGTGTTTGCATTTGAACAAACCAGATTTGATTATAAAAATTTCAAAGCAGACAAATTTGCTCCAAAGTATTTAATGGGAAGGCCTTTAAGTGGAGCTATTCAACTTATTTATCAAATCAATTAAATTATCATGAAAAAATATCTTTTATCTTTTCTTGCTTGTATTGTAAGTGTTCTATTCATTTCGGCTTGTTTTAAAAACAGTTCCTTCGCCACCAATAGTGCTGTTAATCAAACAGACAGCCTAATTAGTATTAAGTCCCTAAAAAAATTACATTATACTGGAGAGTTCGAGACTATTAGAAATAATATGTCTATTGAAGCATTGGTTGTGGCTAATGATGAATCCAATAATTTATATAAAACAATTGCAGTGCAAGACAGTACCGGAGGCATAATGATTGTATTAGACGGAACCAATCTATATCAAACCTATCCTGTTGGGGCGGTTTTGCGAATTCAATTAAAAGATTTAATCTTAACTGACTATCGAAGAATGATACAAATTGTTGCTGCAATAGATACAGCAACCGGGTCTTTTCAAACTACAGGAATTCCGCCTTCCCTTTTTACTAAACATATTATGGTTATAAGAGATCAACCAATTATCCGGCCATTAGTTGTAGGATTTAAAAATTTACATGACAGCTTGCAGGGCAGATTAATTAAAATCACCAATATTGAATTTGCTTCAGCAGATACGATGATGACATATGCGGATAAGAAAAATAAAATAGGGGCAAGTAGGGCTTTGAAATTTTGCTCTGGGGGAACTATTTATTTAAGAACAAGCGGCTATGCCGATTTTGCAGGCATCAAGTTGCCTTCTGGCAACGGAGAGCTAGTGGGGGTTTATTCTGTATATAATTCCGAAAAGCAGGTTTTCATTAGGGATACAAGTGACATTTTGTTAAAGAATAAACGCTGTACTGGGGCTGCTTGGCTGAAAAATTAGCTTATTGAGGATATTTGAAGGGTTTTTGCTTGTCAGCTTGGCAGAGTCTGGGGTTTGGTACCTTCTTTGCTATAGTTAGTCAAACAAGCAAAATTATCCAATATGCAAAAAGGTCAAATACGTGTACAGACGGAAAACATTTTTCCTATCATCAAGAAGTTCTTATACAGTGATCATGAGATTTTTTTACGTGAACTAGTGAGTAATGCGGTGGATGCTGCTCAGAAATTAAAAACCTTGCATGGCAAAGGCGAAGCCAAGGGAGAAATTGGTCAATTGAAAGTAGAAGTTGTTTTAGATGCAAAAGAAAAAACTATTTCTATTATTGACAATGGTATTGGTATGTCTGCGGAAGAAGTAGACAAATATATTAACCAAGTAGCATTTAGTGGTGCAGAAGAATTTGTACAAAAATACAAAGACGCAAGTGTGATTGGTCATTTTGGTTTAGGCTTTTATAGTTCTTTCATGGTGAGTAGCAAAGTGGATATTTATTCTAAGAGCCATACGGGTACCCCAGGTGTTTTCTGGAGCTGTGACGGAAGTACAGAATATGAATTATACGAAGTGGATTATAGCAATAGAGGTACCAAAATTGTTTTGCATGTAAACGAAGAAAGTGCAGAGTTTTTAGATGCACATAGAATTAAAGGAATATTAGAACGCTTTTGTAAGTTCTTGCCAGTGTCTATTTATTTCACAGATGCTAATGCAGAAAAGAAAGAAGCGAAGGAAGGGGAAGATGCTGCAATTGAAGAAAAACCTATCAATAATACCAATCCATTATGGGTGCGTAAGCCTTCTGAACTAACGAAAGAAGATTATGAGAACTTTTACAAAGAATTGTATCCATTTGGGGAGACTCCTTTGTTTTGGATTCACTTGAATGTAGACTTCCCGTTTAATTTAACAGGTATTTTATACTTCCCTAAGATTAAGCAAAGCTTCGAAATACAAAAAGATAAAATTCAATTATACTGCAATCAAGTATTTGTTACTGACGAGGTTAAAGATATCGTTCCTGAATTCTTAATGTTATTGCATGGTGTAATTGATAGTCCAGATATCCCTTTAAACGTTAGTCGTAGCTATTTACAAGGCGATCCTAATGTAAAGAAGATCAATGCACATATCACTAAAAAGGTAGCAGATAAATTAGAAGAGATTTTCAATACAGATCGTAAAGCATTTGAAGAAAAATGGGAGAGCTTAGGTTTGTTTGTTAAATATGGCATGATCACGGACGATAAGTTTTTAGAAAAAGGGAATAAATTTTTGATTTTAGAAGATGCTGCAGAAAAAGGCAAGTACTATACTTTGGATGAATATAAGACTGCAACAGAAGCTACTCAAAAAAACAAAGACGGCAAACATGTATTATTATATACCACTAATCCAGTAGGCCAGGATGCATTTATTCAAGCTGCCGTTGGTAAGGGTTATAAAGTAATTAGCTTAGAAACGATGGTGGATGCTGCATTTATTAATAATGTAGAAATGAAATGGGAGGGTGTGCAATTTGTGCGTGTAGATGCAGATGTGGTAGATAACTTAATTGATAAGCAAGAAAATGTGGACTCTGTATTAAGTAAAGACGAAGTAGAACAAGCGAAAAAATTATTTGAATTCCAAGTGCCGCAGATCACTATTACAGTGGATGTGAAGGGTTTAAGTAAAGATGCTGCACCAGTTATTGCAACACGTCCAGAATTTATGCGTCGTATGAAAGATATGGCTAGTATGGGTGGTGGCGGAATGACTGCTTTTTACGCGCAAATGCCAGACGAGGTTAACCTAACAATAAATGGCAATCACCCAATTTTCCAAGCATTATTAAAAGAACCAGATATTGACAAGCAACAAAAGCAAGCAAGAAATTTAGCAGACCTTGCTTTATTGTCTCAGGGTTTATTGCAAGGAACAGAATTAACCAATTTCATTAATAGAAGTGTTGATTTATTAAAATAAACAAATCACTTAGGAAAAAGATAACAAAAAAGCGACTCAAATGAGTCGCTTTTTTGTTAGATGGGGTAGGGTTTAATGTCCATTATTTGTAGTTGAACCGATTGCGTTCCTTGCCAATCATTTAATTGCAATTGGAAAACAATATCAAAAGGTTTCCCGGACTTTATAATGTCAATATGTTGAGGCATATTGTATCCAATTCCTCTTATTGTAGTGTTCCCTTGTTTAAAGCTACAACTTATGTGTAGGTCTTTCACTAATTTGGAATAGCCGGTATCGTACACTTTATGCGCTATAAATATGGGTTTAATATTCTCTGGTCCAAAGGGTTCCATTTGAGCTATGATCTGATAAAAGTTCATGCTGATATTATCCAATGGCAATAATGAATTGATGGTAATTTCTGGAGTTAATTGTTCTTCTGTGATACGTTCTGCAACAGCTTTCTCAAATGCTTCTTTAAAGTCTTCCAATTTGTCCAAAGACAATGTCATGCCTGCTGCTGCAAAATGTCCTCCATAGCCCAATAGATGTTCTCTACATGCATGAAGGGCTTCGTATAAATTAAAACCCAACACACTTCTTGCACTTCCTGCAATCACTTCTCCGCTTTGTGTTAATACAATGGTGGGCTTGTAATATTTTTCTATTAATCTACTCGCCACAATACCTACCACACCTTTATGCCAATGAGCTTGAAAGACTACAGATGATTTTTTATTTTGATGATTGGGATCGTTCTCTATTTGTATTAAAGCTTCTTCTGTAATACTAGAGTCTGCTTCTCTTCTATCTAAATTATCTTGTTGTAATAATGAAGCGATAGCTCTTGCATTGGTAAAATCTTTTTCAATAAATAGTTGTACTGCTTTTTTAGCATCATCCATTCTGCCTGCAGCATTAATTCTAGGAGAAACCGTAAATCCAAGGCTGCTCATTTTTATAGGAAATGTTTGCTTGGATTGTTCCAATATGGCTTTTAGTCCATTACAAGGATTGTCGTTAATTTTCTGTAATCCAAAAAAGCTAAGTGTTCTATTTTCGTCCACCACTGGTACAATATCGGCTGCAATGGCCGTTACAACCAGATCCAGATATTGTAAATAAGATTCACTTGGTAAATTATATACTTCAGCAAGGGCAGTGATTAATTTAAATACTACACCGCAGCCACACAATTCTTTGAAAGGATAAGTACAATCTACTTGCTTAGGATTTAAAATAGCCACAGCAGGTGGAATAATTGGATCTGGCAAATGGTGGTCACATATTACAAAATCAATGTCTAATTCTTTTGCATACGTAATTAGGTCGGTAGATTTAATGCCACAGTCTACAGAGATAATTAATTTAAATCCATGCTCTTTGGCATAATCAATACCCATTTTGGAAATACCATAACCTTCTTTATATCTATGGGGTATATAGTAATCAATACTAGGGGATAGTTCTTTTAAAAACTGGTATAATGTAGCAACTGATGTTGTTCCGTCTACATCGTAATCTCCAAATACCAATATTTTTTCTTGTTTTTCAAAGGCCAATTGTATACGATCTACCGCTTTGCGCATATCTTTCATTAACCAGGGTGAATGTAGATGCTCTATAGCAGGTCTAAAAAATCGTTTAGCTTCTTCAAAATCTACAATGCCTCTTTGTACTAGTAATTCACAAAGTATTGGACTAATTTTTAGTGCATCTTGTAAAGAGGCTACTAATGCCGGATCGGCTTTTAATATATTCCACCTTTTTTCCATTAGTAAGCTCTGTCGGTTGTGTATCTTACTAATTCTTCCAATGCTTCTCTGGCTGGACTTGCTGGAAAGGAATTTAAAATGGCTAATGCGTTATCTCGATATTCTATCATTTTTGCTTGTGCATAGTCAATGCCGCCATTAGATTTAACAGCGTCAATAACAAATTTCACTTTTTCTTTATCGTTATTATTATTTTTGACAATATATATAATGGAACGCTTTAAGTCTTTCGGTACTTTTTGTAAAATATGAATGAGAGGAAGTGTTAATTTTTTTTCTTTGATATCATTGCCTGTTGGTTTACCCACTTTAGCATCTCCGTAATCAAATAAATCGTCTTTGATTTGAAATGCCATACCAACCTGCTCTCCAAACAATTTCATTTTTTGTATTATATCTTCATGGGTGGTAACAGATGCTGCTCCAGCCGCACAACTAGAAGCTAAAAGGCTGGCTGTTTTACCATTGATAATATCGTAGTATACAGATTCGTCAAAGTTTAAATTTCTTGTCTTCTCAATTTGCAATAATTCTCCCTCGCTCATTTTCTTTACTGCATTAGAGAGAATGGTTAAAGTATTGAAATCTTGATTTTCTAAAGAAAGTAATAATCCTTTAGACAATAAATAATCTCCCACTAAGACCGCAATTTTATTTTTCCATAAAGCATTGATCGATAAAAATCCTCTTCTTTCGGTGGCATCATCTACTACGTCGTCATGCACTAATGTGGCAGTATGTAATAATTCTACCAATGAGGCTGCTCTGTATGATGCATCATTGATCTCTCCATGTAATTTAGCAGATAACAATACAAACATCGGACGCATTTGCTTGCCCTTTCTTTTCACAATGTATTGCATGATTCTATCCAACAAAGAAACCCTGCTTTTTACAGCTTCTTTGAAATGTGCTTCAAATAGGTCTAATTCTTTACCAATAACTTTTTTTGCTAATTGCATGGGGGGTTAATCATTTAGCATATTAAAATGTAGTGCGCCAAAATTTTGTAATGAACTTAGTTTTAAATCGGCTGCGCCCCATATTTCAGATTTGATATGATCTGCAGCAGGAACTACCACACAGGTCATTCTTGCCGCCTTAGCAGCAATCATTCCATAGAAAGAATCTTCAAAACAAATACATGCCAGTGGACTTGTGTGCAAACCAGCAGCACATTCTAAATATACTTGCGGGTGTGGTTTGGCGTGAATCATATTTTGTGCAGAGCAACTTGATTGTATATAACTTCTAATATGTAGTTTGTCTTTGATCCATTCGATTAATAAACTTGGAGAAGATGTTGCAAGTCCCATTTTAAAATCTCTTTGTAAAAAGAATTCAAAAACATGTTCTACTCCGGGCATCAATGTCGCTTCTTTATCTATTAAGTCTAATGCTAGGTCAATTATTTTTTGTTCTGCTCTATCGTATTCGCTTGCAGGCACTTTATGTTCGTGCAACCAATGTGCAACAAATTCTTTAGATCTTAAGCCTGTAGTAAATTGGTATTGGGCTTCTGTTAATTGAATGCCATATTGTCTAAAAATCTCATTTGCGGCTTTATTCCATAATGGCTCGCTATTTATCAATAAGCCATCAATATCAAAAATTACAGCAGACTTCTTCATTGTCTAAAGATACTATTTGTTAGTTAAACAGCGCATTTATGATACATATTTATGTCTTATATTGCATTCCTAACTAATGGATTGAATATGAATTTGTGGGAGCGCATTAAAAGAATTAAAATTTTCCGTTCTGTGATTTATGGAGTGGTTGGTTTGTTTTCTTATCCAGGACTGGCATTATTTAATACGATAGATATTCAAGGGACTGAAAACCTGGAAAATCTGCCAAAGAAAAATGTTTTGTTTGTAAGCAATCATCAAACCTATTTTGGCGATGTTATTGCTTTTGTACATATTTTTTGTGCAGTGAAATGGGGTAAATACAATAAACTGGGTATTCCATATTATTTATTGAATCCTTTCACCAATGTGTATTTTGTTGCGGCCGAAGAAACCATGAATAGCAGTTGGTTAACACGCTTGTTTAAATTAGGTGGTGCTTTAACAGTAAAGCGAACTTGGAGAGCAGAGGGACAGGATGTTAAAAGAGATAGAGATGTGGTAGATACGCAAAAAATTGATAAAGCTTTATTGAAAAGTTGGGTGATAACTTTCCCACAAGGAACCACCAAGCCTTTTGCGCCAGGCAGAAAAGGTACTGCGCATATTATTAAAAACAATCATCCTATTGTTGTGCCTGTGGTGATCAATGGTTTTTGGAGAGCCTTTACTAAAAAGGGATTGACTTTTAAGAAAGTTGGCACACCGCTTACAGTTCGATTTAAAGCGCCATTGGATATTAACTACGAAGCGCCAGTAGAAGAAATTTTAGAGCAAGTAATGGAGGCTATTGAGCAAAGTAAATCCTTTATGTTAAAGGGCGCTCACCATCAGCAATAATTCTTTTGTTTCAAATTAGTCTTTAATAAAAAGTGCTTTTAATTCAGTAGCATCATCTGGTTGCATTTTCCCTGATAAGATTAAACGTAATTGTCTTCTTCTTAAAGCCCCGGCATAAAACTTTTTTTCCTCTTCTGTTTCTGGAATAACTTCCGGCACTTTTTTAGGCTTCTTATTTTCGTCTAAACCAACAAAAGTAAAATAGGCTTCGTTACTTAATTCTCTAGATTGAGTGATCATATTTTGATTCCAAACTTTCAAGTGCACTTCCATAGAGGTATTAAATGATCTTGTCACGCAAGCCTCAATACAAATTACATTTCCTAATTGAATAGGTGTTTTGAAACTCAAATTATCTACAGAAGCAGTCATACAGGCAGAATTGCAATGTTTGGATGCAGATAAATATGCTGCAATATCCATCCAATACATAAGCTTTCCTCCCATTAAATCTCCGAATGTATTGGTATCATTGGGTAAAACCAATTCGTTCATTGTAATAAAAGAGTCTTTTGCTTTTCTAGCTTCCATGATGTACTATTTAGAAGCCAAAGATACAATATGTTAAACTATGCAGTTTGCTAGTTTGGAAAGATAATTGGGATCTACAGTTGCGCCAATGCCTGGGGCGTCTCCAATAGAAACATGCATTCCATTAAACTGCACCCCTCCGATTACCGGATCTTCTGTATGTCCAAGAAGGCAGGTGTCCATATCGTAAAATTGTACATTGTCATGCGCTAAAGCAAAATGCAGTTTGGCACTTAAAGCAAGTCTGCTTTCTAGCATTCCACCCATCATGCAAGCGATACCATTCTTTTTAGCGATATCGTGAATTTTAATGGCCTCGTGAATTCCACCACTTTTTGAGAATTTGATATTGATATAATGACAAGCTTTTTGTTGCATTAGTTTTCTGGCATCATGATGTGTAAACACAGATTCATCTGCCATGATCTTGATAGGAGATGTTGCACAAAGTGCTGGTAAATAATCATCATAATACTTATGCATGGGTTGTTCGCAAAACTGAATATCAAAAACAGATAAGGCAGTTAATACAGGCAAGGCGTCTTCTTTGCTCCATCCTTGGTTGGCATCAATTCTTAAAATAATATCATTGCCAATGGCTGCTCTAATTTGTTTGATTCTTTCAATATCTTCTGCAGGCTTCTTGCCCAATTTAACTTTAATCATGCTTACTCCTTTGGCTTTAAACTCGATTGCTTGTGCAGCCATGGCTTCAGGTGTGCCAATACCAATGGTTAAATCAGATTCGATGGGTTTTTGATGTCCCCCTAAAAATGCATACAAAGGTTGATTGGCAGCTTGCGCTGCAATATCGTACAATGCCAAGTCGAATGCACTTTTTGCAGTATAGTTGCCGGCAATGACTAGGTCCAATTCTTTTAATCTTTCTTCTATGGCTAAAGGGTCTTTGCCTTTCCAAAATGCTGCAAAATCTTTCGCTAACAAATAACAACTCTCTTGTGTCTCTCCCACTATCATTGGGAAAGCAGAGCATTCACCCCAGCCAATAATGCCAGTATCTGTATGTATTTTAATTAAAATGTTTTGAGCAAACTCCATTGTCCCAGTAGCAATAGTAAAAGGAACCATTGGTATTTTGTATAAGAATATCTCTGTTTGTACAATTTTCATAAAACGCAATTATGCCTTAAAGATACCGTAGATTATTTATATCTATATCCTTTGTAATTAGCTATTTAGTACCGATATTTGCTTACGAACTAATGTTAGCATGAACCCATCTTTTGACAATACCCAAAATGCATTTGCCTACAAGTCTACTGGAGATTTAAAAAAAGCAAGATTTTTATTTAGCGTTATACAAAGTCCTTTAGTAGTTTCTTTAGCTACTAAGTTGACGCCTATGTTAATGCAATCTGGATTGCCTATCAATGGACTTATTAGAAGTACTATTTTCAATCAATTTGTTGGCGGAGAAACTTTAGAAGAATCTGCTAGGGTCGTGAAGCAATTAAGTGCTTACCAAGTGCAAGTGATTTTAGATTATGGTGTAGAAGCCAAAGAAGGAGAAGAGAATTTTGATTTGGTTACTGAACATATTATTGAAGCTATTGAATTTGCTGCTGCACAAAATAATGTGCCTTTTGTTAGTGTAAAAATAACAGGAGTAGCTAGCATGCAACTCTTAGAACACCTAAATGATGCGCCAAGATTAAGAAGTGGCATACATGATAGTGAAGAAGATAATGCTGCATGGAATAGAGTGAAAGAAAGAATGTACGCCATTTGTGAAGTCGCTATGGAAAAGGGAGTGGGCGTATTAATTGATGCAGAAGAAACATGGATTCAAGATCCGATAGATAGATTAGCCATTGAATTAATGTCGATCTACAATAAAGAAAAAGTAGTTGTTTATAATACGTATCAATTATATAGACATGACAGATTACGTTTCTTGCAAATGTCTCATAGTATCGCAAAGGATAAACAATTTTTACTAGGTGCAAAACTTGTAAGAGGAGCCTATATGGAAAAAGAAAGAGAGCGCGCTCAAAAAAATGCATATGCTTCTCCTATTCATGCAAATAAAGATGCAGTGGATGCTGACTTTAATAAAGCAGTGGATTATTGCCTTCAGCATTTAGATTCTATAGCATTATTATTGGCCTCTCATAATGAGCAAAGCAACCAATTAGCGATGCAGACCATGCAGACCAAACAGTTGTCGAACAATCATCCTCATATTCATTTTTCTCAGTTATATGGAATGAGTGATCATATCACTTTTAATATGGCTGAAGCCGGATTTTCGGTGAGTAAGTATTTGCCTTTTGGCCCAATCAAAGACGTAATTCCTTACCTAATGCGCAGAGCAGAAGAGAACTCTAGCGTAAATGGTCAAACTGGACGCGAATTGGTGTTGATTCGTAAAGAATTGGCACGTCGTAAAGGGAAATAAATTTTTTTATTCTCAAGGGGTTTGGTTGTAAATTGCAGCATGCAACAATATTTAGATCTAGTACAACATATCTTAGATAAGGGGAATCAAAAAACAGATCGTACCGGTACAGGTACTAAAAGCTGTTTTGGATATCAAATGCGTTTTAATTTACAAGAGGGTTTCCCTTTAGTGACTACTAAAAAAGTACATTTAAAAAGTATTATTTACGAACTACTTTGGTTTTTGAATGGCGATACCAATATCAAATATTTAAAAGACAATGGTGTAAGAATTTGGGATGAATGGGCAGATGAAAATGGAGACCTTGGTCCTGTGTATGGTAAACAATGGAGATCTTGGGAAGGCGCCAATGGTGTAGTGGTGGATCAGATTACTGAATTAATCGAACAAATCAAAAAGACACCAGATAGTAGAAGATTAATTGTGAGTGCTTGGAATGTGGGCGACTTAAAAAAGATGGCCTTAATGCCATGTCATAATATGTTTCAGTTCTATGTGGCAGATGGCAAATTAAGTTGTCAGTTATATCAAAGAAGCGCAGATGTGTTTTTAGGTGTTCCGTTTAATATTGCTTCTTATGCTTTATTGACTATGATGATTGCGCAGGTTTGTGATTTGGAATATGGAGATTTTGTACACAGTTTCGGAGATGTGCATTTATACAATAATCATTTTGAACAAGCAGCAACACAATTGGCAAGAAAGCCTTTTGCTTTGCCTATTATGAAAATCAATCCAGCAGTAAAAGATATCTTCTCTTTTAAATTTGAAGATTTTACTTTGGAGAATTATGAGTCTCATCCAGGGATTAAAGCACCAGTGGCAGTTTAATTTAAAAAATAGCAGAATGAAAATATCCTTAGTGGTAGCCGCTTCAGAAAATCATGCCATTGGCAAGGATAATCAATTGCTTTGGCATCTGCCAAAGGATATGCGTTTTTTTAAAAATACTACCTGGGCCTTGCCCATTTTAATGGGAAGAAAAACTTTTGAATCATTAGGTAATAAGTCTTTGCCGGGAAGATTAAATATAGTTATTACAAGACAGACAGGAGTTCAATATGATGGTGCGACAGTAGTAGGTTCTTTAGAAGAAGCGATTGAAGTGTCAAGGCAGAACGATTATAATGAACTAATGGTGATAGGTGGAGGAGAAATTTATACAATGGCATTACCAAAAGCAAATACCATTTATTTAACCAGAGTGCATACAACTATTGATGGCGATACGTATTTCCCCGTTTTGGGAAATGATTGGATCAAAGAATCATCAGAGCCTCAAATGGCAGACGAAAAACACGCTTTTAATTTTGACTTTGAAATTTGGCAAAGAAAATAAAAGCCATGTATCCAACTTTTACACTGATTAAAAAATACTTGCAGTATTATGTTAATGCTTCTAATGGCAAAGGCCATGGGGTACATTCTCCTTTTGTGTATCAGTTTATCCAAGAAGTTTTATTAGACAAGCAAAAACCTATAGATGCCAATTTAATAGAAGCCAAAAGAGCTGACTTGCTTTCGAATAATACGAGCATAGAAGTATGGGATAGAGGTGCAGGATCTAGACAAACCAAGCAGAATCAAAGAAAGGTTAAAGATATTGCTGCAGCAGCACTGAAGCCTAAGAAATATGCACATTTATTAGCACGCATTGTTGCATATTTTAAACCAGAGAATATTATTGAAATGGGCACTTCTTTGGGTATTACTACTTGTTATTTAGCTAGATCGGCTAATGGGAAACAAGTATTTACCATGGAAGGTGCTCCAGCTGTTACAGATTGGGCTAAAAAAACCATTGCAGACTTGCATTTGCAAAACGTACAAATTGTAGAAGGCGATTTTAATCAAACATTGCCCGAGCTCTTAGAGAAAATGGATAGAGTAGGATTGGCGTATATTGATGGCAATCATCAATACATTCCAACAATGCAATATTTTAGAGACCTCTTGAAGAAATCTGATGAAAATAGTTTTTTCATTTTTGATGATATTCATTGGAGTGAAGAGATGGAGAAAGCATGGGAAGAAATAAAGCAGGATAATGCCGTTACCCTTACCATAGATTTATTTTTTATAGGCTTAGTGTTTTTTAGGAAAGAAAATAAAGAGCCCATGCATTTTACTATTCGATATTAATTAAGTGTTACCAGAAAAATTCATACAATCCCTTGAGGGTCTAACAGGTTTTGATAAAGAAGCCTTTATTGCTGTGCATGAAAAAGGAGAGCAGGTTACTTCTTTGAGATTAAATCAATTTAAGTCATTTGATTTGTCAGCCCATCCATTTTTACATACAAGTACTGATGTGCCTTGGTGTAAAGATGCTATGTATTTGGAAGAGCGACCACTTTTTGTGAAAGACCCTTTATGGCATGCAGGCGCTTATTATGTGCAAGAAGCTAGTAGCATGTTTTTACATTTTATTTTAACACAAATTATTCCTAATCCTTCTGAAGAAATAGTGCTAGATCTTTGTGCAGCTCCAGGTGGAAAGTCCACTTTGTTAGCTAATTATTTTAAAAACGGATTAGTGGTAGCCAATGAAACAATAAAAAATAGAAACCATATACTGGTAGAGAATATTACTAAATGGGGAGGAGATCATGTAGTTGTGACACAAAACGATCCAGCGCATTTTAAAGCCCTGCCACAGTTTTTTGATGTATTGTTAATGGACGCTCCATGCAGTGGTAGTGGCTTATTTAGAAAAGATCCAAAAGCCATTGAGGAATGGAGTTTAGATCATGTACAACATTGTAGTATTAGACAAACAAGAATTATTGATGATAGTTGGGAGTCTATCAAAGAAGGGGGGTATTTGATTTATGCTACTTGTTCTTATTCGACTGCCGAAGATGAACAAATTATGGATTATATTGCTTCATTAGATGGAATGAAAAATATTCCATTATCTATTCCTGCTGCATTTAATATAATCGAAACTGAAAGTGATAAACATAAAGCGAAGGGATACCGTGCTTATCCTAATTTAATTAAAGGGGAAGGTTTTTTTATTGCTGTTTTTCAAAAACAAATTTCTAATGGATCTTATACTGTTGGGAAAGAGCATGGCTTAGTTGCCACAACAAAAAATGAAACAGCTATTGTTGCTACTCATTTTCCTATTCCAACTAATAAATACTTAATTACGCATCAACAAAATTTGATTGCAGTTTCTGTAAATTGGAAAGACAATGTACAAATGATCGCTTCCCATTTATACATCAAGAAATTGGGCTTGACTATTGGCGCCATCAAAGGAAAGGATTTGATTCCAAGTCATGATTTGGCAATGAGTGATTGGGCAATCTTGCCATATGAAAAGCATGAAATGGACTTAGAAAATGCTTTACAATACTTGAGAAGAGCCGACTTACATATAGAGAGAAAAAAAGGCTGGGTGCTACTCACCTATATGAATATTGGCCTTGGATGGGTAAAAGCCCTGCCTAATAGATCGAATAATTACTATCCAAATGAATGGAGGATATTGAATTACTAGTGTTTACATATTTGTTTTTATTTTAACATAAAATTTTAAGCATTTCTTTGCACATGGTTTTTGTACCTTTGCAATATGTTCAAAAGACTTGTATTATTAGTTGTATTAGCATTGGGTCTATTTGCTCAAGAAGAGGCTTTTGCTGCAAAACATAAAAAGCAATCTAAAAAGCATCGTTCTTCTGTGTCTTCGACTTCCAAAAAGAAGAAAAAGTCCAAAAAGACCACTGCGTATAAAAAATCTTCTAAAAAGAAGAAAGGGGCTTATTATGCTAAAAATAGTCGCAAGCATAAAAAATCAAGGTTTAAAAAAGGGTCTCGTATTTCTGCAGAGCAATTGGCGGCAGATAAAGCAAAACGTAGTGGATCAAAGGATATGATTGCGCAAAATGTAGAAAAGAAAAGACAGAACGATAGCGCGCATAAATTGGTTTTTGTGAATGTCAATAAAGAAGAAGAAGGGTATTTTGCTAATATGTTTTCTAAGCAAAAACAAGCTGCTAGTTTTCAAACGATGGAAGGCACTGCAGCTGTATTCAAAAGTGTAAGTGGATGGGAGGATAAAAAGTTTTATATTTTAACTAATGAAATTCCAGTGGGCACTTTAGTTAGAATTACAACACCCGATTTAAAAAGTATTTGCGCTAAAGTAATTAGTGCGCTTCCTGATATGGGCAATGCAATTCAATACAGATTGAATGATGCAGCTGCTGCGATACTTGGTATGACCACCAAGACTTTTAAAATTTCTGTGACTTATTAATTCTATGTATGAAATGTAAATTTTTTGTAAGCCTATTTGCTATGGCTTTATTTTTTGTGGCTTGTGCACAATCCACTACTTCAGAGGAACAAGCTGTGGTGACTAGTTTACCTCTAACAATGTCTGCAAATAAATTTCAAGAAGCAATTAAAAAGCCAGGAACTCAAATACTTGATGTTAGAACTGCGGAGGAATTTCAGTCTGGACATATTGCAAATGCTTTACAAGCTAATATTATTAATACTAAAGAATTTGAAGATAGAGTTCAACATCTAGATAAAAACTCGGTTATTTATGTGTATTGTCAATCTGGTGGAAGAAGTGCAAGTGCTCAAAATATTTTAATGCAAAGAGGGTATAAAGTAGTCAACCTAGAAGGAGGAATGAGTAATTGGAAGATGAATCAGTTGCCAGTTGAAGGCAGTGAGAGTACAATTCAAATGCGTGTTGAAGATTATAATAAAGTAATTGCCGATAATAAGTTGGTATTAGTGGATATTGGTGCTAGCTGGTGTCCGCCATGTCGAAAAATGCAACCAACAATTGATCAGATTAAAAAAGAACAGGGAGATAAATTATATTTTCTAGCAGTAGATGGCGGAACCGATATGGAAGTGATGAAGCATGTATTCTTTCAATCTTTGCCAACTTTTATCATTTATAAAAATGGGCAAGAAGTATGGAGAAAACAGGGTATTGTTAGCAAGGAAGAATTTGATAAATTACTTGCTGCTAAATAGCGCGATAGCCTCTTAAGAAATCTTCGATAGGCATTCTTTTTTTGCCTTCCCACTGAATATCATTTAACAATAGATAGCCATCTTTGCAAGCAAATTTGGCTATTTTTTTATCTTCTACAATAAATGTTCCAGGACTTTCTTTAGGGGTTTTTATTTCTTTATTGGTAGAGAATAATTTAACTACTTTCCCCTCTACTTTAGTGATCGCCCCTGGGAAGGGTGCTAAGCCTCTTACTAAATTATGTACTTTTTCTACAGACTGGTTCCAATCAATCTCGCAATCTTTGGTGAATATTTTTGGGGCATGTTTGTCTACCGTTGGAATTGCTTGTGGTTTTGCCTTAATACTTTGATCAATTAATCCATTCACAGTTTGAACTAAAACTTTTGCGCCAACTTCCATCATAATATCATGCAATGCGCCTGCTGTCATATTTTCTGTAATATCGATACGTTCTTGTAATAATGTATCACCTGTGTCTATAGCATGTTGCAATTGAAATGTTGTTACACCAGTATATTTTTCTCCATTAATGATAGCCCAGTTAATAGGTGCCGCACCTCTGTAATCTGGCAATAAAGATCCATGCACATTTAAAGTACCCATAGGAGGGAAGGACCATATTTTTTCAGGTAACATTCTAAATGCTACAACTATTTGTAAGTCGGGTTGATAAGATTGTAAAGCCTCAAAAAATTCAGGGGACTTTAACTTGTCTGGTTGCAATACGGGCAATTGATTGTCTAAAGCGAATTGTTTCACTGCACTTTGTTGTAATTGCATACCCCTGCCAGCTGGCTTATCTGGTGCAGTCACTACTGCTACTACATTCATGCCTGCGTCTAATAATGCTTTTAAAGATGCCACAGCAAATGCCGGGGTGCCCATAAATACAATTCTAGGTGCTTTATTCATGGCTCAAAGTTACTTAGAATTATGTACTTTTGCTCTTTGCACCCAAAGTGCTTTATTTAAAATAAACAATATGCAACAAGTAAAAAATGGGGATACCATTCAAGTGCATTATCACGGTAAATTAACTACTGGTGAAACATTTGATTCTTCTGAAGGAAGAGCCCCTCTAGAATTCGAAGTGGGTTCTGGTATGGTAATTCCTGGTTTTGATAATGGCGTTTTAGGAATGACAGTTGGTGAAAAAAAGACAATACATATTCCATTTATGGAAGCTTATGGTCCAAAACAACCAGAAATGATTGTTGAGTTTCCAAAAACACAATTTCCTCCAGATTTAAATCCTGCTGTGGGAATGGCATTGACAATGAATAATGGTCAAGGTCAACAATTTCAAGTAATGGTAATTGAAGTAAAAGAAGAAGTAGTGGTTTTAGACGCCAATCATTCTTTAGCTGGCCAAGACTTAACTTTTGATTTAGAATTAGTAAGCATAGATACTCCATCTAAGATTATCATGCCTTAGTATTAGATAAGTTTTTCTCAAAAGGCGGCCTTTACAAAGGCCGCCTTTTTTATTCCCTAAAATCAAATTATCTTCAACCAATTTTTATACATTATGGGAATGCATTTTTCGGGATTAGCTGAGCGTTTTATGCGCTATGTTCAAATAGACACACAAAGTGATCCAAATAGCACAACTGTTCCAAGTACAAGCAAACAAAAAGATTTATCTTATCTATTGGTGCAAGAGTTAAAACAAATGGGTATAGAAGATGCGCATTTGGATGCATTTGGTTATGTAATGGGGACTATACCATCTAATACTACTACACAGTTACCTGTTATTTGTTTTTGTGCTCATGTAGATACTGCACCAGATTGTAGTGGCACCAATGTGAAGCCAATATTGCATCAGGAGTATAATGGCTTGCCAATTATATTGCCAGATGATCCTAGTCAAATTATAAGCACAGACCAATATCCTTACTTAAAAAAATTCATTGGAAAATCTATTATTACCGCTTCTGGGAAAACCTTATTAGGTGCTGATGATAAAGCGGGGGTTACTATTATTATGGAAATGGCAAAATATATAATGGCTAATCCAAGTTTACAACATGGTGCTATTAAAATTTTATTTACACCAGATGAAGAAGTAGGTAGAGGTGCAGATCATTTGGATCTGGCAAAACTAGGTGCTGATTTTGCTTATACATTAGATGGAGGTGAATTAGGATGTTTTGAAATGGAAACCTTTAGTGCTGATGGTTTAACCTTATTTATTGATGGAGTTATTGCACATCCTGGTGCAGCCAAGGGGGTAATGCAAAATGCTATTAAAATTGCAGCAGCCATTGTTGATGCGCTTCCAATAAATGAATGGTCTCCAGAATCTACAGAAGGAAGAAAGGGGTTTATACATCCTAATCATATAAGTGGAGGTGCAGAGTCTGCAACTATTGAATTCTTGGTAAGAGATTTTGACTCCAGTTTACTAAAAGAGCATGCAAAAAAATTATATGGAATTGCCCAATCGGTTATTGATAACAATTCATCATTCAACAAAGCAAAGCTAAGAATGGAAGTAAAAGAGCAATATAGAAATATGAGAGAAATTATTGATCAATACCCTCATATAACATCAATGGCATTGGCTGCATATAAAAAAGCAGGTATTGAGCCTGTCGTGGAGCCTATTCGTGGCGGTACAGATGGCAGTAGAATGAGTTTTATGGGCTTGCCAACACCCAATATTTTTACAGGTATGCAAGCTATACATAGTAAGCATGAGTGGGTGGGTGTGGAGGATATGGAGAAGGCGGTAGAAGTATTGGTGAATTTGGTAGAAATAAATTAACTTTAAACATAAATTAAACAGTATGTTGTTTTTATTACAAGCGGTAGAAAGTAAAATATCTTTATTTAGTTTGTTACAGAAAGGTGGATGGATCATGTATCCGCTATATGGTTTATTGGTGATTGCTATTTTTGTTTTTATAGAAAGATTTTTGGCAATTAAAAAAGCCGGAACCATCGATCCTCAATTTATGTTGATTATTCGTGATCATATTATTGCTGGAAATATATCAGCAGCAAAGGCTTTAGCAAAAAATACGCCTAATCCTGTAGCTAAAATGATTGAAAAAGGTATTATGAGAATTGGCAAACCTTTGGATGCGATTGAAAAAAGCATGGAAAATGTAGGTAAGCTAGAAATGTATAGTATGGAGCGTAATATGAATATATTGTCTCTGGTTTCTGGAATTGCTCCTATGTTTGGTTTCTTAGGAACAATTATTGGTATGGTACAATTGTTTTATGGTATTGCTTCTACTGGAGAGTATACTTTGAATACGATTGCTGGCGGTATTTATACTAAAATGATTACATCTGCAACTGGTTTAATTATTGGTTTGATTGCTTATGTTGGACATAATTTTTTATCTACACAAATTGATAAAACAGCCAATAAGATGGAAACAGCAAGTGCTGATTTCTTAGATATTTTACAAGAACCAACTCAAGCTTAAGATGAATTTAAGAAATAGACTTAGACATCAACCTGAAGTGCATACTGGTGCATTAAATGATATCTTATTCATATTATTATTGTTTTTCTTAATCGTATCTACATTGGCGAATCCTAATGTGATTAAAGTGTCTAATCCAAAATCGGAGAGTGATACAAAAGCCAAACAAACAGTTGTAGTGACTATTGATAAAGACCAGCAATTATTTATAGGATCTACCCCTGTAGTATTAGATTCATTGTCTAGTCAATTAAAAACATTCTTATCCAAAGAAACAGATAAGCCATCTGTTGTAATCAATGGGGATAGTGTAGCAAATCTAGGAGTGACTATACAGGTAATGCAAATTATTAAGCAATTAGGCGCAACACCTGTTGTGGCAGTGGATCCTTCGCACTAGCCTTTCTCTTAATGATTCATTTTACTTAGCTTTTCAAACTAGCTCGAACCATTCTGTCTTTACCATACATGTCTTGTTGTAGTTCTGCATGATAACCTATTTCGTCAAGCAACTTTAGTAAGGCATCCCCTTGGTCAAAATGTATTTCAAAAAAGATTTGTCCATTAGGCTTCAATGCAGTCTTCCCAATTTGAGCAATTTTGGAATAGAATAGCAATGGGAAATGGTCCGACACAAATAAAGCTATCTCGGGTTCGAATTCAATGACTTGTTTTTGCATGGAGCCTTTTTCTCTATTGGGTATATAAGGAGGATTACTTACTATTATATCATATCGATCCTGCAATTGTTTGGTTTGTAAAATATCTTGTTCAATAAAGGTAATTTCCGTTTTATGGGTTGCTGCGTTTTGTTTTGCTACTTCAATAGCTGCCTTACTAATATCTATACTACTTATGTTTGCATTTGGCAGAGCCATTTTTAAAGCGATAGGTATACATCCAGAACCTGTACCAATATCTAAAATAGCTAATGGTTTATTTACAATGGCAGCGTATGATACAATCCATTCAACAAGTTCTTCTGTTTCTGGTCTTGGTATTAAAACATGCTCATTGACTAAATAGGGCTGACCCATGAACCAAGCTTTCTGAATAATATATTGAATAGGTTTGCCAGTTAGTAATTGTTGTACATATGTGTCAAGTAAATTGGACTGAGCTTCTTCTAAACTATCATTTTTATGGATGTTTTGATGTAAAGCATCCCAACCAGTCACTTCCTCAATTAGCATATTGACAATACTATTTAACTCAAGTGTATCGTATATACTTGTTAATTGGTGTTTAATAGCTTGTTTTGTATCTTGCAAACTCATATTGCAATGTTACAACAATGGATCCATTTTACTACAATACAATCGAACAACCAGCCATGGCTGAGTTCAAGGATAGAGGTAGTAAGTTTTTTGCGTATAGTTTTCCCGTAACAAGTATCGATCAGGCAAAAAAGCATTTAGCAGCCCTTAAGAAAGAACATCCTAAGGCAGTACATCATTGTTTGGCATATCGCATTGGTGTAGATGGTGCAACATTTAGAGTAAGTGATGATGGGGAGCCTTCAGGTTCGGCTGGCAGACCTATATTGGGTCAAATCGACAGCAAACAATTAACCAATATATTGGTAGTGGTGGTGCGCTATTTTGGCGGGACTTTACTAGGCGTGCCTGGTTTAATTAATGCTTATAAAACTGCCACTTCATTGGCATTACAACTATCTCCAATCATTCAAAAGCCTGTAGAGATTGCGTATACTTTGAATTTTGATTATAATCAGATGAACGAAGTAATGATGATTATTAAACAGTACAATTGTTCTGTAGTAGAACAGGTTGCTCAATTATTTGTAGAACTTAAAGTGGGTATTCCAAAAAATAGACTAGATGAAGTCATTAGCAAGATTAATGATTTGCAAGGGGTAACCTATACTACTAGCTTAGTAGTATAGTGAAATTAATAAGTATAAAATCCTTGTCCGGTTTTTACGCCTAATTTCCCTTCACTAACTAATTGTACTAATAAAGGAGAGGGTGCATATTTTTCATTTTGAAAACCTTCTTGCATGATGTCCATAATATTCTTGCAAACATCTAGTCCAATATAATCAGCTAATTGCAATGGCCCCATTGGATGTGCCATGCCTAATTTCATAATTTGATCAATGGTTGCGGCATCACTGACGCCCTCTGCTAATGCAATGATTGCTTCATTAATCATCGGCATTAAAATTCTATTGGCAATAAATCCAGGAAAATCTTTTACAACACAAGGAACCTTTTCTATTTGTTTTGTTAACTCAACAATAGTTTCTGTTGTTGAGTTGTTTGTTTGATTACCATTGATAATCTCTACCAATTTCATCACTGGAACTGGATTCATAAAATGCATTCCAATGACTTGTTCTGGTCTTTTTGTTACTGCCGCTAGTTCTGTGATAGAAATAGAGGATGTATTACTTGCAAGTATGCAATTGGCAGGTGCGTACTTATCTGCGTTTGCGAAAATAGATTTTTTAATATCGCTATTCTCGGTGGCAGCCTCCACTACTAAATCAGCTTCTTTAACCCCTTCTTCCATACTTGTATTACAAGTAATATTGGCTACTGTAGCGGCTTTGATTGCTTCGTCAATAATTCCTTTAGTTAATTGTCTGTCTAAATTTTTTTGAATTGTAGCAATCGCCTTATCTAATGCTGTAGACTGTGTGTCTATTAAATTTACTTTAAAACCTTTTTGTGCAAATACATGTGCAATTCCATTGCCCATTGTTCCAGCTCCAATTACTGCAATTCTCTTCATAAATTATTTTTTAGATTTATAGTCCCCTCTCTTCCACGAATTAATAAAGCTTTTCCAAGCAGCTGGATTCAGAATATTCATTGGTGGCAATTGTCCAGAATAATAATATCTAGATGCTTGTTGATTTAAAGAAGCACCCACTGCTTCTTTGCCATCTCTTGGTAAGCTAGAAAGTATAATTCTTTTTTGCGCTACACTGGTGTTTTTTCTGGCAGTCTCGTACATATCATCATCCACTTTTGAATTCACAAAATCTCTTTCAAACTGCTGTCTTGTTGGCCTTGGTTTTAAAATAGTGGCTGGTAAAAAATTGGTATCATTTACCATTAATTGTATCACACTATATTGGTTGCCCTCTAGATTATTAGGGATTTGTATTATTCTATCTTTAAAGCCTACACAGCTAAATGTAATGCGCTCACCCTTATTCACTGCTATAGAAAATACACCATCATTATTGGTAATAGTTCCTCTGCCTTTATTGTTCACCACAATACTTGCAAAGGGAATGGCTTTCAAACTATCAGCAGTCATAATTACACCATATAGCTGAACTACAGAATCTCTGTAAATATTGGGAACAGATGTGGTATTTTGCGCATTTATATTGTTACTGATAAAGCTGAACAACAATATCGAAAGGCTTAAGAATAGTTGCTTTTTCATGTGTTTACAAAATTAAGTAGCAATTGGCTATTTTTTTCGTTTTTCGTGGATAATCCTAGTTTTAATTGGGCAAAATAAGGGCATTGGGCCTTAACTTTGCACAGCTTAATTTTATTTAACAAAAACTTGCAAAATGACAGAAGCGGATATACTGAAAGCTTTGAGTAATGTACAGGAGCCAGATTTAGGAAAAGACTTGGTGACATTGAATATGATCCAAGATTTGTCTATTGATGGCAATAAAGTAGCTTTTACCATAGTATTGACTACGCCCGCTTGTCCAATGAAGGATTTGATGAAAAATGCCTCCGAAAATGCCATCAAATTATTGGTAAATAAGGAAGCCATCGTGCAAGTGAATTTTACTTCTAAAACTACTACTGCTAGAAAAGATGATCAGGCTGTTTTGTCTAAAGTAAAAAATATTATTGCAGTTGTAAGTGGTAAAGGTGGTGTTGGTAAGAGTACAGTTTCTGCCAATCTAGCTTTGGCTTTAGCGGCAGGTGGCGCAAAAGTGGGTTTGATGGACGCAGATATTTATGGTCCAAGTGTGCCCATTATGTTTGGCGTAAGAGGGCAACGTCCTTTAATGAAAGATGAAAATGGAAAAGGCATTATTTTGCCTTTAGAGAAATATGGTATTAGTTTAATGAGCATTGGATTATTAGTAGATGAGAAAGATGCGGTGGTTTGGAGAGGACCAATGGCGAGTAGTGCCATTAGACAGTTTATAACTGATGTAGATTGGGGAGAATTAGACTATCTAGTTATTGACATGCCTCCAGGTACTGGAGATATTCACCTAACAATTATGCAAACTGTTCCAGTGACCGGAGTAGTGATTGTTAGTACTCCTCAAAATGTGGCTTTGGCAGACGCCAAAAAAGCTATTGCTATGTTTGGCCAGGCAAAGATCAATGTGCCTATTATTGGTTTGGTAGAAAATATGGCCTATTTCACTCCAGCAGAATTACCAGAGAATAAATATTATCTTTTTGGTAAAGAAGGAGGCAAGAAATTAGCTGACGAATACGACTTGCCTTTCTTAGGCCAAATTCCTTTAATTCAATCTATCAGAGAAGGTGGTGACGAAGGTGTGCCAGCAATGGTGGGGAATGATCAAATTACTAAAGAGGCATTTACTAAAGTAGTATCATTGGCGGTAAGACAGATCGCTGTTAGAAATGCGGATCTTCCAAAGACACAAACAATTAATGTAGTACAAGATGTCTAAAAAAATTACCATAGCAATTGATGGCTTCTCTTCTTGTGGAAAGAGTACTCTGGCAAAGGCCTTAGCAAAAGAATTGTCTTATGTATTTGTTGATACTGGCGCAATGTACAGAGCAGTAGCTTTGTATTTTATGCGTAATCAAATTTCATTCGATGATTTTAATGCAATCGAAAAAGCGATTGAAGCAATCAAATTGCATTTTGTATTTAATGAAGCTACTGGAAAGAGTGATATGTATTTAAATGGGGAGAATGTAGAATTAGCTATTAGAGAAATGAAAGTAAGTCAAAAAGTAAGTGAAGTGGCTGCTATCCCTGCCGTGAGAGATTTTGCTGTGGCACAGCAACAAGCAATGGGTTTAGATAAAGGCATTGTAATGGATGGTAGAGATATAGGCACAGTGGTTTTTCCTAATGCAGAATTAAAAATATTTGTTACGGCAGATCCGAAAGTAAGAACAGAAAGAAGGTTTAAAGAATTGTCAATTACACAACCATCAATTACTAGAGAAGAAGTAGCAGAGAATTTGCAACATAGAGATTTAATTGATAGTACTAGAGAACATAGCCCTTTAAAACAAGCTTCTGACGCTTTGGTATTGGACAATACAGCACTCAACCAAGAAGAGCAATTTAGTATTGCATTAAACTGGGCTAAAGAAAGAATAATGGCTTAACTATTCCAGTAAGCTTCCATTTCATTTAGTTTATCCTCTACTCCATAGAAAGAAGTGATTTTATGAATAACCGCTTCTACTACTGCATCTGGACAACTAGCACCACTTGTCATGAGTATTGAGATGGTTTCTTTTTTAGGAAGATAATTGGATACAATAATTGATTCTTTGTTCTTCCAATTGGTTTTTTGAATTTGATGATCGTCAATTATTTTACTAACATCATCAATAAAGTAGGTAGGTAATTTTTGCTCACAAAGCTCCACTAAATGTGAGCTATTACTGCTGTTTTTCCCGCCCATAACTATAGCCAGATCTGCTGGTGTTTCTAAAAGACCTATTACTGCAGATTGATTGTCGTTGGTAGCATAACATAAAGTATCTCTTGTATCGGCAAAATGCTCTTTAATTTTTTCTGCTCCAAATTTCTCTATTATAATATTTCTTAAATAATCAGAGATGGCTTGCGTATCTGTTGCCAATTGAGTTGTTTGGTTTACTACGCCTATTTTGTCTAAATGAGTTAAAGGATTAAAGTTTTTTGAATACCTACCTTTAAAATGTACTTCAAAATTTTCAAGGTCCATTTTTCCTAAGATATAATCACCGAGTGTGATAGCCTCTTCCATATCATTTAATACCAATGAGGGAGTATTGGCTGCAGCATGTGAAAAAGTTGCTCTTGTTTCTTCATGCTTAGGCTTTCCATGAATTATGATAGAATAACCCTTTTTAGCAATTTGCTCACTTCTATTCCATACTTTTTCTACAAAGGGACAAGTAGTATTGTATTTTTGAATGTCAATACCTTTGTTTTTTATCTTCTCTTCTAATTCTAATGTGGTTCCAAAAGCTGGAATAATTACAACGTCATCTGCATTTAATGTATCTAAGGGGATTAGTTCATTCCCAAGTGTATCTTGTAAAAATTGAACACCTCTTTTGGTAAGATCTGCATTTACTTGGGGGTTATGTATCATTTCACTTAACAAGTAAATTCTTTTGCCTTGGTTTTCTTCAATTGTTTTGTAGGCAATATTTATAGCGTTCTCTACACCATAACAAAATCCAAAATGTCTAGCCAGGTATATTTTTAAATCACCAAAATCCAATAAAGTGGGGCTAAAGTCTTTCTTTAGTTTGTCTTGCTCTTTGCGTTTTTGCTTGATAGCAGAGATCAAATTACTTCTATAGCCAGTGGGTACTTCAAAACTTTTCATTCAAATTGGATTTTGTCTGTATCTAGCACAAAAGTACATAGATTATTCAATAAATTAGCAGATACTAGTTGCTACGCTTATCTTTGCTGCATGCATTATGTATCTGTAGAATCACTTACCAAAAGTTATGGAATTTACCCTTTATTTAAAGGGATTAGTTTTAATATCAACGAAGGGGATAGGATTGCCTTAATTGCTAGAAATGGCGTAGGAAAATCAACTTTATTAAAAATAATGGCTGGCAAAGAGCATCCAGATTCCGGAACATGCCGAATTCATAAAGATGTTCATTTGGTGATGTTTGAACAAGATCCTCAATTTGATGAATCTGCAACCATTTTACAGAATTTATTTCAACAAGAACATCCTGTAATGAAAGCCATTAGCCAATACGAAATGGCAATGGAGAGTGGAGAAGAACAAGCCATTTCTGATGCTATTGTAGAAATGGAAGAAAGAAGTGCATGGGATTTCGAGTCTAAAGTAAATATTATTTTAACACAGCTAAATATTCATCATTTACAACAACCAGTTGCTAAATTAAGTGGTGGTCAAAGAAAGAGAGTTTCTTTGGCTAAGACCTTGATTCAAATTGGATTTGACCCAAGGCATATTTTATTGTTGATGGATGAGCCTACCAACCACTTGGATTTGAACATGATTGAGTGGTTAGAGAATTATTTGTCTCAAGAAAAAGTCACTTTATTATTAGTATCGCATGATCGTTATTTCTTAGAATCAGTAACAGATGAGATTTGGGAATTAGAAAGGGAGAATTTATATACCTATAAAGGAGATTACGAAAATTATTTAGAAAAGAAAGCTGCTAGAATTGATGCAGAGCAAGCAAGCATTGATAAAGCTAAGAATACTTTTAGAAAAGAATTAGAGTGGATGCGTAAGCAACCAAAGGCTAGAACTACTAAGAGTAAAAGCAGACAGGACAATTTTTATGAAGTAGAAGCTAAGGCAAAACAAAAAATTGAGGAAGCTAATTTGCAATTAGGCATGAAAATGTCTCGACTTGGAGGTAAAATTATTGAGTTAAAGAAAGTATATAAGGCCTATGGAGATATTCAAGTATTAAAAGGCTTTGATTATACTTTTAGTAAAGGAGAGCGTGTGGGTATTGTTGGTAAAAACGGCGTTGGTAAATCTACTTTCTTGCAAATATTACAAGGGATTACTTTGCCAGATAGCGGCAAAGTGAATGTAGGAGATACCATTGTGTTTGGTAATTTTTCTCAAGAAGGCTTGGTGTACAAAACAGACATGCGCGTTATTGAATACCTGAAAACTTTTGCCGAGAATTTCCCATTAGCAAGTGGTGGTTCTTTGAGCGCAGCACAATTTTTAGAATTATTCTTATTTACACCAGACAAGCAATATACTTATTTGAGTGCATTGAGTGGTGGAGAAAAGAAGCGCTTACAATTATTGACTGTTTTATTTAAAAATCCAAATTTCTTGATCTTGGATGAGCCTACCAACGATTTGGATCTACCTACGCTTGCTGTTTTGGAACAGTTTTTATTAGAATATACTGGTTGCGTTTTATTGGTATCACATGATAGATACTTTATGGATAAATTAGTTGACCACTTATTTATTTTTGAAGGAGAGGGAGTTATTAGAGACTATCCTGGCAATTACACCCAATATAGAATCTTAGAAAAATCTAAGCAATCTTTAAGCAGTGTGAGTTCTGATATTACAACACAGAAAGAACATGCTATAGTATCACCTGCTCCCAAAGCTACACCTTCAGTAGAACCCGCTATTGCAAAACCCGCAGCTGTTAAAATGAGCTTTAAAGAAAAGTCTGAGTGGGAGCAATTAAATAAGGAAATGCCTGTCATGGAAAAAATGAAAGCTGAATTAGTGGAGAAAATGAATCAGCCTAATTTGGATTATGACGCTATTACGAAATTAAGCGAAGAATTGTCTACCATTACCCATCAATTAGAAACTGCAGAATTACGTTGGTTGGAATTAAGCGAGAAACAATAGTATCATTTTAAAAATGAGGCCTATTGCATTCCTAATTGAGGCCTGTGTACCTATACTTTGGTATTTCAAGTATTTATTTTAGTGCATCGTATCACTTTAAACTATTTACTATGAAGCCAATTGAACGTATTTCGATGTACCTACAATTTAGGAACATTTCTCCTCATGCATTCGAAAAGAAAATCAAATTATCCAACGGCTATTATTCTAAGCAGCTCAGAAATAAAGGCTCAGTGGGGTCTGATATTCTTATAAAAATTCACGAACACTATACTGATTTAAATATGCTCTGGGTACTCACTGGAGAAGGAAATATGATTGATGACTCTAGGGCTTTAAACAATGCACTTGCCGAAGAATTCACTTTTAAATATGAAGTTGAAAATATCAAATTGCAAAATTTACAAGAAGATGTAGAGCAATTGAATACTGTAATAAAAGACAAAGAAAAAATCATCTCTTTATATGAGTTCATGCTGCATCAACAGCCTACTATTGCTACACAACAAGCTCCTTCCTCCAATATGTTTTAAATAAGAAGGCCCCGAGTACTCGGGGCCTTCTTATTTATGCTAGCAATTTAATTATGCATATGAAGCCACCGGCTCGCAAGTGCAAATTAAGTTTCTATCTCCATGAGTATTGTTCACTCTGGCAACGCTAGGCCAGAACTTGTTTTGTTGAACATAAGGTAAAGGGAAGGCTGCAACCTGTCTAGAATAAGCATGGCTCCAATTATCAGCACAGATTACATGCTGTGTATGTGGCGCATTTTTCAATGGATTATCTACTTTGTCTAATTGTCCATTTTCAATGGCTTTAATTTCTGCATGGATAGACAATAATGCATCACAAAAGCGATCTAATTCAGCCATGTCTTCACTCTCTGTTGGCTCGATCATAATTGTTCCTGGAACAGGGAAACTCATTGTTGGTGCGTGGAATCCATAATCTATTAATCTTTTTGCAACATCTTCTGCTTCTATTCCAGCAATTGCTTTAAATGGTCTAAGATCAATAATAAACTCGTGCGCACAAGTACCATTCTTGCCAGTATATAAAATTGGGTAAGCTTTTTCTAATCTTGCTTTCATATAATTAGCATTCAAGATTGCATATGAAGTAGATAACTCTAATCCTTTTGCACCTAGCATTTTGATATAAGCGTAACTAATTAATAAAATACTTGCTGATCCTAATGGTGCAGCACTTACTGCATTGGCATCGTTATTGTTGATGCTATGTCCTGGTAAATATGGAGCTAATTTATCGTTTACGCAAATTGGGCCCATGCCAGGTCCGCCTCCACCATGTGGAATAGCGAATGTTTTATGTAAATTCAAGTGACAAACATCTGCACCAATATTACCTGGACTAGTTAATCCAACCTGTGCATTCATATTCGCACCATCCATATATACTAAACCACCAAAATCATGTATGGTTTGACAGATATCGATAATGGTTTCCTCAAATACACCATGCGTACTTGGGTAAGTCACCATTAATGCACCTAGGTTTTCTTTATGTTGTTCTGCTTTTGCTTTTAAATCTGCAACATCAATATTTCCAGCAGCATCACAAGCTACTACTACCACTTTAAAACCAGCCATTACTGCACTAGCTGGGTTGGTGCCATGCGCACTGATTGGAATCAATACAATATTTCTATTGGTTTGATTTCTTGCTTCATGATAAGAGCGAATAGTTAATAATCCAGCGTACTCTCCTTGAGCGCCACTATTTGGTTGTAAACTACAAGCGGTAAAGCCTGTTGTTTCACATAAGTAAGCGCTTAATTCTGTAGCAATTTCTTGATAGCCCTTTGTTTGTGTCGATGGAGCAAATGGATGTAATCCACCAAAACACGGCCAACTTACAGGGGTCATTTCTGTTGCAGCATTTAATTTCATTGTGCAACTTCCCAAGCTAATCATACTTGTGTTTAAAGAAAGATCTTTATTTTCTAATTGCTTGATATAACGCATCATTTGTGTTTCACTATGATGTGTATTGAATACTGGATGTTGTAAATAAGTACTTGTTCTAATAAGACTTGCTGGAATAGAAGCATTTTTTACTGAAGCATTTTGAGCAGCAGCTTTCTTTCCAGTTAATTTTTCAAATAGGGCAACAATTTGTGCAACTGTTTTTGAGGAACTTGTTTCATCTAAGCTGATACTAACAGAACCATCTTTAAAATAGTTAAAGTTGATTGCAGCCGCACTTGCTAATTTTTCTAAAGAATTTGCATCAAAACCTTTAATGTGTAGAGTGTCAAAATAAGCAGCATTCTTTTGCTCAATACCTAATGAACTAAGTTGTTGTTCTAAAGACTGGGCTAGGCCATGCACTCTTGTTGCAATTGTTTTTAATCCTTCTGGGCCATGGTACACTGCATACATCACTGCCATATTTGCAAGTAAAGCTTGAGCTGTACAAATATTGGAAGTTGCTTTTTCTCTCTTAATATGTTGTTCTCTAGTTTGCAATGCCATTCTTAAAGCACGATTACCTTGTGCATCAATACTTACGCCTATTAACCTTCCTGGCATGCCTCTTTTGAATTCGTCTTTTGTTGCAAAGTAGGCTGCGTGTGGTCCACCAAAACCCATTGGTACACCAAATCTTTGCGTATTACCTACAGCAACATCTGCATTTAATTCTGCAGGACTTTTTAATACTGTTAATGCAAGGATGTCAGCCACCAAAATCACATAGCCACCTGCTTGATGCACTGAGTCAATGAAAGCTGTATAATCTTCAATGCTACCTTGTGCATTTGGATATTGTAAAATGGCGCCAAAATAACTATTGTCAATGGATGCAGTTGTATAATTTCCTTCTACTAATTCAATATTGATTGGAGTTGCTCTTGTTTTTAAAACAGATTTTGTTTGAGCAAAAATAGACTCATCAACAAATAACTTTGTTTGTGTTGCATGTTCTGTTTTATTAGCATGATTGTATATCATAGCCATGGCTTCTGCCGCAGAAGTTGCTTCGTCTAATAAAGAAGCATTGGCAATAGCCATTCCTGTTAAATCGGTAATCATGGTTTGGTAGTTTAATAAACTTTCCAAACGGCCTTGAGCAATTTCTGCTTGATAAGGAGTGTACTGTGTATACCAACCTGGATTTTCAAAAATATTTCTAAGAATCACACTTGGTGTAATGGTTCCGTAATATCCTTGTCCAATACAATTGGTAGCAATGACATTTTTAGCGCCTATTTCTTTTAAAGACTCTAACAATTCAAATTCTGATAACCCAGCCGGGATATTCATTGGCTTTTTCAAGCGAATAGAAGCTGGTATTGTTTTTTCAATTAATACATCTAAAGAGGGTGCTCCAATAACTGCTAACATTTTGTTGGTTTCGGATGCACTTGGTCCAATATGTCTCTGGATAAATTCCGCGCCGCTGTTACTCATTTTCGACTGAATTGTATAGGTTAAAAATTGCCACAAATATAGTTAATAAAAAGGCGGGGTGGGTCTTTGTTTAAGAGATTTGCTTTTGGTTGGGGAAAGCTTGTGGATGACTGCCAAATGGTTTACATTTGAATCCTATTATGGAACCATCCCTTGAACAATATTTTGAGCAACCAAGCCCTGAAAGCCTTAAAAAGTTTCAAAACTTCTTAAAAAGGGTAGAAAAGAAGCAAATCTTAAAAGTTTTGCCAGATTTACATGATCTGGCCTTTGAAAAGATCAATTGCCTGGATTGTGCTAGATGTTGTAAGAGTTATTCACCTAGGTTCAAGATGCCAGACATTAAACGCATCTGTAAATACTTGAAACTAAAAGAAACTGCTTTTATAGAGAAATACCTTTTGTTAGACAACGAGGGCGACTATGTAACCAATACCAAGCCATGCCCTTTTTTAGGTGCAGACAATGCATGTTCTATTTACGATCAACGTCCTTCAGATTGTGAAAGATTTCCGTACACAGATGAGGATGTTTTTTTTAAGAGAACCGCTATCACCATGAAGAATGCAGAATTTTGTCCTGCCGTGCATGTAGTAATGACTGAATTACTAAAAAAGTAAAGATTAATATTCCATCTTTCTTAAACTTGGCGCTTTGAACCAAGTGGTAGTCACTACTATCAAAGTCATTACACCGCCAAATACCACTGAGGGAACAACGCCCAAAGCTCTAGCTGCAACACCACTTTCAAATTGCCCTAATTCATTACTGCTATTGATAAACATGGAGTTCACGCTCATTACCCTTCCTCGCATATGATTAGGCGTTTTGAGTTGTATAATAGTACCTCTTACAATCATGCTGAATCCATCTAGAATGCCACTTAATAAAAGTGCTACAAATGAAATCCAGAAAGTAGTTGACAAGGCAAAGACAATAATGCAAAGTCCAAAACCTCCTACAGCTAATAATAGTTTTTTTCCTTGTTGCTGCGTTACAGGGAATATGGTGATAATAAAAATAATAAGAATTGCTCCAATATCTGCAGCAGCATTTAACCAGCCAAATCCAATAGGTCCCACTTTTAATATATCTTTTGCAAATACAGGAATCATTGCTACTGCGCCACCAAATAGCACTGCGAATAAATCTAAAGACAAAGCACCTAATACTTCTTTTGTTTGTACTACAAATCGTATGCCTTCTTTTACACTTTCCAAAGTTTTTTGTTCTGCTACCTGTCCATGCGGCGGCTTAGGCTTAATTTTTGAAATAAAGCTGAATCCAATAGTAACCATACCAATTACAATCCAAAGTGAACCTGTATTGCCAAAGCCTGCGATGAAAAATCCTACCAATGCATGTCCTAAAACAGAAGCGCTCAACCAGATTCCTTGACTCCAAGTGGTGGCGTTTTGTAATAAATCTTTTGGCATGATTTCTCCCACTAATGTGCCAAAGCTAGGTCCAGTAAAGGATCGTATAATGCCTGTACAAAAAATAACAAAGTATATACCAATGGCAATTTGCAAATTAGTAAATGCACCAGTAGCTAATGAAGAGGATAGTGCTAATAAGGCAATAGCACAAACCCAATACAATGCAACCCCTCTTAATAATAATTTTCTTTTCTCACTTATATCAATAACATGACCTGCATACAATGCTAATGAAACTGCAGGAATTACTTCTGCTAATCCAATTAATCCAATGGCAAATGGCTCATTGGTTAATTCATAAATCCACCAGCCTACTAATGTCCCCATCATTCTTAATCCCATGATAAACAAAAATCGACCTATCATTAGGTTCCTAAATTCACTCACTCTTAATGCTCCAAATGGATCCTTTTTTTGTGGTGTTATTGTGGCTGACATATGCTTAAGGTAAATTGAAATAATGTTGCCCTTCTTCTAGGTCTTTATCCAATGCGTCCGTGATGACTTTTAAATGTGCTTCATTGTATAAGAAATCTGCATTACTTGCATCTACAAATATGGTTCTTATATTATGTTGCTTTATATAACTTGTATAGGTCTCTTGAATTTTGAACAAGTATTCATCTGGAATAGATTGTTCAAATTTCCTATTGCGTTTTTTGATATTGCTTTGCAATCTATTGACAGGCGCATGTAAATAAATTAAAATATCTGGTGGAGTTAGTTGCTGATGAAAAACATCAAACATTTTTTGGTATAATCTAAACTCTTCTTCTGGCAAATTAGCTTTTGCAAATAACAAGCACTTGGTAAACATATAATCAGAAACTATAACTTGTTGGAATAAGTCTCCATTTTTAATTAAGTCTTGTTGTTGTTTAAATCTTTCTGCAAGAAAAAATAACTCTAATGGAAATGCGTATTGTTTTGGATTCTCGTAAAATTTTGTCAAAAAAGGGTTTTCTGCAAATTCTTCCAATACTGTTTTGGCATTATACTGTTGTGCCAATAAATGTGTCAAAGTAGTTTTACCTGCTCCTATATTCCCCTCAATAGCTATAAATTGATGCTTCATTTCTGTTCTTCTTTACAGTTCTTCGGGTCAAATATAAGAGCAGAATTACTTATCTATTTATTTTTTTATACACAGTAAGCTATCAGTACAGTCTATAAGTAATTGATGGATAGTCTTATTGAATACTGGGTGTATAAATTCTGGGGCAATTTCGTTTAAAGGGTTTAGTACAAAATTTCTTTTTTGCATATGTGGATGAGGAATACTTAAAGTTTCTGAATGAATAATTTGGTCATTAAAAAAAATAATATCCAAATCTATCGTTCTAGGTCCTAAGGGTTGATTTCTAATTCTGCCCATTTGAATTTCAATTTTGAGCAAATTATTTAGTAAGTCCTCGGCTTCAAAATTAGTTTCAATCAATAAAGCTTGATTTAAAAAAGAAGGTTGATCTTCCATTCCCCAGGCAGCAGTTTCATAAATAGAAGAATGTTGTATGATATTTCCAATATGCGCTTCAATAGCTTTAATGGCACTGGTTAAATTTGCCAATCGATCACCCATATTGCCGCCTATCAAGAGGTATGCATTGTTCATAGAAGTATGCTTAAAGTAGCCCAAATATCCATAATTTTACATGGGTACACAATTAAATTATCAGCATGAAAATCTTCTTCAAGTCTTTTTTAGGCAGTTTGTTGGCCTTGTTTGTATTTTTTATCATTGGATTCTTCTTATTGATTGGCATAGCTGCATCTTTTTCTAAAGAGGAGCCTACTGTGATTGCATCAAATGCAGTTTTAGTTGTAGACCTTTCTAATGAATACTTAGAGCAAGTTCAATCAGATCCTTTCACTGAATTAATGAATAAAAAAAATGGCAAGTCTCCAAGCTTATCAGAATTAGTGCATCTAATTCAATATGCTAAAAAAGATGATGCTATCAAAGGCATTTATATTAAGTGTCAGCAAAATCCAAACGGTTATGCTGCTTCTGAAGAAATTAGAAAAGCATTAGAAGATTTTAAATCTTCAAAAAAGTTTGTCATTGCCTATGCAGAAACCATTACACAAAAAGCATATATGGTTGCCAATATTGCTGATGCTGTTTATGCACATCCTCAAGGGGGAATTGAATGGAATGGTTTTAGTTATGAGTCCGTTTTCTTGAAGGGTTTATTAGATAAATTAGAGATTCAACCACAGGTTTTTTATGCAGGTAAATTCAAAAGCGCTACCGAGCCATTTAGGTATACACAAATGTCTGAAGCCAATAAATTACAAACCAATATTTGGTTGGGAGGATTGTATGATCAGTTTTTAAGCAATACCGCTACTGCAAGAAATATGAATAAAGATAGTTTGCGATTTTGGGCAAACCAAGGATCTATTCAAACAGCTTTTGATGCTACTAAATACAAATTGGTAGATGCATTGATGTATGATGATCAAGTAAAAAAAGTAATTTCTAAAAAACTCAAACAAGCAGATTCAAAAGATATTGCTTTTGTGAGTTTGGGCGAATATGCTAGTGCAGTTGCTATTAGAGGTACAGGATCGGGCAAAGTGGCTGTGGTATATGCTAATGGGGATGTAGTGATGGGTAAAAACCAACAAGATGCCATTGCAAGTGATGATTTTAGAGTTTTATTACAGAAGATTAGAAAAGATGACAATATTGATGCTGTTGTATTAAGGGTAAATTCTCCTGGTGGAAGTGCTTTGGCTAGTGATATTATTTGGAGAGAGATTGATTTATTAAAGAAAGAGAAGCCAGTTGTAGTAAGTATGGGTGATTTAGCTGCTTCTGGTGGATATTATATTGCTTGTGGAGCAGATTCTATATTTGCTAATGCAGGTACTATAACAGGTTCTATTGGTGTATTTTCTGTTATACCGAATGTTAAAGGTTTAATGAATAATAAATTAGGAATTCATTTTGATGGTGTTAAGACGGGGCAATTTGCTGACATGCCTTCTACTACTAGACCATTGAATGCAACAGAACAAAGATTTATGCAAGCAGGGGTTGATAGTATTTACCAGGGTTTTAAATCTAGAGTGGCTGCTGGCAGAAAAAAATCAATTGAATATATAGACTCAATTGCACAAGGTAGAGTTTGGATTGGTGCTGATGCGATTAAGATAGGGCTAGTTGACCGAATTGGTACTTTAGATGATGCGATTGCTTCTGCTGCAAAAATGGCTAAGTTAAAAGGATATGGTGTTAAAGCTTATCCAGAAACAAAATCTTTTATTGAAACATTTATTGAAGACTATAAAGAGACTGCTAAGATAAAAGCGATTAAAGAAGAAATAGGAGACAAGCAGTTTGAATTGTATAAAGAAATTAAGTCTGTACAACAAATGATGGGGGCGCCACAAACACGATTGCCTATCTTTGTAGTGAACCAACCGTAAAGTATGCAATCTTATCATCAAGTAAAAGCCATGTTGGCAATTACTAAAGCCAGTTTAAGGTCTATTTTTAGAAGTCCTTCGGCTGTTATATTTAGTATTGCTTTTCCCTTAATTTTTATCTTGGTATTTGGCTTCTTAAGTAGTGGTGGAAATATTACAGTAAAAGTAGCAATGGATCCAAAGTCAGATACGACCAATGCTGTCTATGCTGCTATTAAGAAAATTCCTGGATTAAAATTTGTCCCTCCAGGTCAAGATAATATAGATGCAGAATTGGCAAAAGGAAGGATTACTGCATTCATTTATATTCAAGCAACAGGCATAGCTAATCAGCCCTATCTAATTAATCTAACAAGCTCTGAGGCTGCCAATCCGCAAAATATTGAAGTATTAAAATCTATTTTAAACGCGGTTATTAATAATGTAAATGATGCTAATTATAAAAATCGACCTAGTTATGCTAAAGTTAATAATATAGTACAGAAGGTTCCAGGCAGGGTGTATAGAACCATAGACTTTATTTTACCAGGTCAGTTAGGTTTCTCTTTATTAAGTGCTGGTGTATTTGGAGTAGCCTTCTTGTTTTTTAATCTAAGACAACAATTGGTTTTAAAAAGATTTTATGCAACACCCATAAGAAGATTATATATTATTCTTGGTGAGGCTTTAAGCAGGGTAATTTTTCAATTAATTACTGCCATCATTATTATTTCTATCGGGCATTTTGCTTTTCAATTTACTTTGGTCAATGGTTGGATAACTTTTTTAGATATCATGGTGCTAAGCTTTATTGCCTTGATATTGTTCATGGGTTTTGGATTTGTTGTAAGTGGATTAGCCAAAACGGAAAGTACTATACCGCCATTTGCAAATTTAATTACGCTTCCACAATTTTTATTGGCAGGAACTTTTTTTTCTATTGAGAATTTCCCAAAGTGGATGCAACCTTTTTGTAATATTTTACCATTAACGCATTTTAATAATGCGATGCGTAATATTGCTTTTGAAGGAACAAGTTTATGGGCTACCTGGCCGGATATAGCTGTTCTATTTGTTTGGATTATTGTAGTCTATGCTTTGGCTTTCAAAATTTTTAAATGGGAATAAATGAGACTTGTTAAATTACTATTGATCAGCATGGTGGTTTTGGCATCTATTATAACTGCCATTTCTTTATTGTTCCCCTCAAAGGTGGTTGTTTCTAGAGCTATTGAAATTACTGCCCCAAGTTCTGATATTGCTTATTTTGTAAGTGACTTCAATCACTGGAGCGCTTGGATGACCGAATGGAAAGAAAACAAAGTAACTATCAAAAAAAGTACAGCTTATATTAGTACGCAGACTATTCAACTTATTAAAACAACAGATAGCTCGGCACAATTCAATTGGATAGCAACTGGTCAACCCCCATATGATGTTTTAATTGAGTGGGTCCCTTTGAATAAAGGCAATTATGTCATTCATTGGTCTTTTACCCAAAATGTACATTGGTATCCATGGGAGAAGTTTCAGACTTTATTGAACGAAAAATTATTAGGGTATAAAATGGAAGTTGAATTAGCTAATTTGAAAGAAGCTATTTTAAATAAGTAATATTTCTTTTTATTCCTTTAAGTTTCGATCTTAATAAGGGAGAGCTTTTGAATCTTGCCTTAAAAGTGCTTTCCTCCATAGTCAACCAATCTTCTTTTTTCATTTGTAATAAACCATCTAAAGGTTTAAAAGCAGGTTCTTGATGTGGATGGCTAAATCTATTCCAAGGACAAACGTCTTGACAAATATCACAACCAAATGCCCATTCTTTATAATTTCTATCTGTTTCGATGAGTTCCTTTTTTAATTCTATAGTCAAGTAACTAATACAGTGATTTGCTTCGATGGTTTTATTGGGCAAAATGGCTTGTGTTGGGCAAGCATCAATGCATTTAGTGCAGGTGCCACAATAATCTTTACTAATAGGTTGGTCGTATTCCAAATCAATATCAATAATAAGTGTGGCAATAAAAAAGAAAGAACCCGTTTGTGGTTTTATTAAATTGCCGTTTTTGCCAATCCATCCAGCACCGGCTAATTGTGCCCAAGATCTTTCTAATACAGGTGCGGAATCTACAAAGCCCCTTCCTTCTACTTGTCCAACTCTTTGTCTTAACTGATCTAAGAATTCGTGTAACTGAGTTCTTATGACTTCGTGATAATCATTTCCCCAAGCATATTTTGCAATTTTGGGCAATCCTTCTGTTTGCAGTTGATCAGGGAAATAATTTTTTATAAAACAAATCACTGATTTTGCACCTGGAACTAATTTTCTTGGATCAATTCTTAGGTCAAAATTTTTCGCCATATAATCCATCTCGCCATGATATCCTTTATGCAACCATTGTTCTAATCTAAATGCATCTTCAGTAAGCTCTTGGGCTTTTGCGATACCACAATAGTCAAATCCCATTGACTGTGCTAATTGCTTTATATATCTTGAATTAGAATGAATATTCACCATGTAAAAATAGCAGAAAATCCTTGATAGGACTGACTTTTGTTCCGATTTGATTCAATTTGTATGACATTATAACCTAAATCATAAATTGGCGCCTGTTTTGAGCATAGCTTTATATAAATCAATAACTATGAATTTAAATCAATATACCATTAAGGCGCAAGAAGCCATTCAACAAGCACAGCAATTAGCATATAATAATACCAATGCAAATATTGAAACTGCGCATTTGTTGAAAGCTATTTTATTGGATAAAGAAAGTCCAATAGAATTTCTATTAAAGAAAAACAATGTTAATCCAGGCCTGGTACTTCAGAAAACAGAAGAGCTTATTACGGGTTTAGCAAAACTTGCAACTGGAGAACCTGCAGCCAATTTGAGTAGGGATTTAAACAGTGTTTTATTAAAATCTAATGCAGCATTAAAAACATTTGGCGACGAGTTTGTTACAGTTGAACATATCATGATTGCATTAATGCAAGTAAATGATAGTGTTGCAAAAATTCTGAAAGATGCTGGATTAACAGAAAAAGGTTTGATTGCTGCTATCAATGAATTGAGGAAAGGTGAAAAAGTACAATCAGCTACACAAGAAACACAATTTCAATCTTTGTCTAAGTATGCTAAAAACTTAAATGATTTAGCTAATAAAGGCAAATTAGATCCAGTCATTGGAAGGGATGAAGAAATTAGAAGAACCTTGCATATACTTTCAAGAAGAAGCAAAAACAATCCAATTCTTGTGGGTGAACCTGGTGTGGGTAAAACTGCTATTGCAGAAGGTTTGGCTATGAGAATTGTGAATGGTGATGTGCCAGATAATTTAAAGAGTAAGATTATTTATGCTTTAGATATGGGGCAATTAATTGCAGGTGCAAAATACAAGGGTGAATTTGAAGAGAGATTAAAAGGTGTGGTTAAAGAAGTTTCAACAAGCGACGGAGAAGTCATTTTATTTATTGACGAGATCCATACTTTAGTGGGTGCGGGTGGTGGAGATGGTGCAATGGATGCTGCCAATATTTTGAAACCAGCTTTAGCAAGAGGAGAGTTGAGAGCAATTGGTGCAACAACCTTGGCAGAGTATCAGAAATTTTTTGAGAAAGACAAGGCATTGGAAAGAAGATTCCAAAAAGTGATGATTGATGAACCCACTAAAGAAGATGCTATTTCTATTTTAAGAGGTTTGAAAGAGCGTTACGAAACGCATCACCATGTTAGAATTAAAGACGAAGCAATTATAGCTGCAGTAGAATTATCTAGCAGGTACATTACAGATCGTTTTTTACCAGACAAGGCTATTGATTTAATTGATGAGAGTGCTGCTAAGTTGAGATTAGAGATGAATTCAATGCCTGAAGAATTAGATACCTTAATTAGACAAATTCGACAACTAGAGATTGAAAG
>JBJOIU010000009.1:0-46426 GCA_046046935.1 Bacteroidota bacterium
CAAATAACCGGCTTTAAATCCCATTGCGGGGGATTAATCGCCCCAGAGTCAGATACGAATCCATGGCATTATAAAATTAGTTGGAACCCAAGAAATATCATTTTAGCTGGAAAAGCCGGGGCGATTTACTTAGAAAAGGGACAAGAAAAGACCATACATTATCAGCAAATTTTTAATCATTGCTCAGAAGTAGAAGTACCCAAATGGGGTCCACTTGCTTACTATCCCAATAGAGATTCTTTAAGCTATATCAATACTTATCAGTTAAATGGTGTTCAAGAATTCGTTAGAACCACTTTAAGGCATCCAGCTTTTTGTAAAGCTTGGAATATAATTGTACAAATGGGCTTAACCAGTGAGGAGAAAATTCTTGATCCTAAATCTACAATTGAATCCTGGTTTAAAGCACAAACAGAAGATCCTTCAATAAAAACTATTTGGGAAAAAGGTATCCAAGATTCAAGTACAAAAGCTCAAATGGATTATTTAGATTTTACAGCAAAAACAATTATTCCTGTCTCATTTACAACTAATGCAGCCATTTTACAATGGATTCTTGAATCTAAATGGAAATTAAATGAAGAAGATAAAGATGCAGTCGTGATGATGCATGAGATTGATTACCTATTGAATGGAGAAACTCAAAAAATTACAAGCAGTTTGGTTTTAAAAGGGCATAATAATAAGGAAACAGCAATGGCTACAACAGTGGGCTTACCTTTAGCATTAGCTGCTATAGCGTACTTAGAAGATGAATTAAACATAACTGGCTTACATATACCAACGATCCCAGCCATCTATACTCCTATTTTGAAAAAACTTGCAGAAGAAGGTATTGAATTTTATGAAGCAACAGTAGGTTCCCATTCATAATCAATTTGTCGCTTATCCAAATTAGCAGAAACAACTCTTATAGTTACTTTATCTCCCATGCTAAATTTTCTACCTGAACGTCTACCCACTAAAGAGTAACTTGATTCTACATGTCTAAAATCATCCATTCTGGATAAACTAGTAATATTGACTAAGCCCTCACATTTATGTTCAACAGTTTCTACCCAAAAACCAAAACTGGATACACCACTTATAACCCCTTCAAAAACCTGTCCAACATAATCACGCATAAATTCAACTTGTTTGTATTTATTAGATGCGCGCTCTGCTTCCATTGCAGCTCTTTCTCTTTCACTACAATGCACACATTTTTCTTCTAAACCTGCATCATTTATTGGATGACCCATTAAAACACTTTGCACAATTCTATGTACTAATACATCCGGATATCTTCTAATAGGTGAAGTAAAATGGCAATAATGTTCAAAGCCTAAACCATAATGTCCAATATTATTGGTTGTATAAACTGCCTTTGCCATAGTTCTAATCCCTAATTGTTCCAAAACATGTTGTTCTGGTTTTCCATGAGCTGCTAACATTAAATTATTAAAACTATGTGCAATGCTTTCTGGAGAATGTAAATCAAATGGATAACCATGTGATAAAGCAAATGCAACAAATGGGGCTAATTTTTCTTCATTAGGTTGGTCATGAACTCTATAAGGGAAAGGAAGTATTTCAGATTTAATCTTCACCTTGCCCATTTTTTCGGCAATTAACTGATTTGCCTTTAACATCAATTCTTCGATCAACTGATGAGAAGCTTTACTCTCTTTTACAGTAATTCCAATTGGTTTTCCTTTTTCATCTAAAGTAAATCTTACTTCCTGAGAGGAGAAATTGATTGCACCGTTTTCAAAACGTTTTTTTCTTAAGGCCTGTGTATAATCCGTTAGCCATAAAATAACATCAGAATGGTCTCCTTGTTTTGTTTCTATAATCTCTTGAACCTGCTCGTATGTGAATCTTCTATCTGAATAAATAATAGTCTTTCCGTACCAAGTATTCACCACTTTTCTAGCACTATCTAATTCAAAACAAGCAGAAAAAGTTAATTTTTCTTCATGTGGTCTTAATGAACAAAGCTCATTCGATATTTTTTCTGGTAACATTGGATACACCCTATCTGGCAAATACACCGAAGTGGCTCTATCATAAGCTTCTTGATCTACTGTTGTGCCTGGTTGAACATAATGAGATACATCAGCAATATGCACCCCAATTTCAATATTTCCATTTTCTAATTGTTGATAGGAAATAGCATCATCAAAATCTTTCGCATCAACTGGGTCAATAGTAAAAGTCAATATTTTTCGATAATCTTTTCTTTTGGCAATTTCTTCTTCAGTCAAATCAGCAGAAAGCTTATTCGCAAAATCCATTACTTCTTTACTAAATTGTAAATTGAACCCAGCTTCAGCAACAATGGATTTCATTGCTTGATCGTTTTCTTGTTCTGGCGTGAATATTTCTAACACTTCCCCTTCTGGCTTTTTACTAGCTTTATCCCATTTAGTCAATTGAACAATTACCCTGTCCTTATCTTTTGCACCATTCAATTTATTCAAAGGAATATATATATCAGGCATTGGGGTTATAGAATTCGGAATAAAAAAAGCATGTCTTTCATTAACTTGCATTGTACCTGCAAATGATACTTGTTTGCGTTTTACTACTTCTAGAATCTTACCTTCTTTTTTTCCAGTACCTTGCCTGATTTTAGTAATCTTCACTTTTACCTCATCTCCTTTTAATGCCGTATTAAAATCTGTAGGAAAAACTAAAATATCGTTTTCCATATTGGGCACCATTACAAAACCCATACCAGATTTGGCAATATCTAATACCCCTTGATAAGTGGCTGCCAAATTAGTCTGCTTTGTAGTTGGCTTTTTATTTCTAGATGTTTTCTCTTTCTTACCCATTGTTATTTGTATAAAATTGTGCTAAATAATCAATAACTAATTGATTAAAATTAGCTTCGGCATTAAATAAAAAAATGGGTTTAATTGGCAAAACATATAAAGGAATATCATGTAGCTCCTCTGTGTATTTCACTAATCTAACGGCATCTTTTTCCGTTGTTAAAATTAATTTGCTTTTAGATTGAATTTCTTCAAATTTCTGTTTAATCTCTTGTAAATCTTCAATCGAAAATATATGATGATCACTATAAGTTAATTGGTAATAAGTATGCGTGTGTTCATGTAAATAGTTCTTAAGAGGTAAAGGATTAGCAATACCACATACTAATAATACCTCATCTCTTAAGGTCAATACCCATTGATCGGAAGGATGATAAATATGGTAAGGTGTTTCATATTCAATACAAGTGAAAAATACACTTTGATGTTGTTCGGGATGTATTTTTTCAATGATTTCGTCTCTTTCTAGTTCAGACAAGTCTCGAGGGCATTTAGTCACTACAATTACACTAGCTCTCTTGGCAGACTTTCTATCATCCCTTAAATCTCCCGTTGGAATAAAAAAATCATCAGTATATAGATTATTATAATCCGTTAATAAGATATTAAAATCAGCTACAATTTCTCTATGCTGAAATGCATCATCTAAAATAATTGCTTGAAGATTTGGTACATCTTGAATAAGTTGTGGTATTGCTTCAATCCTTCTTTCTCCAACAGCTACTGCAACATTTGGGTATTTGATATGAAACTGCATAGGCTCATCTCCTATTTCCAATGCAGTAGTTTGAGCATTTGCTAAAGCATACCCTTTTGTCTTACGTTTATATCCCCTACTTAAAGTAGCCATTTTATAGTCATCAGAAAGTATCGAAAGTAAATGTTCTACCATGGGCGATTTACCTGTTCCGCCCATGGATAAATTACCAATACAAATCATGGGCACATTGAACCTTACAGATTTCAAATATTGTTTATTATACAACCAATTTCTGCATGCAACTACCCAACCATATAAAATAGCAAATGGTAATAGTAAAACTCTAAAAGATTTTAAAAAAAGGTTGTTAAAATTCATAATTGTTCCAAGGCGTAATGCAATGAGACAAAGGTACATCAAATTGATGGGTATCTTCAAAATTAGGCATTGGTTCAAAATAAGAAATCCCTATTCTTTTTACATTGGAAGCTGCTCTAGCAAAATACCTGTCATAATATCCTTTTCCATATCCAATTCTATGCCCTTGCTGATCAAAACCTATCAAGGGAACAAGAAAAGTATCTATCTGATCTGGATTAAAAATTTGAATAGGCAAAGGCTCCTGAATACCCCATTGATTGATTAGAAGTTCTTCCGTTTCTTCATAAAATTCCATACTAGCATCCTGTGGATGAATTATTGGGTATACAACTGTAAGTTCAGGAATATACAATTTTAAAAATCTTACTAATAATAATGTATTTGGCTCGGCATGTAATTCGGATGGATAAAAACTACCTAAAACCATCGTAGAAGACCAATCCATTTTTTGTAATTGAATCAATAATAAATCGTCCAATTTAATGCAATCAGATTCAGTCAAAGCTTTACGTCTTGATAATAAATCTTTTCTTGCTACCGATTTTAACATGATATTGTTTTGAATTATTCCTTACATTGGAAGAAACTAAAAATAGTTGATCCGTAATTTCTAGCAAATTGAAAGCCTTCAAATTTTTCGTAATTATTTCTTGGAGTATGCTCTAAAACAAAAAAACCTTCAGGTGCAATGAGTTTTCTTTGAACAATTATTTTAGGTAAATCATCAATCGTATTTAAAGCATAGGGAGGTCCAGCAAATATGACATCATACTGATTATTGCAAGTATTTAAAAATTGAAAAACATCCATTCTTAACAACTGAACATGCTCGATTTTTAATAATTCAACATTCTTTCTAATAAAATCAGACATGACGCCATCCTTTTCCACTATAGTTAATTGACTAGCGCCTCTTGATGCTAATTCGTAACTAATACAACCCGTGCCTCCAAATAAATCTAATGTAGAAGCATCTTCTATCGATACTCTAGTATGTAAAATATTAAACAGGCCTTCTTTGGCAATGTCTGTAGTTGGCCTTGTATAAGGCATATTAGTTGGTGGATGAATGCGTCGGCCACCATATTTTCCAGATATTATTCTCATTTAAAAAATAAAATAAGTGGAGAAATGAAAATGAGGGTATTCTTGTTGAAGTGATTTAATGACCCCTTTTAGCGGTACTTGTTCGATAATAGCTTCTTTAAAATAAGTGCTTAATTCAATTGCCCATTGATTATTTTCAGCATGATAGCCACTTAAGAAAATAGTTGCGTTATTGGGATTAAATTGATAGTGTTTACAAGCATTCAGAATATTATAAACATTCTGAGCATCTTCAGATTCTTCAAAATATCTAACAAACTGAACCACATTATTATCTATTATTAAACCAATATAAAATCCTTCAAAAAAGTAAATATACACCCCATTATCTTTAGCATGTTGCATTAAAAAATCAAGATAATGTGACCACTTACCTGTAGGAAATGATCTTGTTAAAAGCGTCTGATAAATATCAGGGACAGAAGAAACAATAACTTTATCATCTTCTAAAGGAGCTATAAATAATTCATGATCAGATTGAATACCAAATAGCATGTTTAATTCATTCTGATAAATAGTGTAGTCTTTGATTTGTTGCTTTTTACTTAAGAGTACTCTCTCATTATTCATTACAAAATGAACATTTTGATACATAGCATGCATCAATTTAGAGTTATTCTGCAGATAAGCTAGTAATTGAGAAAAGCCATTTGCATCAGATCCACTTATAAAAGATTCAAATGCAACATACTCATTAGAAATAAGATGTTTAACAGCAAAATGTATAGATTGATTGTCTACAATAATGTATAAATCTTCTACTTTATTATTTGCAGTACTTTCTAATTTTCCGTAAATCCCAATTTTCTTCTTTGCCATGTTATAAAATCTTATGCAATGATATAAAAAAAGAGGCAGTTCTTTACTAAAACTAATTGTAGATTTGTAAATATATATGAGTAATTCGCCATCTACCCCATCTTTACAAGTAAATATAAGTAGCAAGCAAATTCTGGCTATCTCCCTACCTATTGCCTTGGCGATCATGGTTCCTCAGGTAAATTTTGTTATTAATAATATTTTTCTTGGGGCCTTAAGTAAAAAAGCATTGGCTATTGGTGGTATAACTGGTGTATACTACCTCATTTTTGGTGTAATGGGTCAAGGATTAAATAACGGATTACAATCCCTTATTTCTAGAAGAGCAGGTGAAAACAGGGTGGATGAAATTGGGATATTATTCTCACAAGGGGTAATCATCTCTCTTATTTTATCAGTATTTGGGATAAGCTTTACCTATTTAATCGCACCTACTATTTTTCATGTCTTATTAGAAGATGCAGATAGAGCAAATACAGTTATTGAATTTCTTAAAATTAGGATATGGGGGCTTCCTTTTTTATTCATCTATCAAATGCGCAATGCTTTATTAGTTGGTACTAATCAAAGTAAATTTCTTATAATTGGCACTGCAACAGAAGCTGTAATAAATATATTTTTTGACTATAGTTTAATATTTGGTCATTTTGGATTTGCAGCTCTAGGAATTAATGGAGCAGCTTATGCATCCATTATCGCAGAAGGAATGGGATTATTGGTGATTTATTTTGTGATACATTATCAAAAAATTGGAGAAAGATTTGAGCTATTTAAAAGATTCAGTTTTAAATGGGATTATGTACAATTGATTTTAGTTCAGTCAATGCCTATTATGGCTCAATATATGATCAGCATTATAAGCTGGGAATTTTTTTATATTTTGATTGAACATAGAGGAGAACAATCTTTGGCAGTGTCAAATTCTATGAGGAATATTTTTGGATTCTTTGGAAGTTTTACTTGGGCATTTGCTGCCACATCAAGTACTATGGTAAGTAATATTATAGGACAAGAAATGCAGGATAAGGTTATCCCTTTAATTAACAAAATAGTAAAATGGAGTTTAGGTTTTGCAGTAATGGTCTTTATTTTACTCAATGTATTTGCTCATCAATTCTTATCTATTTACGGACAAGGAGAAGAATTTATGCAAGAAGGTATTCCCGTTTTAAGAGTGGTATCAATTGCATTATTATTTATGTCTATTGCAACAGTTTGGCTAAATGGAGTAACAGGCACAGGACAGTCAAAAATTAATCTTGCTATAGAGTTTGTAGCAATCATAATTTATATCACATATAGTTATCTAACCATTGAATATTATCAATTACCAATCACCATTGGTTGGATGTGTGAGATTATCTATTGGATTAGTTTACTTATACCGTCCTACTTATATATTAAATCAATGCGTTGGAAAGGATTGAAAATTTAATCTTATTTTCTTTCTTTTTCTGTTGAAACCGAAGTTAACCCTTCAAAAGAAGCTATGAATAATTTTTGTTTGGTGATTTTAACAAATACCTTGTTTGCTATGATATGATCTTTTAGGATTTGTGTAGCAATTTTATCAACCAAAGTTTCTAATAAAGGTGTTGGACTACCCATAATGGATTCTACGGTATTGTACACTTGAACATAATCAATGGTTTGATCTAAATGATCTATTCTGTCTACTATTGGAGTAAAATCAATTTCTATATCTAATTTGAATTGATTACCAATTTTTTTTTCGCCCTCATATAAACCATGAAAACCAAAAAAGCTTAAATCATTCAAATATATCTTCATAAATAAATTAATGTCCTTTTGAAGTAAGATAACGCTCTGCATCTAAAGCAGCCATACATCCACTTCCTGCAGCAGTAACTGCTTGACGGTAGTTTTTATCTTGTACATCACCAGCAGCAAATACTCCTTCTACAGAAGTTTTAGTCGTGCCAGGTTCTGTTTGAATATAACCTGTTTCGTCCATTGTAAGGAAAGGTTTGAATATATCTGAATTAGGTTGATGCCCAATCGCTACGAAAAATGCACTTACAGGAATTTCTTCTTTTGTATTGGTCTTTGTATTTTTGATTCTTACACCCTGTACAGTTTTTTCGCCTAATACTTCTTCAGTTTCTGTATTGAAATATACTTTAATATTGGGCGTATTCAAGACTCTATCTTGCATTACTTTACTTGCTCTCATTTGATCTTTACGAACAAACATGTGCACAGTTGTACACATTTTAGATAAATAATGTGCTTCTTCAGCAGCAGTATCTCCAGCACCTACTATAGCTACTTCTTTCCCCTTGAAGAAAAATCCATCACATACTGCACAAGCACTTACTCCAAACCCATTCAATCTCTCTTCACTTGGTAAACCCAACCATTTAGCACTAGCGCCAGTTGAAATAATAACTGCATCTGCTTCGATTAATTTTTCATCATCAATCCATACTTTTTTAGGGCTACAAGAAAAGTCCACTTTGGTAGCTAAGCCATATCTAATATCAGTACCCATTCTAGCAGCTTGCTTTTCAAAATGAACCATCAATTCTGGGCCTTGAATACCTTCTGGAAATCCTGGATAGTTTTCTACTTCGGTTGTAATAGTTAATTGTCCACCAGGTTGAATACCTTGATATAACAAAGGTTTCATATTTGCTCTTGCTGCATAAATTGCTGCAGTATATCCTGCAGGTCCTGAACCTATAATTAAGATTGATACTTTTTCTGATTCCATAATTCCTTTTTTGTAACTGTAAAATTAGTTAAAAAAAAGCCCCGACTAATCATATTGATTGGTTGGGGCTTTTAAGTTAATATTATTAATTAGCCCAAATATGCTTTTAAAGCATTACTGTATCTCGCTTTTTGTAAACGTTTTATAGCACGCTCTTTAATTTGTCTAATTCTTTCTTTTGTTAAATCGTATTTAATACCAATTTGTTCAATGGTAACACCATTTTCACCGTCCAAGCCAAAGTAAGCATTAACAATTTCAGCTTCTCTTGGACTTAAAGATTTTAATACTCGACGAATTTCTTCTCTTAAAGAATCTTTCATTACATCTTCGTCAGTATCAGAACCGCCTTCTAATAAATCACCCATTGCTACGTCTTCAGCTTCGTGTACAGGTGCATCTAATGAAGTATGTCTAGTATTAGATTGGAAAATATTGTTAATCTCTGTTTCTGACATTTCTAAGATACCAGCTAATTCTTCAGTTGAAGGTTCACGCTCATGTTCTTGCTCGAATGCCATATATGCTTTATTGGCTTTATTATAAGTACCAATTTTATTCTGAGGCAAACGTACCAAACGACCTTGTTCAGCTAAAGCTTGTAAAATAGATTGACGAATCCACCAAACCGCATATGAGATAAATTTGAAACCTTTGGTTTCATCAAATCTCTGTGCAGCTTTAATAAGACCTAAATTACCTTCATTGATTAGATCAGATAAAGACAAACCTTGGTGTTGATATTGTTTAGCAACAGATACCACGAAACGTAAGTTAGCCTGAACCAACTTATCCAAAGCTCTTTGGTCACCCATCTTAATACGTTGAGCTAAGGTGGTTTCTTCCTCTGGATTGATCATCGATATCTTAGAAATCTCTTGTAAGTATTTCTCTACCGCTTGTGAATCTCTGTTAGTAATCTGTGTAGCAATTTTAAGCTGCCTCATGCAAAGAATTTATTTATATATGGATAACGACTAAAATACTAAAATACTAAAATAGTATAGTATTCTCAGTCTGCAAAGGTACTATTTTTCAAGTAATTAGACAAATTAAAGGCCAAAAGCCTAAATCCCTCCTTTTTCCCCCCAATTACCCCCATTTTGTATAATATTCAAGACATTATGCCCCCCTTTTTTTATCTTCGCTGCATGATTGATTTCAGATCTGACACCGTTACAAAACCTTCCAAAGCAATGCTAGAAACAATGCATGCTGCCCCTGTAGGTGATGATGTATTTATGGAAGATCCAAGCATAAACACATTAGAGAAATTTATATCTAACAAGTTTGGCATGGAAGCAGGTTTATTTTGCCCTAGCGGAACAATGACCAATCAAGTGGCTATAAAAACACATACTCAGGCTGGAGATGAAGTTATCTGTGAAGAATTATCACATGTTTATCAATATGAAGGTGGTGGTATTGCATTCAACGCAGGTTGTTCAGTTAGGTTATTACAGGGTAATCGAGGTAGACTTTCAGCTGACCAAGTAAAAGCGGCTATCAATCCAGAAGACGTTCACAAGCCTATTTCTAGATTAATCAGTTTAGAAAATACCACTAATAGAGGTGGAGGAGCTTGTTATGACTTTAAAGATTTTAAGGCAATAAAAGAAGTGGCTCAAGACAATCAATTAATGCTTCATTTAGATGGTGCAAGATTATTCAATGCTATTGTTCATAAAAAAGAGAACCCATTGGATTACGGTAAGGTTTTTGACTCTATTTCCATTTGTTTGAGTAAAGGATTAGGCGCACCTGTGGGAAGTGTTTTAATTGGAAATGCAGCTTTTATAAAAAAAGCAAGAAGATGGAGAAAGGTTTTAGGTGGTGGCATGAGACAAGCCGGGTCTTTAGCTGCAGCATGTATGTATGCATTAGAAAATAATGTGGAGCGACTTTCTGTCGATCACGCTAACGCACTCTTAATAAAAGATGCTTTACTACAAAAAGATTTTGTCGCTTCTGTATTAGAAGTAGAAACAAATATTGTGATTGCCAATATTAAAGGAGATCAAACTGCACATCAAATTGCACTAGCATTAAAAGACAAAGGTGTTTTAGCCATGGCGATGTCTCCTACCCAATTAAGATTCGTTACGCATTTGGATATAACGGATGCTAATATGAATGAAACAATTGAAATTATTAAGAAATTATAAAGCAAGAAATAAAGAAAGGAATATGTTAGAAAGAATTAACCCAACGACTACCCAAGCATGGTTTGTATTGAAAAAACATCACGAAGATGAAATGAGTCGCAAGCACATGAAAGACTTATTTGCGGCTGACAGCGATAGATTTAAAAAATACGCCATCAATACAGGTAATATACTTTTTGATTATTCAAAAAATATCATCACTGACAAAACCCTTCAATTATTATTTCAATTAGCAAAAGAATGTTCTTTAGAAAAATCAATTAAAGCACAATTTGAAGGAAAGGCTATTAACGAAACAGAGCATCGCGCAGTTTTACATACAGCATTAAGAAATTTTTCTGGTGAAGCTGTATTGGTAGATGGAGAAGATATTATGCCAGAAATCAAGCGTGTATTACAACAGATGAAAACATTCTGCAATGCAATACATAGTGGAGAACATAAAGGATACACTGGAAAGAAAATTACATCAATCGTAAATATAGGTATTGGCGGAAGCGACTTAGGTCCAGTAATGGTTACTGAAGCTTTAAAACCTTATTGGGTGGATGGCATTCAAGTACATTTTGTAAGTAATGTAGATGGAACACATATTGCTGAAACATTAAAGAAAGTAAATGCAGAAGAAACATTGTTTCTAATTGCATCTAAAACTTTTACTACGCAAGAAACCATGACAAATGCACATACTGCAAGAAATTGGTTTTTAGAACATGCGAAAGAAGAACAACATATTGCAACACATTTTGTTGCATTAAGTACAAACGAAAAAGCTGTGAATGCATTTGGCATAAGTAGTAAAAATATGTTTGAGTTCTGGGATTGGGTTGGAGGAAGATATTCTCTTTGGAGTGCCATTGGATTATCAATAGCATTGACAATTGGATATGAACATTTTGAAGCTTTATTAAAAGGTGCACACCAAGCCGACAACCATTTTAAATCAGAAAAATTAGAACAAAATATTCCAGTAATCATGGCATTATTGGGAATATGGTATACCAATTTCTTTGGCGCTCAAAGTGAAGCTATCTTACCTTACGATCAATATATGCACCGTTTTGCAGCTTATTTCCAACAAGGTAATATGGAAAGCAATGGTAAATATGTAGATAGAAAAGGTACAGCTGTCAACTATGCCACTGGTCCAGTTATTTGGGGAGAACCAGGAACCAATGGACAACATGCTTTTTATCAATTAATTCATCAAGGCACTTTAATGATTCCTTGTGATTTTATTGCGCCAGCAAAAAGCCACAACCCTATTGGAGATCATCATGATAAATTATTGAGCAATTATTTTGCTCAAACGGAGGCTTTATTAAATGGTAAAACACAGACAGAAGTTGTTGAAGAATTAAAAGCAGCCAATAAATCAGAAAAAGAAATCGAATTTTTAGCTCCTTTTAAAGTATTCTCTGGAAACAAACCAACTAACTCTTTCTTAATTGAGAAAATTACGCCAGAAACATTAGGCTTCTTAATTGCATCTTATGAACATAAAATATTTACACAAGGGGTTATTTGGAATATATTCAGTTATGATCAATGGGGCGTAGAATTAGGAAAACAATTAGCGAATAAAATTTTACCTGAATTAGGCGATAATGAACCAGTTAAAGGACATGATAGTTCAACTAATGGTTTAATTAATCAATATAAAGCTTGGAAATAAATGAATCCTGTTATTCATATTCGACCAATTGAGCAAAAAGACAATATTGATCTTGCAAAAGTAATTCGTGGTGCATTAGAAGAATTTGGTGCCAATAAACCAGGTACTGTTTATTTTGATCCAACAACAGATGCTTTATTTGAATTGTTTAATACACCTGGTTCTTATTATTTTATTGCCTTAATTGACAATAAACTAGTTGGCGGTGCAGGGATTTTTCCAACTGAAAATTTACCTGAAGGTACTTGCGAATTAGTCAAATTATATTTACACAAAAATGCAAGAGGCACAGGTTTAGGAAAAAAATTACTGAATACTGCTATGCATTGGGCAAAAGAAAATGGATATACGCAAGTATATTTAGAATCAATGCCTGAATTATCAAAGGCAGTCACAATATACGAGAATGTTGGATTCAGAAGAATTGATCAACCCTTAGGCAATAGTGGCCATTGTGGTTGCGATATATGGATGATTAAAGATTTATAGTGAAATAGTAATTACTAAAGATTATTACCACTTATCTACTTCTTCCCCACTTAAATTATCACCAGCACTTGCAGGAGTATCTCTTGCTTCTAATGGTTTCTTTTCTGTAATAGTTTCAGGATCTATATCTGGAACTACTTCATCGACAACAGCAGGTGTTGTTGGAGTTGTTGGCGCTGTAATTTCAGACTTAACAACATTGTTTCTATTCCCATCAGGTGATATTGCGCCTTCTTCAAGATCGTCGTGATTGAAAGCATCAAAATCAAAGTCAGGCATTAAATCTGTTTTCACAAAATCTAAAGCTTCAGTTAAAGCTTTTAAAAACTTATTAAAATCTTCTTTATATAAAAAAACTTTATGACGATCATATCCATTGTCGTCAAAACGCTTCCTACTTTCTGTAATAGTTAAAAAATAATCATTAGCACGTGTAGCTCTTACATCAAAGAAATATGTTCTTCTTTTTCCAGCACGTATACGAGTACTATATACACTTTCTTGTTTCTTCTCGTTGTTGTCGTAATTCACAGTCTCTCTTTTTAATTTTTACTTTAGATGTCTAAAATATTAAAATATTATGAAAAACTAAAAAAAATAAACCAAAAATGAAAAAGCTGTGGAAATTCTTACTAGGATGGTGATTTAGACTGCTGAGTATGATACAATTCAGCATACAAGCCATTTTTTGCTAACAATAGTTCGTGAGTCCCCATTTCTGCTATTCTTCCTTCTTCCAAATAAATGATTAAATCAAAATGGAAACCAAAAAATATTCGATGAGTAATCATGATGGTGGTCTTATCTTCTATGTAATTTTTGAAGTTTTGCAAAATGGTTTGTTCTGTTTTTGCATCTACTGCACTTAAGCAATCGTCAAAAATGAATATAGCAGGTTTCTTAATTAAAGACCTTGCAATGGCCACCCTTTGCTTTTGCCCACCACTTAATGTAGTACCTCTTTCCCCTACTAATGTTTTGAATGATTGTGGCAATTTTTCAATTTCTTGTTTTACATGCGCTGTATGAGCGGCATTAATCAAATCCGTTTCTGCTAAAACATCTTTTAAACCAAATTGAATATTATTTTCAATACTATCACTAAATAAGAATACATCTTGTTGAACATAACCAATGGCATTTCTTAAGCCTTGAATATTCATTTCATTTACATCAATACCATCTATAGTAATTTGTCCAGAATCAGCTTCATACATTCTGGTAAGTAATTGGGCCAAAGTAGACTTTCCAGAACCAGTTTTTCCTAAAACCAATAATTTGGTTCCTGCTGGGATACTTAAATTCATTTGATTCATTGCTTTCACTCCAGAATGTGGATAGGTGAAATTTACTTGCTTTAATTCAATAGCTCCTATTGAAGGCGCTAATACACTTTTTTTGTTTTGAGTTATAGTTGGAACAATAGACAAAAATTCATTTAATCTTTTTTGAGATGCAGCTGCTCTTTGAATCATACTAGCAGTCCAACCAATTGCACTTACTGGGAAAGTTAACATGTTGATATAAAATACAAACTCAATTACTGTAGAGACTTTACTCGGATCTTCAATAGCTTGCAAACCCCCTAGATATATGGTTAGTAGCGTACTAATTCCAATCATTAATGACATTGTAGGTGTATAAAATGCTTCCACCATAGCAAGGCTGGTTGCGTTTTTACGATACAATTCACTATTGGTTTTAAAGAACCCTAACATCGCTTTTTCTTGAACAAAAGATTTAATCACTCTTATGCCAGAATAAGACTCTTGTGCATTGGTAGTCAAATCCGATAATTGACCTTGAATCTCTTCACTTTTTTTATTTATTACACTATTCACAATATAAATCGTCAAAGCTAGAATAGGAAGTGGCGCCAAAACATATAAACTCAATCTTAGGTCTTTGGTGAACATATTAAATAAACAAAATCCAATCAAAGAAACTAGGTTAATCAAATACATTAAGGATGGTCCTGTATACATTCTTACCCTACTCACATCTTCGGTAATTCTACTCATTAGGTCTCCTGTACTATGTGTCTTATAAAACTCCGTATCTAATTTTTGATAATGATCATATACTTGGTTCTTTTGATCATATTCAATATGACGACTCATTACAATAATGGTCTGACGCATAAAAAACATAAACACCCCTCTTATAATGGCTAATATTAAAATGGTCACACTACAAAATGTAATTAACCAACCAAAACTAAATTTGAAATGATCACTTAATCCAATAATCCCTGAAATAATTAAATCTGGATGACTTTGATCGGGAGCTTTACCACCAGGTAATTTTTCTTGCACCAACCCAACAACATACCCAGTTATTTGAGGCGCCAAAACGGCTAAATAGTTGGTGGCAATTACTAGAATAATTCCAGCAAAAAAACGGAATCTATATTTCCAAAAAAATGGGTTTAAAGCCGCTAATTCTTTCACTGAGACAATTTTTGTAAAGATACATGGTACTCAATTAATTAGCACCACTCAATTCAGTAATAAAAAGGCATAATTTTTTGCATATTTCGGTTTCCTATACTACATTTGCCGCGGAGAGATGGCAGAGCGGTCGAATGCGGCAGTCTTGAAAACTGTTGACTGTTACAGGTCCGGGGGTTCGAATCCCTCTCTCTCCGCCAAAAAGGCTCAATTTGAGCCTTTTTTTTATGCCCATTAGGAACGAAGTGACTAAATATGGGGTTCGAACAACAAAACGAAGCTCGCTTCAGTTTTGATGTGAGAACAACATTTTATGGCGCAGCCATGAAATAGGCATAAAAATTAAAGCGAAGCCGGAGGTTTTTACGCCTTTTTGAGCTCCCCCCACCCAGGATCAGCGAGCCTGAAAGTCGAGCTAATCGAAGAAATTCCAAACTATATAGACTATATCCTATTGAAAAAACCGAAAGAAAATGGAATATATGTATTGGTATGTTTAAAATAAAATGCCTACAATACTTTTTATTTATGGATGGAGACTTTTCTTTTACTCCAATGAACTAAATGAACCAATACATATACATGTGCAAAAAGGAGAAATACAAGCTAAATTTTGGTTATTGTTGGATGAAATAGAAATTGAAGAAGCTTTTTCCTATAATTTTACACCAGCAACAAAGAGAGAAATCAAAAAAATCATATATCAACATTTTGATTTAATTGTAGAAGAATGGTCCAAATATTTCATTTCTAATGAGAACAGATCAAATAAATAAAATACAATCCATCCATTTCAATGCAGATGAAATGCTTATTGAAATGGATGGTATTCAATATAAGGTTGAATTAAAAAATGTATCTCCCAAATTATTGAACGCAACTAATGAAGAAAGATCAAATTTTGAAATCTCTCCTTCTCATTATGGGATACACTGGCCTTTGATAGACGAAGATTTATCTATCAAAAATTTAATTGCCATTGCTAATCAATAATTAATCCTTTTCTATTAATTTTCTATTTATTCTTACAATTGAATCAGCGAGCCTGAAAGGCGAGCTAATCCTCCAACTCACCAAACTTCCCATTTTCATAATCTTGGAAAGCTTGTAAAATTTCTTCTCTAGTATTCATTACAAAAGGCCCATGTGCTGCAATAGGTTCTTTGATGGGCTCACCTGCTAAAACCAATACCACACTATTTTCTGAAGCAGTTATGGTAAATTCTTCCCCAGCATTAGCCATCAATGCAAAATGGTCTAAAGGAACTTCTTCTGTACCATTTACTTTAATCTCCCCTTCAATGACAATTAAAGCAGTATTAAAATGAGCGGGAAAATTAAAAGTAGCTGTACCGCCCTTATTTAATTTTGCATTCATTAAATGTAAAGGCGTGAATGTACTTGCAGCACCCTTATGACCATTATACTCACCTGCAATCACTTCGACTATTCCACCATCAACATTCACTTTGGGCATTGAACTATTTTGCACTGCCTGGTATTTTGGTGTGCTCATTTTATTTTTTGCAGGTAGGTTCACCCATAACTGTACCATTTGAAAATCACCTCCCGTTTTACTGAAGCTTTCTGAATGATATTCTTTATGTAAGACCCCACTAGCTGCAGTCATCCATTGAACATCTCCTTCTTCAATTACCCCACCACCTCCACCACTATCATGATGCGCCACACTTCCTTTAAAAGCAATAGTCACCGTTTCAAATCCTCTATGAGGATGCACTCCAACGCCTTTTGGCTTAAAAGGACTTGGCGGAAAATGAAACTTAGATGCATAATCCAACATGATAAATGGATCCATACGCTGCATGGTTAGACCATAAGCACTAGGGATATAATTATGTACGCGAAACCCATCGCCAACATAATGGGGCTCTCTTGGAGCTAAGACTATTTCTACTTGTTTAACTGACATAAATATTATTTTATCAATGTTATAACATCAAATATAATGCCAAAGAATTAAAACCTAACTTTTAGTACTACTTTTCTAATTTTTCCTTCACCAATCATGGGTGCATGAACATCTGTTGGAAAATAAACCCCAAACTGTCCTGGGGATAATTTGAAAAAGAAATCTGGAGCATCTTCAAAGAATAAAACATCTTTTTCGGCATTGTACTCACCTCTTGGCTCGACGCAGGTATCTCTATGTTTGTATCCAATAGTTTCTACTCCTCCAAAAACATATTGAATATCTATGTAGGTATTATGACATTCAAAATCGGCAGTAGAATCCAACATTTTTACCCCTTCTTCATTCACCACAATGGCAAATATATTTTCTCCGTCAATTACATGTTTACCTAAAGACAAATCTTCCAGTTTATTATTGATTAAAAAATCAAAAGCAGATTTGAATCTTGGATGCAAGATATGGTATTTACTAGCTTGACTTAGTTCATCTATAATCATTTCTTTCTTTTTTTAGTATTCAATTCTTCTTCTGGTAATTTCTCTACTACAATTAAATCGTCTATTTCGATACTCATTGGAATCTGTCCCACTTTAACCACTACTCTCTTCCCTTTTAATTCCATCACTTCTCCCACCTGATAATTCTTTTTTAATTTTACTGTTGATCCAACCAATATTGGAGCTTTGATCTCTTTAAAACTTTTATCAACTTTCTTAGCCAATTTATTTATAACAATAGCATCGTTCTTTTTAAATAATAAATTAAACAAGTTCTTCATCACTTCTTCTTTCTTCTCAGACTTCTTCCAATCTAGTGCAATTTGCTTCAGCTTACGTTCCATGTCTTTATTATAAGAAAACTTGTCCTCTGCTACTTTATTCTGTTCTCTTAAAATTTGAACTTGTTGTAAATGCTTCTCTTTATCTAAAGTCTTATTTAACTCTTGTTGTAATACTTCGTTCTCTTTGATTTTTTTGATTAGTTCTTTTCTTTCTTTCTGAACTAATTGTAAATCTTGTTCAGTTCTATTTAATAATTTATCCAATTCAAAATGGTGTGTGTCAACCATCTTTCGAGCTCTATTAATTAAGTGCTTGGGCAAACCAATTCTTTCTGCAATAGCAAATGTGTAAGAACTACCCGGTTTCCCAATAACTAGCTGATACAAAGGTTCTAATTTGACTTCATCAAATTGCATCGCACCATTCACAATACCTTTATTATGGTTGGCCATAACTTTAAGGTTCAAATAATGCGTGGTGACAATTCCCTGAGCATGTCTATGAGATAATTCTTCTAATATTACTTCAGCAAAAGCGCCACCTAAATGCGGATCGGAACCAGAACCTAATTCATCAATAAAAAATAATGTTTTTCCATTAGCATTTTCAATAAAATGCTTCATATGCATAAGATGACTCGAATAAGTACTTAACTCAAAAGCAAGATTTTGAGTATCCCCCAACTGAATATATAACTGCTTATAAATACCCATTTCAGATAATTCACTCATTGGAACCAGTAAGCCAGATTGCATCATCACCTGATTCAATCCTAAGGTTTTCATTGAGACTGTCTTACCACCTGCATTGGGTCCACTGATGATTAAAATTCTAGCATCATCATCTAAATCAATATTTACTGGAATAGTTTTCTTACCAGACACTTTATTATACATCAATAATAGTGGATGATATGCATTCACCAAATGAGCAATGGCTTTATTTTGTAACTGAGGCATATTACCATTCATGTCAATGGCTAAAATTGCTTTGGCTCTTATAAAATCAAACTGACCAACTATTTGTGCATATTTCAAAAGCAGAGAAGAATAAGGAGCCAGCTCGGCTGTGAGTGCTCTTAATATTCTTTGTACTTCTCTGGTTTCGTCTTGTTCTAAAGAATAAATTTCATTATTTAATTCAATAGTTTCTTCTGGCTCTATAAAAGCTGTTTTTCTACTATCACTCTCACCATGGAAAAAACCTTTAACCTGTCTTTTATATTCAGAGAATACTGCCACCACTCTTCTACCATTACTAAAACTCTCGTCAATATCTGCTGTATACCCAGATTTAGCCAATTTAGCAACTACTTTTTCAAATACTCTTCTTAGTGTTTGTCTTGTTTTAAATAATTGAGCTCTTATTTTTGATAAATCTTCAGATGCATTATCTTTTACATTGCCTCTTTCGTCAATAATCGCATCAATTGAATCGATGATTTGTTTTTCGTAATAAGTATTTTCTAAAATTTGAAACAAATTCGCAAATGCATCTTTACGTTCTGCATCAAACCATCTAAACACCTGATGCATATGGTCTGATAGTTTCCTAACCATTAACCACTGCTCACCTGTCAATTGAGCACCAGGAATACCTAATAGTTTTAAATCTTTTCTTATATCCACTACAAAATCGGAAGGAAAATATTGATTTGCCGATTTAATAAATTTATATTCTTGTGTCTGGCTTAAAGCAGTTTGAATATATTTTGGATGGGTATGAATACGCATTTCCTGCACCAATTCTTTTCCAATGGGGCTTTGACAAGAGTTGGATAAAATAGCTATAATTTTATCAAATTCAAGTTGTTGTAGCGCGTTTTCAGGGTATAAAAGCATTTCTAAATGGTAGGCTGCAAATTTAGTTAAATAAACATTAACAGCCTTTGAACTTTTAGCATGTTGCATTTGTTTTATAATTACCTAAATTCATGCAATGAAAAAATTAAAACATAGTTTATTCATCCTTTCTAGCATATTATGCCTAACAGCATGTGCTCAGCAATCTAAAACCCCTAAAAAACATGTCATTAATATGAGCAATACAGAAACTATCACATTGGGTTCGGGCTGTTTTTGGTGTACAGAAGCCATTTATCAAAGATTAGAGGGTGTAGTAAAAGTAACTAGTGGGTATAGTGGAGGGCACATTGAAAATCCCACTTATGAGCAGGTTTGTGATAAAACCACTGGACATGCCGAAGTTTGTCAGATTGTATTTGATACTACTAAAATAAGTTTGGACGATATTTTGGCTGTTTTTTGGAAAACACATGATCCAACCACTCCCAATCAACAAGGTAATGACATAGGTCCACAATACCGTTCAGTGGTTTTCTATCATAACGAACATCAAAAAAATCTTGCCCAACAATACATTAAAGACTTGGATGCTAGTGGCGCATGGAGCAAGCCCATTATTACAGAACTAACAGCATTCACTAAATTTTATTCCGCTGAATCTTATCACCAAAACTATTATAATGATAATACCAATCAGGGATATTGTAGATATGTAATTGGTCCAAAATTAGAAAAATTTGAAAAAGTATTTAAAGACAAATTGAAAAAAGACTAAGATGAAACAAAGCGGTACTTTATTATTAATATTATTATTTGCCTTTAATGGAAATGCTCAAATGCTTTATAAAGAATCTGATTCACTTAGAGGCAGTTTGAATAAAAATAGAGATTGGTTTGATATACAGAGTTATGATATATCTGTCATCCCTGATTATAACAACAAAACAATTGCAGGGGATGTTGTATGGAAAGCTAAAGCTGTAAAAACCGCACAGGATATCCAAGTCGATTTACAAGAACCATTAATTATTGATAGTGTTTTAATTTGGACTAATAACAAATGGGAAAAACTAGATTTCACTAGATCAGGGAATATAGCATTGGTTAAACATCAAAAAAATATAGGGCTTCAATCTGATTTTTCATTGTGGATTTTTTATCATGGTAAACCAAGAGAAGCTATTCGTCCACCTTGGGATGGTGGATGGATTTGGAAAAAAGATAGCAATGGCCATCCTTGGGTTTCTGTGGCTTGTCAAGGTTTAGGGGCATCAGTTTGGTATCCATGTAAAGACCATCAATCAGATGAACCAGATTTAGGTGCAGCATTAAACATCTACAGCCCAAATAATGTAGCCATTGCCAATGGTAGACCTGGAAAAACAAATCAAGCCAACTGGTATAGATGGGTGGTTAGAAATCCCATCAATAATTACAATATCATCCCCTATATAGGTGATTATGTAAATTGGAAAGAACAATACAAGGGCTTAAAAGGAAATTTAGATCTCTCCTATTATGTGCTAAGAGAAGATTCTGCAAAAGCGGTAATGCAATTTAAACAGGTACCAAAAATGTTAGAAGCTTTTGAATATTGGTTTGGTCCTTATCCATTTTATGAAGACGGATTCAAATTAGTGCAAAGTCCACATTTAGGCATGGAACACCAATCTGCTGTAGCCTATGGCAATAAATTCAAAGATGGCTATTTGGGCAGGGATTTATCCGGTTCTGGCTGGGGACTAAAATGGGATTATATCATTATCCATGAAAGTGGTCACGAATGGTTTGCCAATAATATCACCACCAATGATATTGCAGACATGTGGGTACATGAAGGTTTTACAAGTTATTCCGAAGCCTTATACACAGAGTATTTTTATGGTAAACAAGCAGCAGACGAATATATCTATGGCACAAGAAAAAGAATATTAAACGACGCAAATATCATAGGAACTTACGGCGTAAATTTAGAAGGCAGTGGCGATATGTATGCAAAAGGTGCTGTATTTATACATACAATTAGAAAAGCCATTAATAATGATGTTTTATTTAGAGACATATTGATTGGATTAAATAAAAACTTCTACCACCAAACAGTTACAAGTGCTCAAATAGAAAATTATATTTCACAAAAAGCAGGGATCAATCTAAGTAATGTATTTGATCAGTATTTAAGAACTACTCAGGTACCGCAATTAGTATTGCATTATGATAAAGAAGAGCATGTATTAACTTATGAATGGAAAAACTGTATCAAAGGATTCAATCTTCCAATTCATGTAAATTATCAAAACAAATTGGAGAGCTTGATGCCTTTAGATTATCAACCTAAGAAAAGATTAATTACAGCTAATAATTTTGACATCAATGCATTTGCCAATGCCATTGAAAAATTATATTATGCTAAAATAGTTGTGGAATAATTATTGAGCTGGAGTCGCAGAAACCCTACCTAGACTATACAATCTTTTTTGCCAATAAGGTTCTGTTAAATCACTGATCGTTACACCTTGGCTTGTAGATGCATGAGCAAATTTATTGTTGGTCATATAAATGCCAACATGTGTAATATTCTTTCTGCCTTCTGTTTTAAAGAAAATTAAATCACCTTCTTTTAAATCCGCCCAATCAATTTTTTCACTTTGTTCGTATTGCTCAGCAGCAGTGCGTTTTAAATTGATATTATAGGTAGACTTCATTACATCCAAAGTAAAAAAAGAACAATCAATACAGCCTTTAGAACTACCTCCTAGACAATATGGGGTACCCCACCATTCGTCAATTTTTTGCAATAAAGGGATATTATTAATTTCTTCCACAGCTACATCCATCTTAATGGAATACTTTAGTTGAAGCCAATTGGCTTTTTCAATGTCTGATAAATTCTCAGGCATTTTTTCATAATTCTCTTTAACTAAAGCAGCAGCAGGTTCTGCTTCTATACTATCAGAAGTTTTACTTAAATATATTTTACCTGGCTTAACCGCTATATTTTCTAAAAATTCAATTTTTGATGGATTAGTAACTGTTACAATTGGTTCTTCTGCAAGTGGTTTAACCTTTTTTACTTTAGGTGACTTTCTTTTAAATGATGGAAGACTAAAACGTACTAAAGTTGTATTACCTTGTTTAGGTGCAACAACCTCTTTTTTGGTCTTTGTGGCAATGGTATTTTGAACCTTATTACTCCATTTATGTGTACTATTCCCAATAGATTTTATGGTTGAACAAGAACTTGTCAAACCAACAACAAGGGCAATGGTAATAATATATCTAGAATTTTTCATCTGCATCAGTGGCAAGATAAGTTACAAAGTTGAAAAAAGTGGAAAAAATGGTCAATTTTAACGCCTTTTTTTAACGATATTTGACCCTTAGCCTATAATCCCAATGCCCAAATTTTCACATTTACACGTTCATACTCAGTATTCACTTTTGGATGGAGCAGCTTCAATTGATGGCCTATTTAAAAAAGCTGCAAAAGATGAAATGCCAGCAGTAGCCATTACAGATCATGGAAATATGTTTGGGGCATTTAATTTTGTAAGTCAAGCATGGAAGAATACTAAGGTTATTGGAAAAGACGATAATGGCAAAGACATTTTAGCCCCTGTGGTTAAACCAATAGTTGGATGTGAATTTTATGTTGTAAAAGATAGACATCTTAAAACTTTCACTAAAGAAGTAAAAGATGACCGTTTTCACCAGGTACTTTTAGCAAAAAACGCAGTCGGTTATCAAAACCTAATCAAATTGACTTCCCTTGGTTATATCGAAGGGATGTATAGTAAGTACCCAAGAATTGATAAAGAATTAATTGAAAAGTACCATGAAGGAATAATTGCCACCACTTGTTGTATAGGCGCTCATGTTCCTCAAGCTATTTTAAGGTATGACGAGAAAACTGCAGAAAAAGAATTTAAATGGTGGTTAGATCTTTTTGGAGAAGACTATTATATTGAAATACAAAGACATCAAATTCCAGAACAAGAAACTATTAACAATACCTTACTAAAGTTTGCAAAAAAACATAATGTTCATGTAATTGCCACTAACGACAGTCATTATATCAATGAGGACGATGCTAATGCACATGATATTTTATTATGTATTAATACCGGCGAAAAACAATCAACACCGGGATTTGATGATTTTGTCAACGATGAATTACAGATAAAAAATAGAAGATTCAAGTTTCCTAATAATGAATTTTATTTCAAGACACAGGATGAAATGAAATCACTTTTCAGTGATATTCCAGAATCTATAGATAATACGAATAGAATTGTTGACAAAGTAGAAGTACTTAATTTAAAGAAAGATATTTTACTACCTGCCTTCCCTATTCCAAAAGAATTCCAGATTCATAAAGACGCCAATATGAATCAATGGGAATTCTTGAAACATATAACTTGGGAAGGAGCTAATAAAAGATATCCAGAAATTACTACTGAAATACGTGAACGTATAGACTTTGAATTATTCACTATTCAAACCATGGGTTTTGCAGGATATTTCTTAATCGTAAGTGATTTTATTAAAGCAGGTAGAGAAATGGATGTATTTGTTGGCCCAGGTCGTGGATCTGCTGCTGGTTCTGTAGTGGCATACTGTATTGGCATAACCAATATTGATCCTATCAAATACCAATTACTATTTGAACGTTTCTTGAATCCAGATAGAAAGAGCATGCCCGATATTGATACGGACTTTGACGATGAAGGTCGTCAAAAAGTAATTGATTATGTGGTTGAGAAATATGGTAAAGAGCAAGTAGCTCAAATTATTACTTATGGTACTATGGCTGCTAAAAGTAGTATTAAAGACGTAGCAAGGGTTATGGATTTGCCATTATCTGAATCCAATCTATTAGCCAAATTGGTTCCTGATAAACCTGGTACAGAATTAAACAGGTGTTTACATGCTCCTATCACTAAAAAAGAAGGCGACAAATCTTTAGAAGAAAAAGAAGGATACCAACAAGAAGATATAGACAATGTAAAAAAATTAAGAGAAATATATAATGGCACAGATTTAAGGGCAGCAGTTTTACATGAAGCAGAAAGATTAGAAGGTTCGATTCGAAATACAGGTATACATGCTGCAGGTATTATCATTGCCCCAAGTGACCTGACAGAAATTATGCCTGTTGCCACTGCAAAAGATTCCAATTTATGGGTAACTCAAATTGAAGGATCAGTGATTGAAGATGCAGGGGTTATTAAAATGGACTTCTTAGGTTTAAAAACACTTTCTATTTTAAAAACGGCATTAGAATTAATTAAACAAAATCATGGCGTTACCATTGATTTGGATAATATACCATTGGATGATGAAAAAACTTTCCAATTATATCAAAAAGGAGAAACCAATGCTACATTCCAATTTGAATCGGTGGGAATGCAGAAATATTTACGTGAATTAAAGCCAGATAAGTTTGCTGATTTGATTGCAATGAACGCCTTGTATCGTCCAGGGCCAATTGCATATATCCCAAATTTCATTGAAAGAAAACACGGTAGAGAAGTCATTCAGTATGACCTTCCAGAAATGGAAGAATATCTTTCAGATACATATGGTATTACGGTATATCAAGAGCAGGTAATGTTACTAAGCCAGAAAATTGGTGGATTCACAAAAGGTGATGCCGATGTTTTGAGAAAGGCAATGGGTAAAAAACAAAAATCTGTGCTAGATAAAATGAAAGCACAATTTGTGGCAGGCGCGGTAAAGAATGGACACCCAGAATCTGTATTAGATAAAGTATGGACAGACTGGGAAGCATTTGCACAATATGCCTTTAACAAATCACACTCAACTTGTTATGCATATGTTGCTTACCAAACAGCTTATTTAAAAGCGCACTACCCTGGTGAATATATGTCTGCTGTTTTAAATCATGCTGGCAGTATTGATAAAATTACTTTCTTCATGGAAGAATGTAAAAGAATGGGAATAAAAGTATTGGGGCCAGATATTAATGAATCTCTTAAAGGATTCTCAGTGAATAAAAAAGGAGAAATCAGATTTGGATTAGGAGGATTAAAGGGCGTTGGTGAAGCAGCCATTGAAGGTATAATCTTAGAAAGAAATAAAGCTGGTCATTTTGAAAACATGTTGGATTTCATGAAACGTGTTTTATCAAGAGCAGTCAATAAAAAATCTTTAGAAAGTTTGGCTTATTCTGGAAGCTTTGATTGTTTCCCAGAATACCATCGAGCACAATATTTTAATGTACCTGACGGAGAAAGAAGTTCTGGACTCGAGAAATTGATTGGCTATGCACAAGCAATGCAAACCATGAACACCGGTACTACAAATACTTTGTTTGGTGACCTACCCTCTGCCATGCAAGTACCTATTCCCAAATTAAGCATTTGCGAAGAATGGACATTAACAGAGAAACTTGACCACGAGAAAGATATTACGGGAATGTTTATGAGTGGACATCCATTGGATCATTTCAGTTTCGAAATGAAACATTATTTATTTACTCCTATTAATGATTTCAATGAAGTAAAGGATATGCTGGTTGTACAACCAAATTATCTTGGCAAAAATTTTAAACTGGCAGGCTTAGTAACAGATGTGCAACATAGAATTACCAAAACGGGTAAAAACTTTGGTTCATTTGTGATGGAAGATTTTACCGGGAAAACGGATTTTATTTTATGGAGTGAAGATTATGTGAAATTCCAGAACTACTTGGAAGTAGGTCAAAAGATTTGTATCAATGGGGCTTTTAGAAATAGATTTAATCAACCCAATCTGTTTGAATTTAAAATTCAAACAATGAGTTTATTAGAAACGGTAAAAACTACTCAAACAAGATCTATTGAAGTTAGTCTGCACCCTGCCAATTTGAGACCCGACATGATTAGCTTTTTTGAAAAAAATATTAAAGCGAATCCTGGTAAATCTTCGTTTAAATTCAATTTTATTGAACCTAAGGAACAATTGGTGGCTAGCCTACTCACTTTTGACAAAGGATACTCAATCAATGACGAATTGGTAGCTTTTCTTGACCAAAACCCCGAATTACAAGTACAAATTAACTTGGTTTAATAAAGTTGTTAAGAGCGGTGGAAAAGTCAAAATGGCACTTATTAAATAATGGCCTTATTTTTGGAAGAATAAAATAAACAATTTAAATATATCTATTTATGGCATTAGAATTTACAGACGCGAATTTCCAAACTACAGTTATGGAAAGCGACAAATTAAGTGTGATTGATTTTTGGGCAGAATGGTGTGGTCCATGTAGAGCGATTGGTCCAGTTATTGAAGAATTAGCAACTGAATATGCTGGCAAAGTAAATATTGGTAAAGTAAACGTGGATGTGAATCCTAATTTAAGTATGAACTTCGGCATCACTTCTATCCCTGCTATTTTATTTGTAAAAGGTGGTCAAGTTGTAGACAAACAAATTGGCGCGGTACCTAAATCAGTATTAGACAAAAAGATCCAGTCTCATATGTAAGACTTTTGATTATTTAATTTATGCTTAAAATCCCGCTAAATAGCGGGATTTTTTTTATCTTTCTTCCCTAATTTAACCCTATGGAAAGATTTCAAGGCATATTTGGTATACTATTAATATTAGCTATCGCTTTTTTGTTCTCAAATAATAAGAAAAAAATCAATTATAGACTTGTATTAAGTGGTTTAGGTCTTCAGTTATTGATTGGTTTTCTAGTATTAAAAATACCAGCTGTTACCAGTTTTTTCCAATTATTAGGTAAGGCAATGGGTAAGATTGAACAGTTTTCTAGACAAGGCGCTGCATTTGTTTATGGAGGTGTTGGTGCAATGACCCCAACAGGTGTTAATGATTTTGTGAATGGGGGTTTTGTATTTGCATTTAATGTTACAGCTACTATTATTTTAGTTTGTGTACTAGTTGCCTTATTTTATCATTTTGGCGTCATGCAAAGAATTATTGCCGTAATTGCTAAAGCGATGAATACCATCATGCGTGTAAGTGGTGCAGAAGCATTAAGTAATGTGGCTAGTGCCTTTGTTGGTCAAGTAGAAGCACAAGTGATGATAAGACCTTATTTAGGTACCATGACTAAAAGTGAAATTTTAGCAAGTATGAGTGGAAGCTTAGCTTGTATTGCAGGCGGCATTTTGATTGTATATGCCAATATGGGTGCTGCAGCAGGAATGGATTTAGCTCCCAAATTAATTACAGCAAGTTTGATGGCGGCTCCAGGTGCTTTAGTCATTGCAAAAATTTTATTTCCAGAAACAGAAACCTCACAAACTCTAGGTAAAGTAACCTTAGAAGTTAAAAGTCAATATAGTAATACCATTGATGCCATTACACATGGTGCAGGAGATGGTTTTAAAATTGCCATGAACGTAATCGCGATGTTGATTGGATTTATCGCCTTAATCGCATTAGTAGATTGGTCATTATTGAAAATTGGACATTTATTTAGTGCCAATATAGATTTAAGCTTGAACTTTATTTTTGGAAAATTATTCTATCCAATGGCTTGGGCAATGGGTATTCCAAGTGTGGACATACAAAGTGCTGCTACCCTTTTAGGTCAAAAATTAACCATCAATGAATTCGTTGCGTTTAAGAGTTTGACTAGTAAAGTGGTTCCAATTGTAACAGAAAAGGGATTATTGATTGTAAGTATCGCCATTTGTGGCTTTGCTAACTTCAGTAGTGTAGGAATGTTAATTGGTGGTATTGGCGAATTGGCTCCTAGCCGCAGAAAGGACCTTGCTGAATTAGGATTAAAAGCATTATTAGCGGGTACATTAGCTTCTTATCTTTCTGCTAGTATCGCTGGTATCTTGATAGGATAATTCGTAACTTTGTGTTCTAATTAGCAATGATATGAATAGCAAGGGAATCGAAGTAATTATAGCAGCAGAACAAGATAGTAGATTACAAAATATTGGAACTAAAGTTATACAAAATGAACGCCTCTTATTTGAAGAAGGCGTTTATTTATTTGAGCATGCTTCACTACCCTATGTTGGCGCATTAGCTAATTGGAAAAGAGAATCATTGCATGGCAATAAAACCTATTTCAATCGAAACTTTCATATCGAACCTACCAATGTTTGTGTATTCTCTTGTAAATTTTGTTCTTATTCAAAATTATATGCACACAAAGAAGAAGGTTGGGAATTAACTGTGGATCAAATGTTGGACATTGTAAAATCTTACGATGGTAAACCAGTGACAGAAGTCCATATAGTTGGTGGAGTGCATCCAAAATTAACTCTAGAATTTTTCCTTGAACTAATGCGAGCTATTAAAGCTCATAGACCTGACTTACATATTAAAGCCTTTACTCCAGTTGAATTAGAGTACATGTTCCGTAAGGCAAAAGTTAGTGTAAAGGAAGGCATGCAATTAGCAAAAGAAGCAGGTTTAGATTCTTTACCAGGTGGTGGTGCAGAAATATTTCATCCAGAAATAAGAGAACAAATTTGTGCCGATAAAGCTACTGCAGACCAATGGTTACAAATTCATCAAACTGCACACGAATTAGGTATGCATAGTAATGCTACCTTATTATACGGACATATCGAAAACTTTAGCCACAGGATTGATCATATGGAAAGATTAAGACAATTGCAAGATCAAACAAAAGGATTTAATACTTTTATTCCATTGAAGTTTAGAAATTCTAATAATGAAATGAGTAATGTGCCGGAATCAATCTTATTAGATGATTTAAAAATGTATGCTATCTCTAGATTATACTTAGATAACTTCCCTCATGTGAAGGCTTATTGGCCAATGCTTGGAAGAGACGCAGCTCAATTAACATTAAGTTATGGTGTAAATGATATTGACGGTACAATTGATGATACAACTAAAATTTATTCAATGGCTGGATCTGAAGAACAAAATCCTTCAATGACTACAGAAGAATTAGTGACTTTGATCAAACAAGCAAAACGTCATCCAATTGAAAGAGGCACATTATACAATGTGATCAATGATTATTCAAATTAACATTCAGCTAAGGCAATAGGAATTTGTGAAGCCAAGCCGCCATCAGCTGTTTCTTTATATTTGATATTCATATCTAATGCTGTATTCCACATAGTATTGATCACTTTATCTAAGCTTACTACAGCAAAATCGGGCTTACTTTGTAATGCTAACTGTGCTGCTGTAATGGCTTTAATTGCACCCATTGTGTTTCTTTCAATACATGGTATCTGAACTAATCCACCTACTGGATCACAAGTCAATCCTAAATGATGTTCCATAGCAATTTCAGCAGCCATTAAAACTTGTTTTTGATTGCCCCCTAATAATTCCGTCAAGCCTGCAGCAGCCATTGCAGAAGAAACACCAATTTCTGCTTGACAACCACCCATTGCAGCAGATATGGTTGCTCCATTTTTAAACAGCACTCCCACAGCACTTGCAGTAGCTAAGAACTGATGTATATCTGAGGGTTTATCTTTCTTGCAAAACAAAATAGTATATAAAAGTACGGCTGGAATGACACCAGCTGCTCCATTAGTTGGTGCAGTCACTACTCTACCAAAACTGGCGTTTTCTTCATTGACCGCCAAAGCAAAACAACTTACCCAATCCAAAATATATTTAAAATCTGATCCTCCATTTTGAATCAAAATAAGCCATTCTTCTTTTGATAAATAGCTTTGATTATCTAGTAGTTTTTTATTTAAATCAAATGCTCTTCTTCTTACTTGTAAACCTCCTGGCAAAACACCTTCGGCATGACAACCTTTATAAATACAAGAAAGCATGGTTTCCCAAATTGTTTCTAAACCATTATTCAATTGTGCTTCTTTCATTGAAGCTTTTTCATTTTCTGCAATAATGGTAGAAATTGCATATCCTGTTTTCATACAATGATGTAATAAATCATTAGTATTTACAAAATCAAAAGGCACTTCGCTTACAACAGAAACATTATTTTCAACAGCAACTATAGTTTCTGTTCCATCTTTGTCAAGAATAGTTCTTTCAATAAATCCACCACCAATAGAATAATAAGTATAGACAACATCTTTATGCTCCGTATGAACTATAAAACTTAATGCATTAGGGTGATGCGGAAGTGCTTCCTCTTTTAAAAACTGAATATGTTGCTCAGGCACAAAAACAATGGGGAATTGTGACTTCAAAACAAGTTCCTGTTTTGTATTAACCTGTTTTATTTTTGTAGTTATTAAAGAAGTATCTGTAATTATTGGGTCTTCACCCATCAAACCCATCATAATGGCCATATCTGTACCATGACCTTTACCTGTTTTGGCTAATGATCCGTATAATAAAACATCTATTGCAATTACTTTATGAAAACCAATATGCAATGCAATTTCTTCCAAGCAATGCAATGAAGCTTTCCATGGTCCGAGGGTATGAGAACTAGAAGGCCCCACACCAATTTTAAACATATCAAAAACTGAAATATTCTTATCCATAATATTAGACAAATGTATGTTAGTATTTGAAATTGGGGAAAATTTTGAAATAACTAAATGTAAAATTCAAGCTCAGAAAGCATTTATTTGCGAAATTTGTGCATATAAAATCCAATTGTATGATATTATCTTCTTTATTGAACAGATTTAGTGAGCCAGAAACTTTGAAAATGGCTAAGTTAGGACGCGAATTAAGAGCGCAAGGTATTGATGTAATTGACCTTAGCCTAGGTGAACCAGACTTTGATACACCACAACATATTAAAGACGCTGCCATTAAAGCAATTAATGATAACTGGTCACACTACACACCCGTAGCAGGTTTCTTAGATCTAAGAGAAGCTGTTTGTGCTAAATTAAAAAGAGATAATAACCTAGAATACAAACCTGAACAAATTGTTACTTCTACTGGAGCAAAACAAAGTTTAGCGAATGCGATTTTAGCCTTAGTGGATGAAGGTGATGAAGTAATCATCCCTACTCCATATTGGGTAACTTATTCAGAACTAGTAAAAATAGCAAGAGGAAAAGTAGTTGAAATTAGAACTTCTACGGAAGCTAGTTTTAAAGCTACTCCTGCACAAATCGAAGCAGCAATAACTCCAAAGACAAAAGTATTCATGTTCTCAAGCCCATGTAATCCTAGTGGTGCAGTATATAGTAAGGAGGAACTAAAGGCTTTGGCTGATTTATTTAAAAAATATCCTCAAATAACGATCTTATCAGACGAGATTTACGAATACATCAACTTTGTTGGAAAGCATGAGAGCATTGCTCAATTTGAAGATATCAAAGATCAAATTGTAGTGATCAATGGATTAAGTAAAGGCTTCGCTATGACAGGTTGGAGATTGGGTTATACTGCATCTTCAGTGGAAATTGCAAAAGCAATGGAGAAATTACAAGGTCAATTTACATCTGGAACATGTTCTATTACACAAAAAGCAGCAGTAACTGCCTTGGTAGGTGATTTAAAACCTTCTATTGAAATGACAGAAGAATTTACACGTCGTAGAACCACAACTTTAAAATTGGTAAGCGAAGTGCCAGGATTTAAATGTTATGCTCCAGAAGGTGCATTTTATGTTTTTCCTGATGTAAGCGCATATTATGGTAAATCAGATGGCACTCAAACCATTGCTAATGCTGCAGATTTTAGTATGTATTTATTGAATACAGCGCATGTTTCTTCTGTAATGGGTGATGCATTTGGCGAACCTAATTGCGTAAGATTTTCTTTTGCAAACAGCATGCCAAATATCGAAAAAGCATGGGCAAGAATTAAAGAAGCATTGGCTAAATTGAAATAAGCCAATTAAAATAAAACTTAGAAGCGTTATGAGAGTAACGCTTCTTTTTTTTGTAGTAGTTTTGATGCATATATGACGCCGGAGAAATTTCAAATGTTTGAAAACAGGTTGCTAAAAAATTATAAGCACCGACTAAAACAGGCTAAGCGCTTAAGCTTGACATGTTGGAGATTGTATGATCATGACCTACCTGAATTCCCAATTTGTGTGGAATTTTATGAAGAGTACATTTATATTGCAGAATACAATAGAAGACATGCATTGACAGATGAAGAACATGCCATTTGGTTTGATCATACTAAGTCCATTATTAGCACAATGACTGGAGTTCCTATAGATCACATGTATGTGAAGCTAAGAAAAAGAATGTCTCATAGAGAAGGACAATATGAAAAAGAAGAAGTAACTGAATCTAAAATAATTACTGTTCAAGAAAACGGACATAAATTTTTGGTTAATCTAACCGACTATTTAGATACAGGATTGTTTTTAGACCATCGTATCACCAGACAAATGGTTGCAGAAGAAGCCAAAGATACAATATTTTTAAACTTGTTTAGTTATACGAGTTCTTTCTCAGTGTATGCTGCTGCAGCTGGTGCAAAAGAAGTTACATCGGTAGATTTGTCTAAAACATACCTAAGTTGGAGTGAAGATAATTTTGCCATTAACTTATTGAAAAATCCAACCGCATTTCATTTTGTACATGCTGACGTAAAACAATATCTAAAAACCTTGCCAGCTAATTATTACGATTTAGTGGTGATGGATCCACCTACTTTTAGTAATAGTAAGAGAATGAAAGATATTTTAGACATTCAAAGAGATCATGTAGAACTAATCAATGATGTTTTAAAAGCGATGAAACCTGGTGGTATACTATATTTTAGTACCAACTTTACACAGTTTATCATAGACCTAGAAAATATAAGCAGTAAACTAGTAAAAGATATTACCAAAGCTACTACCCCATTTGATTTTGAAGGAAGATTAAAGCGTTGGTGCTATAAAATTGTAAAATAAATTTCTTCAAGAAATTTATATAGAAGCAAGGATTTTATCATGAATGGCAAGTACCTGAGTAATCAATAATTGCCTGTCGTCATTTTGTATTACCCAGTCACATAATTTCATTTTCAAGCTATCCTCTAATTGATGTTCCATTCTTTTTAAAACATCTTCTCTAGAGATATGATCTCTATGCATTACTCTCTGAATTCTTAAATGCTTAGGTGCAGTCACACCAATTATTTTATGGATACCTTCTGCAGAACCAGATTCAAAAAACAATGCAGCTTCTTTAATTATATATGGTGCAGTTTGTTTAGCAGCCCAATCTTTAGCGTATTGAATAGCTACCGGATGAACAATGGCGTTTAATTGTGCTAATTTAAAATCGTCTCCAAAAACTATGGAAGAAAGAAAGGTTCTATTCAATTGACCCTCACTATATACCTGATCTCCAAATAAAGCTTTAAGCTGGTCTTTAATTATAGGATCATGATTCATTAAGTATTTGGCAGTTGCGTCGGCATTTAAAACTGGCACACCAAATGTTGCAAATATTTTTGCTACAGTAGATTTACCAGAACCAATCCCACCTGTTAATCCAATAATGATTGCCATACTTAAAGTTAAGTAAAATAAAAATCCGAAATAAGTTTCCTTTGGAGGATTCCTATTTCGGATACTATTATCATTTTGAAAAGCTTATTTGTTAATAGCCTGAGACCATTCTAAGCTAATAGAAGATCTTTCAATTTTTAAGTAACTACCAGGGCTAACTTCTAATTGAATGGTATTGTCTTCGTTTACTTTATTAATTGTACCATGGATGCCAGCAATTGTTACTACTTTATCTCCTTTTTGCATATTGTCAATAAACTTCTTTTGCTCTTTTGCTTTTTTAGCTTGTGGACGAATCATAAAAAACCAGAATACTACGATGATACCACCCAACATAATTAACTGAAAAGTTCCGCCACCTTGAGGAGGTGCTTGTAATAAGAATTGTGTCATTTTTATTTATTTATAATTTATTATTTATTAAGAACTGCCTATACAAATATACAGTTTAACTGTATTATTTCTTATGGCTAATTTTATGAATTTTACCTGCAGCTAACATTTCTTTATGAATACTATCCAGAATTCCATTTACAAAATGACCACTTTGTTCAGTACTATAATCTTTGGCTAAATCAATGTATTCATTAATAGATACTTTGGTTGGTATAGTATCAAAATAGACTAGTTCACAAACACCCAAACGCAATAAAATCATATCAATTAATGCAATACGCTCTGGGTCCCAGTTTTTTAATTTTGGAACAATGATTTCTTCTGTAATAGATTTTTTATCTATAGCAGTTTCTAATAAATCAATAGCAAATTTCATTTTTTCACTACCCACTAAATCCATAAAATCAATCTGAGAAGGCTTTTGAATATAATTTAATATAAATCCAATAATGATATCTCCTTCATCTTCCCAATTGGCAAAACGTTCTTCTATATAGTCTACAAAACGCTCGCTACCCATTATTATAGTACCAAAAATGAACTTGATCATTTCTTTATCCTTCCCTTTCTCTCTACTTTGGTCGTTGATATACAATTGATATTCTGGAGAATCTGCCAATTGTCTAAAAATGGATTTTACAATTTGATCATCTAACCATTGTGCTGGCTTAACCAGTTCTATTGCTTCTTTAAAAGAGCTAGACTCTAAAGTTTGCCATACCAATAAATTACCTGCTAATTTGGTATTCACTGAAAGATCGGCTTGATTGGGTAGATTTTTAGAAGCTCTTTGATTGGCTTCCACTTCGGCAAATAATGCCACTTGATGTAGTAAATGAACCAAGAAAACGAACAAATTTCTTGTTTTGTCAAATTCCCTCTGTAATAATGCTTTTGGAGCCGTTGGCACTTCGGTTTCTAACATGTAGAGCACCTGCATTACTTTAATTCGAATATTTCTTCTGTTCATCATAAATCTAAGAGCTAATTGGGGTGCAAATCTATCTAAATAATTCCAAAAAACTGCCATTTTTTACCTAATTTTCCACCCCTTGTACCTAAATAGGCGCTCTCACTGAAATTTTGACTTACTAAATAAGTAAAATAGTCATTGGCAGGGTTCTTGCTTTGTATAAGATACAATCATTATTTAAAAACCAAAAACGATAAAGTATGGCTAAGAGTACGGCTAAAAAAGTAAACATTACGCCTCTACACGACAGAGTAATTGTTATGCCTGCCGCTGCTGAAGAGAAAACAGCTGGAGGAATCATCATCCCAGACACGGCAAAAGAAAAACCACAACGTGGAACTATTGTTGCTGCAGGTCCAGGTAAAAAAGACGAACCAGTAACTGTAAAAGTGGGTGATACCGTTTTATATGGTAAATATGCTGGGACAGAAATCCAAATTGAAGGTCAAGATTTATTGATCATGCGTGAAAGTGATATTTTGGCAATTGTTTAATTGTCCTATCCTATTTTAAAAATTTAAAACTAACTGAATATGTCAAAAATGATTTTTTTCGACTTAGAAGCGAGAAATAAAATGAAGAAAGGTGTTGACACATTAGCCAACGCTGTGAAAGTTACATTAGGCCCAAAAGGTCGTAACGTAGTTATCGAAAAGAAATTCGGATCTCCATCAGTAACTAAGGATGGTGTATCTGTTGCAAAAGAAATTGATTTAGAAGATCCAATTGAAAATATTGGTGCTCAAATGGTAAAAGAAGTTGCTTCTAAAACAGCTGATCAAGCTGGTGATGGTACAACTACTGCTACTGTATTAGCTCAAGCAATTGTTGGAGAAGGTTTAAGAAACGTTACTGCTGGTGCAAATCCAATGGATTTAAAGCGCGGTATTGATAAAGCTGTTGAAAAAGTGGTTGCTAGCTTAAAAGCACAATCACAAACTGTTGGAAATGATACAAAGAAAATTGAGCAAGTTGCTTCTATCTCTGCTAACAATGACAACGAAATTGGTAAGTTAATCGCCACTGCAATGGCTAAAGTAGGTAAAGAAGGTGTAATCACAGTGGAAGAAGCAAAAGGTACAGATACTACAGTGGATGTAGTAGAAGGTATGCAATTCGATCGTGGTTATGTTTCTCCATACTTCGTTACAAATAGCGAAAAAATGGAAGCTGAAATGCAAAACCCATATATTTTAATTTATGACAAGAAGATTTCAGCAATGAAAGACATCTTACATATTTTAGAAAAAGTTGCACAAACAAGCCGTCCATTAGTTATCATCGCTGAAGATTTAGAAGGTGAAGCAATGGCTACTTTAGTGGTGAATAAATTACGTGGTACAATCAAAGTGGCTGCTGTTAAAGCTCCAGGATTTGGTGACAGAAGAAAAGAAATGTTAAACGACATTGCTATTTTAACTGCAGGTACAGTAATTAGCGAAGAGCAAGGTTTCAAATTAGAGAATGCTGATTTGACTTATTTAGGTCAAGCTTCTTCTATTACTATCGACAAAGACAATACTGTTATTGTTGGTGGTAAAGGAAAGAAAGCTGATATCACTGCTCGTGTTAATCAAATTAAAGCACAAATTGAAAATACAACATCAGACTACGATCGCGAAAAATTACAAGAGCGTTTAGCTAAATTAAGCGGCGGTGTTGCTGTATTATATGTTGGTGCTGCTACAGAAACTGAAATGAAAGAAAAGAAAGATCGTGTAGACGATGCTTTACACGCAACTCGTGCTGCTGTAGAAGAAGGAATTGTTCCAGGCGGTGGTGTTGCTTATATTCGTGCAGTTGCTAGCCTTGATAAATTAAAAGGCGCTAACGATGACGAGAATACAGGTATTCAAATTGTACGTCGTGCAATTGAAGAACCATTACGTCAAATTGTTAAGAACAGCGGTATCGAAGGTTCTATTGTTGTTCAAAGAATTAAAGAAGGCAAAGATGATTTCGGATTCAATGCAAGAACTGAAGTATTCGAAAACTTGTTTAAAGCAGGTGTAATCGATCCAACTAAAGTATCAAGAGTTGCATTAGAAAACGCAGCATCAATTGCTTCAATGTTATTAACTACAGAATGTGTAATTGCTGACAAGCCAAAAGCTGAAATGCCAGCTCCAGGTGGCGCTCCAGATATGGGCGGCATGGGTTACTAATTCAAGTAATACAAATACTAAAAAGGCCTCGACAATGTCGAGGCCTTTTCTTTTAAATATCCTTCCATTAAGAGTCTCCCAGGGAGACTCTTAATTTTTATTTCTTAAAATATAACTGAAATCCTTTTGCTAATAAAAGTTGTGCTACTCCATAAGTCATCATAGTCACTAAACCAATATGTGCTATAGGAGAATGTATTGCCCATTGGAATTTATTGAAAGCCAATACAGCATCTGATGTGATAAAAAACAACATGCCAGGGAACCAAAATAATTGTGCAATGACAATAGTTTTATCATTTAATGAAGCCCTGAAAGCTTTGATAGCAGCAGTACAGATTAAAATCATATAAACTAAGATTGGATAAATTAAACTTCCCATAGATGGAGCTAATTGTTTATAAATACCAAAACAGAATAAAGCAAATAATGCTGCTACTGCATATACTTTGTACATTTTCTTTTCTGGTGCAGGTTTAATTTTATTAAAGAAAATAATATTACAAACATGTGTAGACATAAAAGCAACCATACCTGCAATAAAATATTTTTCATTCGTTAATAATACATCTCCTAAAAAAGAACCAAACAATCCAATACTAACTAACCACTTCCCTTTTGGTGCTGTTTCACTGTAATCTTGCGATGCCAAGAAAGCAATTAAAGTGGGTAATAATAATGCCTTAGTGATAAATTGAACAGTAGAGAATTGATCCCCTAGTACTTGTGCATATAAATGAGCACTTAATAATAAAATGTAGATAGTGATGCCAAATTTTTGAATAAATGATTTCATGAACATATTTAATTTATAAACTAAATATACGCAAAGGCTCGTAGTTTAAAAGCTTTGATTAAATTTGTATATGCTAAATAAGGACGAAGAAGCATTTTATTTGGATTGGGAAAAGCAAAGAGCCATTCCGCATTACAAAAGGAAACCCTTCTTAAGAGGATTAAGTGTGGGGCTTTCTCTTGGCGTATTGGTCATGATCATTTCAGAACTAGGTTGGTACGAAAGAGCCAATATGATTGCCAACAGCCGTAGCAATAATTTATGGGTAATACTAGCCATTCTAATCATATCGGTAGGATTTGCTTGGCTTTACCAACAATTTACTGCCGAAATGAACGAACAGAGATACCAAGAACTAAAACATATAAAAAACAAAAAATGACCATTTTTACTCCAAAATCATCAAAAATGAAGGCTTTTTCATCAATTTTAGGCGTTTTTACCCTATTTTTCGCGATTTTCTCTTTATCTGCTTGTTCCAAATCAAGCAATACATCTAGTGCAAGTGAGAAAGATCAAATGATTGCTTATGCAAAAGCCAATGCAATCAATTATACCGAAGACCCTTCTGGACTTTTATACGAAATTACGAATCCTGGAACAGGTGCTAAACCAAGTGTAACTAACACAATTACAGTTACTTATGCAGGTAAGTTATTGAATGGTAAACAATTTGATGCAGGTACCATCACTTATGGCTTGAGTAGTTTAATCAAAGGATGGCAGATTGCTGTTCCAAAAATTGGCGCAGGTGGTTCAATGAAAGTATTGATCCCCTCTAGTTTAGGCTATGGATCTCAAGGTGCTGGTTCTGATATTCCACCTAATTCTCCCCTATATTTTGAAATTACCTTGAACGCTGTTAGATAGGCAAAAAACCATTATATTTGCCGACTAAAAATCAGTTAATCAAACTATTATGCAACTCAAAGGATTAGTGCGCTTTTTTACATTTGCGCTTATTTTAATTTGTCTTTACCAATTGTCATTTACATGGTTCGTAAAAAGCCATGAAGGTGCAATGGAAAAGAAAGCAAGTGCTTGGGTAAAAAAATTACCTACAGCTGAACAAATGTACCCAGGTAACAAAGAAGAGCAATTGTTATATAAGGACAGTGTAAACGATGCTCAAAAAGCTTATTTAAAGCATTTATTAGATAGCACAAAAGATACAAAGTTATTTTTTGGATTAACTACTTATGCTGAGGCTAAAGAAAAAGAATTAATGTTAGGTCTTGATTTACAAGGTGGTATGAGTGTAACCATGGAAGTAGGTTTAGATGGATTAATTAAATCATTAGCTAACTATAGTAAAGAACCAGCGTTTAATACAGCTTTAGCCAATTCTGTTGCGAAAAAAGCAAATAGCAATGCGGACTTAATAACTTTATTTACTGCTGAATATAAGGCCTTAAACCCTACTGGAAAATTAGCTCCATTATTTGCAACAAGAAGTAATGGTAAATTAAAATTTGATGCTAGTGATGATGCAGTAACAACTTATTTAAGAGAACAAGCAACTGTTGCCTTCAACAATACTTACAAAATCTTAAGTACACGTATTGACCGTTTCGGTTTAGCATCTCCAACTATCAACCCAGATCCTGCAAAAGGAATTATCAATATTGAATTAGCTGGTATTTCTGATAAAGAGCGTGTTCGTTCTTATTTACAATCTACTGCTAACTTACAATTCTTTGAAGTATATACTTTTGAGAATAAAGATTTTCAAAATGGTATTGTAGCTGCTGACAAAGCAATTGAAGCTAGCTTGAATGGTGTAACAGACTCTGGTGCAATTATTGCTCAAAAAGATACTAATATCTTAAACAGCAACAAGAACCCTTTATTAAAAACGGTACAGTTTACTCAACCCTATCAATCTAAGAACGGTACATATGTATACCCAGGTGAGATTGGTTATATCTTGAAAAAAGATACAGCTAAATTAAACCAATACTTAGCATTAGCGGAAGTGAAAAATAAATTCCCTTCTAATTTAGTGTTCATGTATGGAAAAGCAGATGAGGAAACAACTGACGCAAAAGCAAAAGAAGTTTTACCAGTTTATGCTATTAAAACTTTGGATAATGGTTTAGCAGAATTAGAAGGCGACCATGTTGCAAATGCTGCTCAAGATTTTGACGAGCGTGGAAAGGTTGCTATCAAAATGAATATGGATAAAATTGGTACAAGCATTTGGGCTAAGATGACTACAAGAAATGTAGGCAAACCTTTAGCAATTGTATTAGATAATATAGTTTATTCAGCTCCAAATGTAAACGATGCCATTACTACAGGTAATTCATCTATCTCTGGAAACTATTCATTAAAAACAGCACAAGATTTAGCACAAATTTTAGAGAGTGGTAAATTACCAGCTCCAGCTAAAATTGTTGCTGACCAACAAGTAGGTCCTACTTTAGGTAAAGCATCTATCGAAGGTGGTGCAATGGCATTTGGCGTTTCATTCTTAGTAATATTCGCATTAATGTTATTATACTTTAACACTGGTGGATGGGTTGCCAACATTGCATTAATCTTAAACTTATTATTTACCATTGGTATTTTAAGTGCTTTAGGATTTACTTTAACTGCACCAGGTATTGCCGGTTTAGTATTAACCATTGGTATGGCGGTAGATACCAACGTAATTATATTTGAAAGAATTAAAGAGGAATTAACCAAAGGAAAGAGCTACCAATTAGCAGTAACTGACGGTTATAAGCGTTCTATGTCTCCAGTATTGGATGCACACGTTACTACCCTTTTAACTGCTGTTATCTTAGCTTACTTTGGATTAGGTCCAGTATTAGGATTTGCAACAACTCAAATTATTGGTATCTTATTGTCTTTATTCTGCGGAATTTTAGTGTCACGTTTAATCACAGATATCTATACTTCTAAGAACAGACATTTTGAATATTTTACAGTTATCTCAAGAAATATATTCAAGAATGCTAATTTCAAATTCATCGAATTCAGAAAGTATGCATATGTATTATCAGCAGTTGTGTTGGTAATGGGTATTGCTTCTTTCTTCAACGGATTTGACGAAGGTGTTGAGTTTGCTGGTGGACGTAGCTTCACTGTTAAATTTGACAAAGCAGTAAATATTGAAGAAGTTAGAGAAGAATTAAAAGCGGTATTTGGTGAAGCACCAATTATCAAAACTGTTGATACAAAAAATCAAATCAATATCACTACTTCATACAAGATTAAAGATCAAGGTAATAATATCGATCAAGAAGTAGAAGGATTATTATTCAAAGGATTAAGCAAGCATTTCCCTGCTGGAACAAGCTTCAAAGAATTTGACGAGAACTATAAGCAAAAACAACAAAAAGTATTGCCATCTATCTCTGATGATTTAAAAGCTGGTGCAACCAAGGCAACCGTATTTGCATTAATCGCTATTTGTCTATACATCTTTATTCGTTTCCGTGACTGGAGATATTCTTTAGGAACTATCTTCTCTTTATTACACGACGTATTCGTAACATTGATTGTATTTAGCTTCTTAAGAAATTATGTGCCATTCCCATTAGAGATCGATCAGCATTTTATCGCTGCCATCTTAACAGTAATTGGTTTCTCAATGAATGATACTGTAATTGTATATGACCGTATTCGTGAAGATAGCCAATTGTACAAAGGCCAGTCAAATGCTTCAATCATTAATAAAGCAATCAACCAAACCTTAACAAGAACAATCATGACATCATTAACGGTGTTCTTGACCATCTTGATCTTATTCATCTTTGGTGGTGAAGTAACAAGAGGTTTCGCGTTTGCAATGTTAATTGGTGTTATTACAGGTACTTACTCTTCTATTTTTGTAGCTGCTCCAGTATTAGTGGACTTTGCAAAAAACAAGCCATTAGGTAAGTCAGAAAAGAAAAAGTAAAATCCAATATATTACTAAACAAAGAGGAGTCCCCTATGGAGACTCCTCTTTGCATTTATATGCTTTGAAATATGTATTGAAAGAGTACTTCTTCTAAAAGTCACTTTCTGAAAAAAAATTATACAGAAAATGATGTTCCGCAACCACAGGTGTTCGAAGCATTGGGATTGGTAAAAGTAAATCCTCTGCTATTTAAGCCTCCTTGCCAATCAATGGTCATACCATATAAGTACAATTGATGTGGAGGTTCCATGCAACATGGTATACCTTCAAAATTAAACAACATATCATCCGCTTTGGGAGCATCAAAGCCAAGCACATAGGTCATACCACTGCAACCCCCTCCTTTCACTCCAACCCTTAATCTTTGTTGTTGATCAAAATTAGGCTCGGCCATTAATCTTTGAATTTCTTCTATTGCACCTGCTGTAAATTGAACAGGAGTGCTCACACTTTTTGTTGCTGACATAACTATCCTATTGAACCACAAAATTACAAGTAAAGTCTCAATATTGAAGAACCTAGAATGTCGAAAATAGAAATATTCTATAAGGCTAGTAAGTATAATTTTTCGTAAATTCAAGCATGGAATCTTTATCAAAAAAGACGGATAGTGGCATTGAGGTAAAAAAGGTTTATACCAAAGAAGATTTGCCTATAAATACTGATGGGCAATCTTTACCAGGGGAATTTCCTTATACAAGAGGTGTTCAATCAGATATGTATAGAGGAAAGCTTTGGACAATGCGTCAATATGCCGGATTCTCTACCGCTGAAGAAAGTAATCAAAGATATCATTTCTTATTAGCACAAGGTGTAATGGGTTTGAGTGTTGCTTTTGATTTACCTACACAAATTGGCTATGATGCCGATCATGATTTAGCAGATGGTGAAGTAGGTAAAGTGGGCGTTTCTATTTGTTCATTAGAAGATATGGAAATTCTTTTTAAAGATATCCCATTAGAGAAGATAAGTACTTCAATGACCATTAATGCAACTGGCTTTATTTTATTAGCATTATATGTTGCATTAGCCAAAAAAAGAGGCATTGCTTTGACCTCTTTATCAGGCACAATACAAAATGATATTTTAAAAGAATATGCTGCAAGAGGTACTTATATCTACCCTCCTAAGCCTTCCATGCGAATTATCACAGATATATTTGAATGGTGTAGCCAACATTTACCTAAATGGAATAGTATTAGTATTTCAGGATACCATATAAGAGAAGCTGGTAGTACAGCCGTTCAAGAATTAGCTTTTACCTTAAGTAATGGTAAAGCTTATGTACAAGCTGCACAAGCAAAAGGATTAGATATCAATATATTCGGTAAGCGTTTGTCTTTCTTCTTTAATGCACATAATAACTTATTTGAAGAAGTTGCCAAATTTAGAGCAGCAAGAACTATGTGGGCTAAGATTATGAAAGACCTTGGTGCAACAGATGAGAAAGCATTGATGCTAAGATTCCATACGCAAACTGGTGGTGCAACTTTAACAGCCCAACAACCACATAATAATATTAGTAGAGTAACTGTACAAACAATTGCTGCAATATTAGGTGGCACACAAAGTTTACATACCAATGGATTTGATGAAGCTTTAGGACTACCCACACAAGAAGCTGCTAGTATTGCATTAAGAACACAACAAATAGTAGCTTTTGAAAGTGGCATTGCAGATACTGCAGATCCATTAGCAGGAAGTTATTTTGTAGAAAACCTAACTAAAGAAATAGAGGAAAAGTCTTGGGAGCTAATCCAACAAATTGATCAAATGGGTGGAAGTGTTTCTGCAATTGAGACTGGTTTTATGCAAAATAAAATTGCCGAAAGTGCATATGCTTATCAAAAAGCTATTGAATCTAACGAAAAGATTATCGTTGGCGTCAATCAATACCGAAACGATACTGAAATAGATATACCTATTTTGAAAATCAATGAATCAATAAGACAAGAGCAGATTCAAAAATTAAAAGAATTAAAAAATAAACGCGACTCAAAAAAAGTAAGTGATTGCTTAGCTGCAATAAAAAATGCAGCCAAAGGATCAGATAATTTAATGCCTATAGTTATCGAAGCTGTTGAAGCTCACTGTACCTTAGGTGAAATAAGTGATGCATTAAGAAATGTATTTGGAGAATATCAATCATAAAATCTTTCATTAAAATAAACACTATGCGCAAATTTTTACTTGGATTATTATTAACTGGCAGCTTAGCATCTAATGCCCAAGAGCTACCAAAGGCTTATGGCCAATTAATTAAAGAAGTGGAAGCTCCCATGATACAATGGAGAAGACATTTTCATGAGTTTCCAGAACTATCAAACAGAGAAACCAATACTGGAAAATATATTGCAGAATTCTTAAAAACATTACCTAATGTAGAAGTGCGCTACCCTGTTGCTAAAACAGGTGTGGTAGCTGTTTTAAAGGGCGGCAAACCTGGTGCAACCATTGCATTAAGAGCTGATATAGATGCTTTACCAGTATATGAAAGAACTCCAGTTCCATTTGCTTCTAAAGTAACTACAGAATTCAATGGACAAAAAGTAAGTGTAATGCATGCATGTGGTCATGACTCTCATACCGCTATGTTAATGGCTACTGCAAAAGTATTAAGTAGTATGCAAAAAGAATTACCAGGTACAGTAGTATTTTTATTCCAACCTGCAGAAGAAGGAGCTCCTGGAAAAGAAGAAGGTGGAGCACCTTTAATGATTAAAGAAGGGGCCTTAGATAATCCAAAAGTAGAAGCAGTATTTGGTATTCATATCTCTTCTCAAACTCCAGTAGGCACTATCAAGTATAAATCTGGTGCATTCATGGCCTCTTCAGATTGGTTTACTATCAAAGTAAATGGAAAAGGAAGTCATGGTTCTCAACCTTGGGGTGGCGTAGATCCAATTGCTGCAAGTGCTCAAATCATTGAAGGTTTACAACATATTGTAAGCAGACAAATGGATTTAACTAAAGCTCCCTTAGTAATTACAGTGGGTACGATTAATAGCGGTGTTAGATCTAATATTATTCCAGAAACAGCAGAGATGACTGGAACCATTAGAACCTTGGATTCAAAAATGCAAGAAGAAGTTCATCAAAGAATTAAACATACTGCAGAAACTATTGCTAAAAGTAGTGGTGCCACTGCAGAAGTGAATATTGATACTAAAACACTAGTAACTTATAATGACCCTGCTTTAGTAAAGAAAACATTGCCTTCATTAATCAAAGCTGCAGGGGAAGAAAATGTTTCAGAATCTACTTGGGTAACTGGTGCAGAAGACTTTTCATTCTTCGCAGCAAAAGCACCTAGCTTTTTCTTCAATGTAGGTGCTTTGCCAAAAGGTACAGATCCTAAAAATGCAGGGCCACATCATACTCCAGATTTCTATTTAGATGAATCAGGATTTATTGTTGGCGTAAAGGCATTTACTCAATTAGTATTCGATTATAATAAGACAAAATAAAAAGGATCCCCTAAGGGAATTATACATACAATTCAAAGAGGAGTCTCCTAAAGGGACTCCTCTTTTTTATATCAATATCAAGTTGTATCTATTTAGTATAATTTCTGGCACCAAATAACAGACTACCAATTCTAACCATGGTACTTCCAAGTTGTACTGCTAATTGGTAATCACTACTCATCCCCATACTTAATATAGTCAAATCGTTATTGAGTTGCTTATTTGCTTGGTCGAAAATTTGTTTTAATAAGCCAAACTCTTTAGTAAGTATAGCTTGGTCATCAGAAAAACTAGCCATGCCCATCAAACCTTTGATTCGAATATGGGAATAATTAGTAAGACGTCCACTTTGAACTAACTCGTCAATACTAGCAGCATCAAATCCAAATTTGGTTTCTTCAGATGCAATATGTACTTGTAACAAACAATCAATGATTCGATTATTTTTAATTGCTTGTTTATTGATTTCTTGTAATAA